>NZ_BAAJLP010000020.1:0-100657 GCF_057547795.1 Alteromonas sp. 4NH20-0104 | reverse complement strand
CAGTCTAAGGAAAACAAAGTACGCTTTGAACTGTGTCAAAATTGTTAATTGAAACGATTGTTCAGGTTTTTTGGTGGGGCGAGTTCGTTTAGTTAAGTGATTGATTTTTGGTATTTTGATTTTTAATTTGATCGTTATCATTAATGTAAATAAAGTGTATCTGCGCAAACAATTTCTAGAGTGGTTCATCTCTGATTAGACTGGGTTTAAATAAATAATCATTAGAAGAGTAGTGTTATATGAATATTATCGGACCTGATGAATTGGTGTTTGGTGTTGATGACGTCGAAGCATGTTGTCAGTACATGACAGACTACGGCCTGATCCCTTTGAATGTTGATGCCTCTGGTGGCCGGTTCGAAGGACTCGATGGCACAGCTGTAGTGATTAAGCATCGAGACGATGCCAGCTTACCTGCTCCATTGCCAACCGGCTCAATGTTACGTGAGACCGTATATGGTGTTGCTGATCAGGACACTTTGGATGCCATTGAGGCTGAATTAAGTAAAGACCGCGAGGTTGGAAAAGAGGCTTCTGGCAAATTAACCACGGTCGATGACAGCGGTTTTGCACTGGGTTTTCAGGTGACCTGCCGCAAACCTTTTGACGGCAAAAACGAGCAGGTGAATTCGCCAGGGTTTGACGCGGTACGCGGACCAAATCAAATTGGTGCTGATACCTCATACGATATCGTTCCAGCATCATTATCGCATGTTGTTTATTTTGTGCCCGATGGCAAAAAAGCGGAGTCATTCTACATTAACAGGCTTGGCTTTAAAGTAGTGGATCGCTTCACCCAGTTAGGGCCGTTTCTGCGTCCTTCAGGTACCCTTGAACACCATACCCTGTTTATTATTGAAACACCGCCGCATATGCAGGGCTGTGAGCATTTTACCTTCCACGTCGCGGGCCCGAATGAGCTATTACTAGCTGGTAAGCGATTTCAGGATAAAGGCTACGAAAGTTTTTGGGGACCTGGCCGCCATATCTTTGGTTCCAATTACTTCTGGTATTTCAACAGTCCGATGGGCGTGCATGTGGAATACGATGCCGATATGGACTTACACGATGATAGCTGGGTGCCTCGTGAAACAATGGCCGAAGCGGATGCATCTCAAATCTTTAACTTTACCCTGGCGGCTAACTGGATGCCGGGAGGCGATCCTCATTGAGTGAGGGTGTTTATCTTGGCGAACTTGCAGAGATTCCACCAGGTGAATCCAAAGGGTATCGCCCCGATAGTGAAACGCAGGACCGATTATTTGTCATTCGGTTAACTGCCAGCAGGATCGTCGCTTACCGAAATTCTTGCCCGCACATGGGTTATGAATCTGCGCCAATGGCATGGCGGCGCGACAGGTATCTGGACGGTAGTAAGCAATATATAAAATGTGGTTCTCATGGTGCTTTATTTACCCTGAACAGTGGTGAATGCATTCAGGGGCCCTGTGAAGGCCAGTTTTTAACGCCTGAAAAGGTCACCGTTGACAGCAACGGTAACCTGATATGGTGGCCACATACTTAAGTGAGTAATGTTATGAGCGAATCTGTGAAGAAAATCCTTATTGTTGGCGGTGGTTTTACCGGCATGTCAGCGGCTATTCTGCTTCAACAGCAAGGCGTTGAAGTTCATTTGGTTGAGCTGGATGACAACTGGCGTACCGATGGTGCCGGAATAACCGTAAGCGGACCATCGCTCAGAGCCATCGAGCAAATTGGTGTGCTTGACCAATTTAAACAACATGGCGCCATTTGCCAGAACGTGGATATGTTTACTGCGGATGGTACCCATCTGCGTCAAATTCCGACTCCCGCAGTACCAGGCAGCTCCATTGTTGGCGGTGGCGGCATTATGCGTCCGGTATTGGCGAAAATTCTGGCAGAAGAAACGAAAAAGGCCGGTGTAAAAGTACTTCTTGGCCATACTTATGAAACGCTTGAAGATAAAGGCGACACAGTTGAGGTTACCTTTACCAACGGCGAATCAGATAACTACGATATGGTCGCAGCAGCGGATGGGGTGTTTTCGAAAACCCGTCAGATGATCTTTCCTGATGCACCTACACCACAGTACACCGGGCAGGTAGTCTGGCGAGCAGTCGTTGAACGCCATGGTCTGGATCGTCCTGCATTATTTTATGGTCCGAACGGGAAATGTGGTTTCACACCGGTTTCCAATACTCATATGTATCTCAACTATACCGAGCAGCAGCCCCAAAAGATTCGTATTCCGGATGAGCAACTGTTGCCTCATT
This sequence comes from Alteromonas sp. 4NH20-0104, assembly GCF_057547795.1. Taxonomy (NCBI): domain Bacteria; kingdom Pseudomonadati; phylum Pseudomonadota; class Gammaproteobacteria; order Alteromonadales; family Alteromonadaceae; genus Alteromonas; species Alteromonas sp. 4NH20-0104. Next base: position 98,402 of record NZ_BAAJLP010000020.1, on the reverse strand, counting down.
TAAAAGGTTTAATTGCCGAATTCACTGCCCCTGTTATTGAGAAAGTAAAAGCAGAGTTAAACGAAAACTCCAGCATTCTGGCCCGTCCCTTGGAAGGTATGATTATGCAGCGCCCCTGGTCCAAAGGCCGGGTATTATTGATGGGCGATGCGGTACATGCCACTACGCCGCACCTGGCTTCCGGCGCGGGTATGGGCCATGAAGATGCAGTCGTTCTGGCCGATGAAGTGAAAGCTGGCGGTACGGTAGAAGAGATTCTGAAGCGTTTTGAAGATCGCAGATGGACGCGCTGTAGTCTGATCGTCGCCAACTCAAAACGGCTTGGAGAAATCGAGCAAACCGGAGGCTCAAAAGTAGAGCATATGCAAATTATGGCGCTCTCGATGAGTGCGTTGATGGCACCAATCTAACCATGCTGGCCGTCACCCAGCTATTTAGCCTGGAAGGGAAGCGTGCGCTGATAACCGGTGCGGCGGGGGGAGTAGGCAGTGCTATTGCCACTCTGTTTGCGGATGCCGGAGCCAGCTTGTTGCTGACAGATCGCGATGATGACACATTATCAAAGCTGTCTGTCAGTCTCGCTGAGCAAACCGATATTGATTCGCGTATCACTGATTTGTCCGACCCGGACAGCGTCAATGGTCTTTGTCATTTATTACACCGACAACCTGTTGATATTCTGGTTAATTGTGCCGGTATTGAAGGGCAGGTGGGTGGATTGGAAGATTGTTCGCCAGCGCAATGGCAACAATTAATGCAGATTAATTTACTCGCCTGTCAGCAGCTCAGTACCGCAGTGATCCCGACCATGCGAAAGAAAGGCGGGGGACGGCTTATTTATGTCGCCAGTATTGCAGGTCTGCGAGGTAACAAGGCGCTTGGACTTTATAGTGTGGCTAAAGCGGCACTTATGTCGATGGCCCGGAATTATGCGGTGCAGTGCGGACCTGACGGCATCACGGCCAATGCCATTGCTCCGGGCCTCATCAATACGCCATTGTCACAGCATTTACAGGCAAATGAGGCCTTCATGACACGTCGTTTACAAATGACACCACTCAGAAGAATTGGCGAACCCGATGAGATTGCTGCAACTGCTTTATATCTGGCCAGCCAGGCCGGTGCATTTACCACAGGTCAAACGCTGGTTGTGGACGGCGGCACTGTGATAACCGACGGAAACTAGTCTGGCGAAACGGTTTCTAACGGCAAATGTAAAGAAGTGCTGCATGGTGTTGCTTATATGTTACTGATGTGTATTCTACTATTTTGATATCAAACTCTTATTGGAAGTTATTGTGCGATTAAATCGACTTGACCTGAATTTACTGGTAGCGCTGGACGCACTGTTAACGGAAAGAAGCATTACTGTGGCGGCAGAGCGCATTTGCCTGAGTCAGCCTGCCACCAGTGGTGCATTGTCGCGTTTGCGTGAATTCTTTGACGACGAGTTGCTGGTTCGGGTTGGGTCTAAAATGCAACCAACTCCACTCGGTGAAAGCCTTGCTGAACCCGTACACAACATTCTTATGCAAATTCAGGCGACGGTTGAACGGGGGGTAGAATTTGACCCGGCATCCTGCATGCGTAACTTCAAATTTTACATTGGTGATTATAATGCGTCGGTTTTTATGACCCACGTTGCCCAACGAATAGCTGAAATAGCGCCTGGCATACAAATGGAATTTTTTATGCCCACCAATAAACCCACCGAAGAGTTGGAAAGAGGGCATGTGGATTTCATGATTATGCCAAGAGCAGTAATTCACGAAACACACCCATCCACTGATTTATTTTCTGAAGGCTTTGTCTGTATAGGTTGCGAAAACAATAGTAAGGTTACCGAGCAGATGACGTTGGAAGACTATATGAAATTAGGCCATGTGACGGTGCAGTTTGGCACCAACCGTGTGGCCAGCCAGGATCAGCTGTTACTAAAAGTTGAGTATGGCCTGGAACCACGAACAGAAATTATAACCTCAACGTTTAATGCAATCCCGCAGTTTTTGCCGGGCACCAAACGTATTGCTACGGTATATCGTCATCTTGCTGAGCACTGGCAACAGTTCTTACCAATCAAAATAGTGCCAGTCCCGGTGAAATTACCTGAGGTGACCTGGGCTATACAATGGCACAAGTTTCGAGACCATGATCCGGGTCTGAAATGGATGCGTGAGCAAATTATTGCCACAGCAAAAGAGCATTATTGTTAGCAGCGATAGACCCCTGGCTGGTTCCCCCTGAACTATCCTGCGCCACTATTTGTTCAACAAATAACAGGCCTCCGTATTCCTGAATAGTGTCAGCAAAAAACTGCTGTTACACTTTGTTTACAAATAATTCAGGAGTAAAACTTATGGCAGGCCACAACAACAAAATTGCCGTCATTACTGGTGCTGCAGGTGCATTAGGTCGCGAGTTTGCACTGGCTCTGGCACAGCGAGGCTGTGACATTGCCATCGCTGATATAAAGGATGCCTCTGAGGTTGAAGCCGAAATCAGAGCCCTGGGTCGCCGGGTTTACAGCGAAATTGTCGATTTGTCTGATAATAATCAGGTCGCTCAATTTGCTGCAAATGTATTAACCGGTTTCGGTCGAGTGGATATTCTTATTAATAATGCTGCCTACATGCCTGTGGTTCCCCTAGCAGATTTGGATATTAACGAGTTTAAAAAGTTTGAAGCCATCAATGTTGAAGCTGCTTTCATTTTGGCTAAGCGTTTTGGTAGCGGGATGGTGGAACGTGGCTATGGTCGAATTCTGCAAATAGCGTCCAGTACCACCGGTACACCAATGCCGGGGTTCAGCGCGTACGTAACCACTAAAATGGCTGGTATTGGTTTAACCCGAGCACTGGCGGCTGAATTCAGCAGTAATGGGGTGAGAGTCAATGCACTGTCACCGGGGCTTACCCGCACACCAGAGTCAGCAAAAAATTTACCACCTGAACTTTTTGATGCCGTGAAAAACAACCTTCAGCTAATCAAACAAACCGAAGAGCCCCAGGACTTAGTGGGCGCTATGTTGTATTTGACGTCGGAAGAATGTGGTTTTGTCACGGGCCAAGTCATTAATTGTGACGGCGGCGTAAATTTTTAACGGAGTAATTTATGAAATTAGCAACCCTTAAGAACGGTACAAGAGACGGAAAGTTAGTCGTTGTGTCGAAGAATTTGAGCCAGGCTGTTGAAGCTGCAGACATTGCCGTGACAATGCAATACGCCATTGAAAACTGGTCAGAAGTAGAGGGGCTGTTATCGAGTCTTTATGAAGCGCTTAATGATGGAAAATGTCATAACAGTTTTACTTTTGACCCTTATCAGGCCATGGCGCCTCTGCCTCGCTGTCATCAGTTTATTGATGCATCGGCTTTTTTAAATCATGGCAATATCATGGAAAAGGCCTTTAATCTGGACGTTAAGAAAGATCCGAATATACCTATCCTGATTCAGCGTCAGAGTGACGATTTTAAGGGCCCTCACGAAGACTACGCGTTTATCACTGAAGAAGATAACGCCGATTTTGAAGGGGAATTCGCGGTCATTACTGATGATATTCCCTTAGGCACGCCAGCCGATAAGATTGAGTCGCATATCAAATTAGTAACCATGTTAAACGACATGAGTATGCGTAAGCACTTGTTCCGCGAGTTGCAGATGGGCTTTGGTTTTATCCTGGCTAAACCGGCCACTGTATTTGCACCAGTTGCTGTTACGCCTGATGAACTTGGTGATGCCTGGAAAGAGGGGGGTATTCACCTTGATATGCACGTAAGCCGCAATGGTGAATGGTTCGGTAATCCAAATGGTGGAGAGATGGACTTCACTTTTGGTCAGATCCTAGGCCATATCGCTTATAACCGCAACATCAAAGCTGGCATGGTGTTAGGTTCCGGTACAGTCTCTAATAAAGGCTGGAAAGAAGTAGGCTCTGCCTGCCTGGCCGAACGTCGTGCGCTGGATATCCTTGAGACAGGTGAAGTAAAAACCGACTTTTTGAAGTTTGGTGAAACTCTGCAATTTGATGTTAAAGATGCAGAGGGTCAGTCTGTTTTCGGTATGATTGATCACAAAATGGTTAAAGCGTAAAAGCGATAACTCAAACATCGTTTTACCAAGAATAAGCCGGGGCGTTTAAAACAGCACCCCGGCTTTTTAGTAATTGAAATAGTTAGCACCTGTTTAGAGCAAGGGAATTTTTTTGATTACGGAGGCATTTAAATCGCGAAAGCGGCTTAGAAATTCTAAGTCATAAAAGATAAAGTCCTTCAAGTACAAACCTGAAGGGCAGTGTTTGTGACTAGTGCATGCACTAAAGCTTTACAAGCCTTAGTGAGAAGACACTTCTTTAGCGGGTTGGACACGGCTGTTCTGGACGAAAAAGACAGCGATGAAACACATCACCAGAGCAACAACAGCGAAGGCCTGAAAAGCCTGCAAAAAGTTTTCCTCACCTACCTGAGTCAGCACAAACGCAAAGCTTAATGTGGAAGCAAACTGGCCGATGGCGAAAGTTGATTGCCACATGCCTGTGCCGCGGCCCCTAACGGTAAACTCTAACTTTGAAACCGCCCAGGTCAGCATGGTAGGTAATAATAACCCTGCTCCAAACTGATTAATAAAGCCCGTAACAATCAGCATTTCCGGCGATGTCGACTGCGACATACCAAAAAAGCCCAGTGCTAGAATACCGAACTCAAGTATAACCAGATTTCTGACCGAGAGATGATGATGAGCATAGCGGTAGGCAATAGCCCCTGCAGGTACACCAATACTGGCAATGGCGAGCAACAGTCCGGCTTTACCCGGATCATTGATGTCAAAGGTACCCAAAGCCGTACTTAACTGGAATTGCAAAATGTAAAACATCACGCCACCCACCAGTGTAAAACCGCACACCTTTAGCATGTGCGACCAGGGAAAAACGGTAGGCTCGTCGCCTTTGGCACTGTGATCAATTAGATCATGCTGATGTCCTTCTTTTTTACCAATTTCCCAGGTAAAAAAGATGACTCCGGCCATCATTATCAGTGCAACGCCATAGATTGCAAATGGACCCCTCCAGCCGTACTCTGAGCCGAGGAAACCTGCCAGTGGGAACAAACACATCGCTGATAATGAAGCCATTGCAGCCTGACTACCGAGCCATTTATCGCGCTGATCACCGGTAAAAAAGTCTCCGATCAGAGTGGTACTGCAGGTAATAACTATTGCTTCGCAAACTCCCACACCAATTCGAGAAATTAACAATGGCCAGTAATTATCAATAACCAGGGGCAGTAAACCACAGATTGAATAAAGGCCCATCGACCAGATAAGCAGGCGACGCCGACCAATATTATCAGCAAGCCAGCCGGCAACGGGGGCGCCAAGGGCTATACACAAGGCGGGTATTGATATCAGCATCGGTACCAGATAGTTAGCTCCCTCTATATCACCAAAAGCTTCCATTAGTTTGGGCATAATAGGAGCCAGTAACACAGCCCCCATTACAGTTAAGGTGATTGGCAGTATTAAAATAATGCCTTGTAGGGTACCCGCTGTTCTTGTTGTCATAATTATTACTCGCTAAGGGGGAGTGGTGCTGTTTAGTCTTTGCCAAACAGCATGCCGATAATGGAAACAAGCTTTTTGGGTGTTATGGCCAGTTTCATTGCTCTGCGCAGGTCACCGGGTCCTAGACGAGCGACCAAAGGCATAGTCCCGAAGGTCTTTCCTTTAATGACGAGCTCATCGTCCTCGGTCTCTATGCTGTTTACCTGCATTAACTCCGCATCGTTCTCGTCAAATAAACGCATGGCGCCGTCCTTCGGTGCTGTTGAACGCGCTTTCTGACGAATTACCTCTTTGCCTTCGCCTGTCTGAAAGGTACTGTCAAAGTCCATTCCGAAATCTTCGAACATGACCATTGCTGCAGCGCGACCTGCGCCAACAACACCACCAGCAGGAGGCATTGAAGGACCTACCAGATAAAGGCTGTCCAGCCCGGGTATGCGGAACTGGCCTAAATCCGGAGTAGGGCGGTGACCCACACTTTGATAGAAATAGGGCGCTACACCATGTACATCGCCACGAACCATGGAGTTTGGTGAGTTACGTTCTAAATCCAGAGGTGAATAGAATTTATGGGCAACGATATTGTCGCTGTTTAAGTTAGAAACAAATTTACTTTGTTGCTGACGGCGAATTTCACCGTACTCTTCCTTGTACTCATCCCAGCGAGAGGTGCCTCCTTCGAAAAGCTCATAAGGTGCAAAGCCGGTACTGTGCCACATGCCTGCACCTTCAGGGACCCGGGTCGGATCGGTTTTCGATTCGTCATTGCCGGCGGAGAACATGATGTCAGTCAGTTCACCACGTTTTAATGCATCAAAGTCTCGCTGCATATCAGCCATGTTCTCGTGCTGACAGAGGGTCAGCATGATAGCTTTTTCCACATCTTTTTCTGGAGTGTGGAACTGGATTTGTTCGCGTAAATCATAATGAGAAACAAACAGACTGAACGCCGCCAGACTGGCATTTTCTGCACGTTTAAGAACGGGTTCCTGCACACCATCAACGAACTGACGGATTTTATGAGGATGCATGGAGCCGATGACGGCATCTTTAGCCATGATTTTTTCGCCGTCCATCAACTCAACGCCAACGGCTTTTCCGCCTGATACGAGGATGCGTTTAATTTCGCTGTTGTAACGAATTTCACCGCCGGTTGCATCAATGGCTTTGACCATGGATTCTGACAGTTTACCGGAACCACCCCAGGGCTGAGATACACCGTAGGTATGCATCAGGGCAGTAAACATGATGGTACCCATGCCTGTTCCCAGTTCATCCGGTAACTGAAGATTTTCAGACACCGCGCGGGCAATGTGCATTTTGACTTTGTCGTGAGTAAACCAGGTGTTGATAATCTCCAGGCTGCTACGTTGCATAAAGTCCATCATCAGACGGCCTTCTTCACTGCTGTCCAGCATCGCCATTAACGCACCAAGGGGAGGTTGTGGCTTGTACATGCCTGGCATAATCATAGGAAGCATGGTTTGACCTAGCTGAACGAATTTGCGATAGGCTTCTGCATCCTGAGGAGAAACTTTGGCCATACATTCGCAGGTTTTATCCAGGTCCTGATAAGTCATTAATACTGATTGATCAGCAAATATAGTTGCATGAGGCACATCAGAATACTTGTACTTCATGCCATATTTAGCGAACAAATCCAGCTCATCATTGGTGATCATGGGGTTAGCCTGGATCATGATGTGCACACTGGAATGCAGATCGTGATGATAGCCTGGTGTTAAAATTTGTTGGGTGGCAACACCGCCACCGGCGTAGCCATGACGCTCAAGCAGTAACACCTTTTTACCTGCTTTGGCTAAATACGCACAGGTTGTCAGGCTGTTGTGGCCCGCACCCATGGCAATTACATCATAATTGGACATCTGAAAACGCTCCTGACTGCTTAAGGGTGTTTTTCTGGAAGAGGTTCGCCATTCACTTCAGCTGCAGTAGCTTCAGTTAAAATGAACACAATTCTGCATACTTCGGTTTCACTGGGGTTACGCCACAGGTGAATAGTGCCTCGTTGCACGACGATATCACCCGCGCCCAGCAGGGTTATTTGCCCATCGTCCAGCTCAAGTTCTAACTCACCACACATCACAATGCCGTAATCAAGGCTGTTGGTACGATGAAATGGAGACTCCTTGCCGGGCAACATATCGACGACGCGTATGACAGAGCCACCGTTAAGTGTTAAACCGGCATCACGTAAGCGACCATCAGTTTCGTCATTGTTGTCTACCGGAAGGTCAGGCGCAGTCCAGATTAGCGCAAACTCTGCGTCACCACTTTTGACCAGTTTGGTTTCGAATTTTTGATCATCTTTAAAAATTGCTTTGCCGTCTTTATTGTGTCCGGTCACTACACGGCGCACGTCATTTAGTCTACCCATTAACGTCTCACTTTCATATCTGTAACATGTATCTAATAAAATAGCAGTGTAAATGCTTCACCTGAGTTCACAAATTCGTTGTGCTGATAGCACTTATTGCGGTAACAAATGAATATTTTATTTAGTAAATACAGTTTGTTAGAGGTGGTTTTGGTTCTCCCCCCGTCCTAAATTTTTTCGCGAACGGGGGGGAACCATTTGAGATTAAAAGTGTACTGTAGCCCGGATGCCGTAGGTCATATCCAGACCGTACTGGCCCATAGCTACCCCTAATAACGGGGTCTGAGTAGAGGTCAGTCGGTGCTTGTCTTCCAGGTTGTGAGCAAACAGGCCAACGGTCCAGTCACCATCAACGTCTTCCAGGGTCACGTTAATATTAGTGGTTGAATAGGCCTTGATGTTTTCATGGGCAAGGTTATTAAAACCAGACACCTGATCATCCTGCCAGCGTGTATCCAGCGCCAGTACCAGGTTCATTGTATTAAATGGCACTACGTGTTCTACGCCGAGTTGATAGGACCATTCAGGTGAGTAGATTGACTGATTACCAGAACAATCAAATTCCATTACCGGTGTACCATCATCCAGAGCCCCCACTACATCCATCGGGCAGTTTATATTGTGACGAGGTGGCGACGTGGTAAATTTCAGATCATCATAAGTTGCTTTCAGATACTGTACTTTGGCTGTAATCGTTGTGTTTTCAGTCGCACGCCAAAGTGCGTCAACGTCAAACCCCTTGTTGGTTGAGGCGCCGACATTCGTAGTAGTATTTTCCAGAACGTTTTGCTCATTCACGTTGAAGTATGAAATCTGCTGGTCTTCATAATCCCAGTAAAACGCTTCGACATTTAACTGTAGAGAGCCATCCAGGAAGATATTGTTTGCACCCAGCGTATACGCTTTAATGAACTCTGACTCATAAGGCTCATTCGTAGCGGGTTGCAGGCCGCCTGAGCGATAACCGGTTGCCAGGGTCATATAAAGCATTGAATCGTTGGTTATGTCCCACTCATAAGAAATCTTGAAGGTTGGCTCGCTATCGGAGTAAGACGTATCCGTTACATTGATTGCGTTAAGAATTTGACCGACACCGTTATCCAGTGGAATCAGATAACCCGGCGGAATTTCAATAAAGTTGCTGGCCCAGCCATTATCCACTAACCACTGGCTGGCTTCAGCCGGTGTATCAAGCGTTGGATAATGCGGTAAGTTACCCTCAATATGACAGCCTTGTTCAAAAGAGGCCGGAGGCGTTATTAAAGCTGGTGGTAAGCCACCACAGAATGTGATGAAGTTATTCATCTCACCGGTAAGTTCTTTTTCGTCCTTAGTAAAACGAGCCCCGCCAATTAAGCGCATTTCATCGTTTATATGATAAGTCAATTCGCCGAAAATGGCTTTAGAGGTACCGCTGGAGGTATAGTCCTGAAACGGCAGCACAAACTCCTGGTTAAAGGTATTATTACCGGTCAGGTCTTCATCGAAATAATATAAACCAGCGATGTAATCGATGTTATCGCCAACCATGCCTGCAAATCGTAATTCTGCAGATCGTTGCTCAGCTGAATTCTGCCACCAACCGGAATTAAAGCCCGGACCTACAAAACGTGAATCCTGTTCTGATTTACGCCAGGCAGGTATAAAGGTCATGGTAAAATCTTCACCGCGATAAATGAGTTCCGCGTTAATTCCTTTTAGTGTTGCATCGGTATACAACTCATCGCCGTCAATCGAATTCAGGTAACCAAAACCCGGGGCGGAAAGCACGCCATTCCGGTAAGCATTGGACGCCTCAGAAGCAGGGCCTTCGGTCACATCCAGCCCACTGGGAATATAATTAAAATCAGGATCGTATGCGCCCATAGCTTGTGTATTAAAGCCGACACCACCAATGTCTGTCATATCACCAGCGATGCGCAGACTCCACTCATCACCAAACTCATGCAGGTACTGTACTCTCACAGTGGTGCGATCATCATCATTGGTGCCATCTTTATTGATACCATCGCGGCTTATCTTATTTGCCGCAATGCGCACCGCGCTGTTTTTACTAACGGGAAGGTTAAGTGCGCCACTGATATTGGAGGCCCCGTAATTACCCAGTAACCCCGAGACAAAACCTGATGTTTCTTCCAGCTTGGGCTTTACAGGAACAAGGTTTAAAACACCGCCGGTAGCATTCTTGCCATATAAGGTTCCTTGCGGACCTTTAAGTACCTCAACACGGGCCAGGTCGAAAAAACCGCCAATTGCCGTTGCACTGCCGCGGGCGAGTGCGACGCCGTCATAGGTAAGGATAATGGCTGGATCAAGGTAGTTGTTGTTCGCTTTGTTACCCACACCACGCATATAAACCTGTGAGGCAATACCACCGCTATTGGTAATAGTCAAAGCGGGAACAAGGGTAGCAAGTTCAGCAGCACTGGTAATGTTTTCTTTCGCCAGGCGGTCAGCGCTAATCGCATCTATCGCCATACCGGTTTCTTGTAACGACTGTTCTTTAAAATTAGCCGTTACGACAATTTGCTCGACTTCTGTTGCTTTACTTTCTTTTGTATTTTCTTCCTGAGCCAGAGCCATGGTGGAATTAGTAAGTAAAGCGACAGCCACTGATGCTGACAAGTGTTTTAACTTCATAGTGTTTTCCTGCATTGAAATTAACTATTGTGGCGCTGGACATTGTTATTTTTTTTAACCGGTCAGACTTCTGACAGAAGTTTAGACTGCCCGGCAGGTTGTCCTGATAATGCCTGTATTACTGGCACTGCCCCACATTCTCTGAATAAATTGTTTACACAATATTCACAAGCTGAACGCTAAAGCAGTTAACAATATTTTAAAAATTGGTAGTTCGGATAGTCGATATTTGTCGATGCGATAACACATATATACTGCAAGGTGTGGCGGCCTATTTTGGAGATGAATTTAGTGTATTGATAAATCGGATTGTTAAATTAATGTTTGTTGTCTGGCCCTTTGATAATCTGACAAAAAAGAGTACTTAGGGTTTACTATGGAACAAAATGACAAGCTTAGGATTAAGAAAGGGGATCGGCTGAAAGGTAAGATTGCCTTGGTAACCGGTATCGGTAGTGGGATAGGCAAAGGTTGTGCACTGATGTTTGCCCGTCAGGGAGCAATCGTTGTAGGGACAGATCTGAATGCACCAGGCGCTCAGAATACGGTTGCTGAAGCCGCTGAGGAAGGGTTAACCATTCACTTTTCCCAAGCGGTAGACCTTACTGACGAAAGCCAGGTAAATAAGATGGTTGATCAGGTCGTTGCGGAGCATGGAGCGCTGCATATTCTGGTTAATGCGGCGGCTACCGCCGTTTTTAAATGGATTGAAGAATTGGATTATGCAGAATGGCAGTTGACATTGCGTGCTGAACTGGACTCGGTATTTCTGGTATGTAAGGCAGCCTGGCCGCATTTAAAAGCGAGTGAGTCGGGCTCGATCATTAATTTTGCATCGGCTAATGCCTACATGGCACTGGATGGCTCGCCGGCCCTGGCACACTGTGCTGGCAAAGGCGGCGTGTTGTCACTTACCCGTCAACTGGCGATGGAAGGCGGACCGTTTAAACTGCGTGCCAATACTATTTCTCCGGGATTAATTGTTACGGGCGCCACAGCGCCAGTTATCGAGCAACCGGGATTTCTGGATGCTGTGATGGCGAAAAATATGCTGAAACGGTTAGGACAGCCTGAGGATATCGCCTGGTGCGCGGTTTATCTGGCCAGCGACGAAGCTTCTTTTGTGACCGGCGCAGATTTTTCTGTTGATGCCGGTGCCATCGCCTGGTAATTGAAACGACAAAGGGATGAAAGCTTCATCCCTTGTTACTGCAGTGTCATTTTTTAAGGTTTGTTTTCTTCAACAAATTCAATCAGGTTACCTGCACAATCGCGGATAAAGCAACCTTTACCAAATTTCTCACGCACCACAAAAGCAACGTCTGCTTTTTTTTCTTCCATAACGGTTAAAAACGCTTCCAAATCGTCCACAATAAACGCGACGTGTTTGTTTCCGTGGGTTTTTACATCAGATGGCGGGTGACGGCGTTCCTCAGGCAAGGGGGAGGCACCGGCGACCTCAAAAATTTCAAAACGAAGCGGGCCACGTTTTACCATGGCAACATGGGCGTTAGCTGCTTCAATAAAAAAGCGCCGCTCCAGTTCAAATCCCAGGGTGTCGCCATACCAGGCGATTGCTGCGTCCAGATCCGGTACGCTAACGCCACCATGGTGAAATGAAAACTCAGGTATATTACTCATTACTTATCTTTACTCTGCAGTCCAGCCACCGTCGACCACCATACTGGTGCCAGTCATTAAGGTTGATGCATCACTGGCCAGAAAGACAGCTGCTCCCATTAAATCCTGTACATTACCAATGCGTCCAATCTTAATTTTCTCCAGGACTGAGGCTAAAAAGGCTTTGTCCTCGAAAAATGGTTTGGTGAGTGGCGTTTCAATGAAGGTGGGAGCAATGGTATTTGAACGGATGCCATACTGGGCTAAATCCAGCGCAAAGGCTTTATTCATACCTTCCATTGCCCATTTAGAGGCACAATACAAGGAACGGTTGGGGCCGCCCACATGCCCCATTTGTGAACCAATGTGAATTAATGAGCCTTTAATTTCAGCGTCAATCATCTTTTTAACACAGGCCTGAGCGACGAAAAAGGCGCTTTTCAAATTGAGATCCAACACCGCATCGTAATCGTCCTGGCTAACTTCCATCATAGGCTTGGGGCGGTTAGTCCCCGCATTGTTTACCAGGATATGAAAGGCATCGCGTTCTTCAAAAAAGCGGTCAACGGCAAATAGATCGCTGACATCCAGTGTAACAGCACTTGCGCGACCGCCGCAGGCGTTGATAGCGTCAGCGACGGCGGTAATTTCGCCTTCGCTGCGCGCCACCAGAGTTACCTCGGCTCCCATTTCTGCCATACCGGCAGCAATGGCAGAGCCAATACCGCGGCCGGCACCGGTTACTATTGCCCGTTTTCCCGACAAACTAAAACTAGGCATTGCTGGAAGCTCGACAGTACTCATGGTGTTCTCCTTAGGCTTTGGTTTTATCGCTCGGTGATGCAGTACCTGCGTAAGGTACGTCCTGCTGACCATAACGACGAACACGCAGGTTAGCTTGTTCACCATGACCAGCAAAACCTTCCAGTCCACAAAGACGTGAACAATACTCACCTACCAGTGCGGATGCTTCATCCGTGGTCACTTTTTGGTAAGTACAGGTTTTCAGGAATTTACCGACCCACAGACCGCCGGTATAACGCGCTGATTTTTTGGTTGGCAGCGTATGGTTAGTACCAATCGCTTTATCGCCATAGGCTACGTTGGTACGTGGGCCGAGGAATAAAGCACCATAGTTCGTCATATTATTCAGGAAATAGTCCGGATCCTGAGTCATAACCTGTACGTGTTCGCTGGCAATGTCATCGGCAATTTGTACCATCTCTTCGTAGCTGTCTGCGACAATAACCTCACCATAGGTTTCCCAAGCTTTGCGGGCATGATCCGCAGTCGGTAGAACTTCCAGCAGACGTTCAATTTCCGCCATGGTTTCGCGAGCCAGTTTTTCGGAGTTGGTCAGCAGTACTCCCGGGCTGTCGGGACCATGTTCTACCTGACCCAGAATATCCGTTGCACACATTTCGCCGTCAACGGATTCATCAGCGATGATTAAGGTTTCAGTTGGACCTGCGAACAGATCAATACCAACACGACCGTAAAGCTGACGCTTCGCTTCGGCAACAAACGCGTTACCCGGACCTACCAGGATATCAACCGGTGAAATCGACTCTGTACCGAGTGCCATTGCGCCAACAGCCTGGATACCGCCCAATGCGTATATTGCATCAGCACCCGCAAGAGCCTGTGCGGCAACGATTGCCGGAGCGGGTTTCCCTTTAAAGGGTGGGGCACAAGTGATAACACTTGGTACACCAGCGACTTTCGCAGTAATAACCGACATATGGGCAGATGCCAGAAGAGGGTATTTACCGCCAGGTACATAACAACCAGCAGCGTTTACCGGAAGATTTTTATGACCAAGTATCACACCTGGCATGGTTTCAACTTCTACGTCTTTCATTGAATTACGCTGAATTTGGGCAAAGTTACGTACTTGTGTTTGAGCGAATTCGATGTCTTTTAAATCCTGAGGTGACAGGGTATCGATGCAAGCCTGAATTTCAGCGTCAGTCAAACGGTAATCTTCCCGATCCCAGTTATCAAATTTAATTGACAGCTCGCGTACTGCTGCATCACCGCGAGCATCTATGTCGGCCAGAGTGCCTTCTACGATGTCACGGACCTTACGGTCCACGTCTGCTTTATATTCAGCGGCGGCGCCGCGTTTTAGCCAGGTTGCCATTTTCTTCTCCAAGGTTAATGTAGGGTACAGGGAGCCGCTAATAATTAGCGTCTGTACTGGATCTCAAAATTAAATTACCTTTCACCACGGTGTGAACCGCTTCATCAAGGTTGATTTGTGACAGTACTCTCTCTACAGCATGACCAATGAGTTCATGAAGTGGTTGTGAGTAAGTCGTTAAGTCATAACCAGGCCACTGAGCTTGTGGAATATCATCAAAGCCCACCACACCAATGTCTTTGCCTGGTTCCAGTGAAAATTCGTAGCGTGCGACATCGATGGCCGCCATGGCCATATGATCGTTAGCGCAGAAAACGGCATCAGGGCGGTCACCTTGCTCAAGCAGTTTCCGCATTGCCTGCATGCCGCCAGTACGGTTAAAGTGGCCCACAACGCGCATTGGTTTTGATCTTCCTAAAGCAATCAAAGCATCGATGAAGGCCTGTTCCCGATCGCGGCTGGTAGAAGAGGTTTCAATGCCGGCCATAAATGCAATTCGCTGATACCCATTATCGACCAAATGCCGGGCGATCAGTCTTGCACCATGTTGGTTATCCCCGATGACCGAACTGCATCGTTTTACATGGCTTATACGGTTAACAAAGACCACCGGTATGCCAGCGGCCTGGCAACGTTCGGCCAGAGACGATGAGAGGGTGGTAGCCATCAGAATCAATGCGTCAACCCGATAATTAAGCATGTCTTCAATGGACGTGTCGGCCTGTTGATTTGCTTCACCGGTGAAAACCAGTGTTTTATGACCGTGGACGTCCAGTTGCTTTGTTAAGGTGTCCAGAGCCAGTGGAAAAAAAGGGTTTTCCATATTGCCCAGTACCACGCCTATCAACTGCGAACGGCCGCGTAATAAGGAACGGGCCAGTTGATTGGGCCGGTAGCCCAATTCCTCTGCAGCCGCCATGACTTTTGCCCGGGTTTTGGCTGATATGCTGGCACCGTTGGTGAATGCTCTTGACACCGCAGATTGTGAAACACCGGCTAACCGGGCAACGTCCATGGCAGCAGGCACATTTTTAACGCTGATTGTCACGGTTAGAATCCTGCTACCACCAGTTCCAGGTGATATACCTTTGGTGGCTCAGTAAAAAATGGCCCTGCTAGTGAACGCCAGGCCTGAAATCCGGCTGATTCACGAAATGTCACCATATGCGCCTCAACACTTTCCCAAGCGACAATCAACCGGTATTGACCTGAGTGCTCGATAACTTTTTCGAGTCGCAGTGCGTGACAACCTTCTGCTGCCTGAAAGTGAGGTGCGGCCTCGTTAACCGCTTGTTCAAATGCCTGCATATCCTGCGGGGAGACGGTTAGTTCAGCGACTTCATGAATCATCATTTTATCCCGTTGAAAATAAAACAAATATTTAACATTTGTTTTGGCTACTCTGGCAAAAATGAAGTGTTGTTTCACCCATAAATACCTTCGGTGAGAATATTTAAACTATATACAAAACAGTAACTAATAATTTTTAGATGTGATTGCATAGCTATGCAAAATAGTGCGCCTGAGGATGAAGTCTGTCAATTGGAACAGGGGATAATTCGCATTGCAATTATTAATAGAATGTATCGGTAAAACGAATGAGGCATTAATAAAGGGGGCGTTTATGATAGTGCATATGACATGATGTACGTATTACGGGAGTAAGTATGAAGCGGGTTATTGTGACCGGTGCAGGTGGTTTTGTTGGCAGGCAGTTATGTGAGGTATTGGCAAAGCAAACCGACTGGCATTTAGTG
This sequence comes from Alteromonas sp. 4NH20-0104, assembly GCF_057547795.1. Classification (NCBI taxonomy): domain Bacteria; kingdom Pseudomonadati; phylum Pseudomonadota; class Gammaproteobacteria; order Alteromonadales; family Alteromonadaceae; genus Alteromonas; species Alteromonas sp. 4NH20-0104. The sequence goes on along the minus strand of NZ_BAAJLP010000020.1, from coordinate 82,288 downwards.
CTAATTGATAATGTGCTATCGCATCTTACTTTGCCTGCGGAAAGAGTAACACTAATAGAAAACAGTCTGCAGGGCCCCGGCGTGCTTGATGAAGTGTTTGCCAGCCCATGTGATATTTTATTTCATTTGGCTGCGGTTCCGGGCGGGGCGGCAGAACAGGATCCTGCACTGTCTAAAGCGGTTAACCTTGATGCAACCCTCGCGATGTTTGAACGTGCTGCCGCCCAGGACAACTGCCCGCGAATTGTATTTACCAGCACCATTGCTGTTTTGGGGGCGCCCATGCCAGAAGTGGTTGATGATGCCAGCCCAATAGTGCCAGCCATGACATATGGCGCTCACAAGGCTATGGTAGAACTGGCTTTGGCTGATTTAAGTCGCAGAGGTTTGGTTGATTCAGTAGCTGTACGCCTGCCGGGTATCATTGCCAGACCGCTGGCAAAGAACGGCTTGAAATCGGCGTTTCTAAGTAATGTTTTTCATCTGTTGGCCTGCAAAGAGCCTTTCATTTCACCGGTTTCAGAACAAGCTACAATGTGGTTAATGTCCGTTCAACAATGTGCATTAAACTTGTTTCATGCCAGTCAGCTAGACAGTGCTTTGATGCCGACTAACCGGGTGGTCACTTTGCCAGCGTTGAGAGTGGGGATGACTGAACTGGTAGAAGAGATCGCAGAGCAAACTGGAGCCGATTTGTCGTTAGTCTCATGGCAACCGGATCCGGGGTTAGAAGAAGGCTTTGGAAAGCAGCCTCCATTATTTACTCCTGGAGCTGAAAACGCAGGGTTCGAAAGGGATAAAACACTAAGTGTGCTGGTGGCTAATGGATTGTTACTGACATCAGCCTGAGTTCCAGAAAGTTGAGTAGTATGAAAAAAACTAATCGTTATGTATTAACAGTCCATTCGGTTAATTCCCTTTGTGCGGGGATGAAACGCATTGTCTTTACTGGCAAGGATTTACAACCGTTTGCCAACACGCCGCCCGGCAGCTATTTAAAGCTGTTATTTAATCAATTTGGTGAGCCGGTACATTGCACTCTTGACTCTAAGCAGAAACTTTTAGTGCGCACTTATACGGTACGTCATTTTGACCAGCAACATCAGTTACTCACTATCGACTTTATGCTGCATGGTGGCACGGTTGAAGATGGGCCAGCTTCCTATTGGGCAAGTACTGCCACAATCGGCGACAAGATAGCGGTACAAGGCCCGGGCTTTTCGAAAAATATCTCACAGCAGGGTGACTGGGTGTTACTGATGGGAGATCTGACTGCATTACCCGCGATTAGTGCTCAGGTTGAAGCCTTAGCGGCTGACTCTCAGGGATATGTGATTCTGGCTGTTGAAGATGAGATTACAGACCTCCGTATTACCACGCCACCAGGTATCCAGATTATACAAATTAAAGCTGAAGACCATCATGCGCTTGCCAGTGCACTGCATGATATTGAATGGTTATCTGGCTTGCCATCAGTCTGGGCGGCCTGTGAATTTTCGTCTATGCGGGTGATACGCTCTGAACTGGATGAACAATTTAAGATCCCACGCAGTCAGGTTTACCTCACCAGTTACTGGAGAAAAGGACGCTCAGAAGATCAACACAAAATTGATAAGCGTCAGGATATGGAAGACTACAGTACTCTGCGATAGTAATCGTTTGGCCACTTTTCAACCCGAACCACCCCTATTAATTGTTAATTTAATGTAGCCTGTTTGTAATTCTGATTATTCATTTGATGCCTACATAGATAATCTCTTCTTCATGACGCTAATATTTGTGACTATCTGGGGAAGAAATTATGAAGTTAAAAATGATAGTGGGCTGTGCAGTGAGTATTCTGAGCCTGACCGCCTGTAATAATGAGCAGCCCGGCGTAGAAGTTGATTCGGTATCCCCGACTGACGTTACCAGACAGCCTAACTTATTACTCATCGTTGCAGACGATCTGGGTTTTGCTGATATCGGTGTTCATGGCAGTCGAATCAAAACGCCTAACCTTGATGCGCTGGCAGGAAGGGGCACTGTATTCTCTCAATTTCATACCGCGCCAATGTGTGCGCCAACCCGGGCAATGTTATTAAGCGGTAATAACAATCATATCGCTGGTATAGGCAACCAACTACCATCTAAAATCCTCGATAATACGCCGGGTTTTGAGCATCATTTGTCTGACCGCATTGTGCCTTTTCCAAAACTCCTGCAAGAAGCCGGATATAATACCTAGATGGCCGGTAAGTGGCATTTGGGATATTCCACGCAATACAGTCCTGCCAGCGCAGGCTTCAAACATTCCTGGGCACTGGAAGATGGTGGCGGTAATCACTTTGACGGACGTGGTTTCATGGCTGAAGACAGCCGTTATTATGATGATGGCAACTTAACTTCCTGGCCGGCACGGCAATATTCCACAGACTTTTATACCGATAAAATAATTAGTTACCTCGAGAAGGACAAAAAGGAAGATAAGCCTTTCTTTATTTACGCTGCCTACACCAGTCCGTACTGGCCATTACAGGTTCCTGAAGATGAGTTAAACCGTTATAAAGGTGCTTATGATGAGGGCTATGAGGCTCTAAGAAAAGAAAACCTGCAAAATCTCAAAAAAGCAGGTTTAATTCCCGAAAATCAGACTCTCTCAGAGCTTCATCCAACAGTGCAACCCTGGCGTTCACTCACTGCGGATGAGCAGGCCCGCGAATCCCGGAAAATGGAGCTATATGCTGCCATGGTGTCCAATTTGGACGACAACATTGGCCGTTTACTTGAGTACCTTGCTGAACGTGGTGAACTGGAAAATACGCTGATTGTGTTTATGGGGACAATGGTGCAGCGCCTTCAGATTTATACAACCGAGGTCCTTTCGTAAAAGCACTACGCAATAAGTATAATAATGACGATTTAGCCGATTACGGAAAAGCCGATACGTTTTTGAGTTTGAGTTACCCGTGGGCGGAAGCTTCTGCTCCGTTTAAGTATACCAAGGGTTATACCACCGAAGGCGGGATAAGAGCTCCGTTTATTGCCGCTGGTCCCATGGTGCGGGATGACAGTGTTAACAGTGCTTATTTTACGGTGATGGATCTGGCTCCAACCTTTTTAGCACTGGCTGGTACGACTTACCCTCAAAATCAGAAACACCAGTTGTTAGGTACCTCTTTAGTCCCGATGTTTAGTGGTGAAACGGCATCGGCACATGCTGATGACTATGTCACGGTGCTTGATCATAACAATCGTGCTTTGGTGCGTCAGGGAAACTGGTGGCACAGGAAGATTCTTATGCCGAAAATGGCTTTGCCCTGTACAACCTGATGGATGACCCTGCCGAAAGTGTAGATGTAAAAGATGACTTTCCCGATTTTTATCATTCACTTATAGCTGCCTGGCAAAATAAAACCCAGCAATATGGCATTAAAGCCATTTCGGATAAAGTGATGATGAAATAAAGAGTCCCAGTTAGTTTGATTCGCTAAGTTAGTGTTTAAATTACACGCCGTGAACTGTTCTGGTGACGGCGCGTTCGTCAATTATCCCCATTTTTTGCAACACAAACCCGTATTACAAACAATCTGCAGTTAGACAGCTAAGGGATTTTCAGAGAAAACCACAGGCATAAATAATGACTTATCCTATTAAATATGATTGTTAATGATTATTTTAGCTTGGATGTGGATAAATATTCTGAGTATTTATTGAAAAAATAGAGGACTCGATAGCCCCACAACTCCTTTAAACGTGCGCAATACAGATTATGTATAGACTGAAGCTATACTTGGTGGAAAATTAATTATTTTACTTTTATGTTGCGGTTGTTAGATTTTTGTGAATGAAGCTGATTGAAACAACAATTTTACAAAGAGAAAACAACATGAAGCAGCGCACACTGGAAAGAAATAAAATCGCATTGTCTGTTTTACTAGCAATGCAATGTTCGAGCGGAAACGTTTTTGCACAACAGGACAATGGCACTGCAAAAACAGAAGAGGCTCAAGTTGAAGTCATTTCTGTAACGGGTACTCTTATTGAGGGTGTCAATCCGGTTGGTTCCAATGTGATTGGTCTTAATCAAGAAAAGATTATAGAGCAGGGTGTGACATCTGCTACCGACGTACTTCGCCGGATTCCGCAAATGGATGCGTTTAATGAAGTACCTGAAAATACCCTGAGTTCTTCCATTCCCTTTGAGCCGCCACAAATTCGTGGGATTGGTGGTTTAAGTGGTATGGCGACACTGGTATTACTTAATGGCAATCGTTTAGTGCCAGTTGGCCCGCTAAACTGGGTAGATTCTTCTATGATCCCTGCCAGCTTGTTAGAGCGGGTTGAAGTTATTCCTGATGGCGGTTCTTCAATATATGGGTCGGATGCGGTTGCCGGGGTGATCAATTTTATTCCGAAGAAAGACATGGAAGGCGGAGAAATCAGTGTGCAGTATGGCATGGGCCATGGTGACTATGATCGTATCGATGTTTCAGGCGGTTTTGGTCATAGCTGGAGCAGTGGTAATCTTGTTGCTGCTTTCTCTTATGGTGACCGTAGTGCCATGTTTGGTAAGGAACTGGATTACATCAAAGAAGATTTAACCAGTCAGGGCGGTGCAGACTATCGTTCTACCGGATGTAACCCCGGTAATATCCTGTTGGATAATACCTTGTATGGATTACCGGGCGTTGATGCAGCGAACCCTAATTACTGTTCAACTTATGATGAACAGTCATACTATCCTGAAGAAGAACGTTATTCATTATTTACGAATTTAAATCAGGAGTTGGCTAAGGGGCTTACCGTTGATGTACTGGCTTATTACTCACGTCGTGATGCCGTGGATTATGATCCGGCTGACGTGCGTACCTCAGCAGAAATTACCTCAGCAAATCCTTATTTTGTAGCGGTAGGTGATGAAACGTCGAATACCGTCGCTTTTAGCTATGAAGATGTATGGGGGAAAGCTGGTCAGAATCCTTCAGTCTATGAACAGTGGCAGGTCACACCAACCTTAACATACCAGTTGACTGATTCGTGGAAACTAAAAGGCACGCTTAACTATGGTAAAAGTGAATCGACTTATCATGATTATAAAATCAATTCTGAAGCGCAAATGGCCGCCCTGAGCGCGACAAGTGCAGATTCGGCGCTTAATCCATATGATGTCAGTCAGACCAGTGCATCAGTACTGACTTCAATTGCCGATTGGCAGGAGTTTACGTTATCCAAGCAGGAACTCGCTGAAGCCAAGTTAATCGCTAATGGTGAACTTTTCGATATTACTGGCGGAACGGTGCGAGCAGCAGTGGGTAGTGAGTATCGTGAAGAATCCTTCTATCAGGAAGTGGATACAGGCATGGCATCTGCTCCGGCAACTTCCTCTGTACGTGATATTGATCGAAGCGTTAAATCACTGTTCGGTGAATTGTATTTACCGCTAATCAGTGATGATAATGCACTGCCTTTGATTCAACATCTGGATGTCTCATTATCGGCACGTTACGACTCCTATAACGATGTGGGTTCAACAACCAATCCAAAGGTTGCTGTTACCTGGAATCCTAGTGAGAACGTGACCGTTCGTGGTACCTGGGGTACGTCATTCCATGCGCCGGCACTGGCAGATTTAGCAGCACCACTGCAATATGAATTATTCCTGCCATTCAGCCCGTTCCGCGCTTCTGACAGTCCGTTTGTGCCAGACTTTTTTAAACCTTCATTTTTATTATCCGGTGCGTCTGAGGGTATAGAGCCAGAAAATGCAGAAACCATGTCATTAGGGACAGACTGGTATGTATCTGATGATTTAAAAATGTCACTGACTTACTGGAGCGTAAAATACGAAGATCGTCTGGATCAAAACGCCGGTTTCTTCTTCGGTCCTTCGTACTACGACGAAGAAGTCAACCAGGACTATTTCATTCTTGGCCCGACTTCAGCAGAAGAAGTCATTGCGAAGTTTGGTGAATTTCCGGTAGCGGGTTTTGATAGCCTGGATACGTTGTTCGCGGTCTTCGGTACACCTTATGTAGTATCGGATCAGCGAAAAGCAAATATGGGTGCTTATGAAGTGAATGGTCTCGACTACTCAGTTCAGTATTATACTGATACTTCACTGGGTGACCTCGACGTTAACCTGAGCGGCACTTATATCATGAACCGTGACAAGGAAAATGTGAAAGGCGCGGGTTTCAATGACACCTTAACACTAGGAGATTTCAACAGCCCGATCTCTGCACTGAATAGTGTTGCCACCGTTGGGTTACGTAATGGTGACTGGTATATGTCAGGAACCGTTTATTACCGTGGTAAGGCAGAAGTTGGCGCTGAAACGATTGATTCCTTTACCACGTTGTCCTTGTTCACAAGTTACGACATTAGTATGGATACTCAGGTGTCCTTCAATATTGATAACGTACTGGATCAGGACCCTCCGTTTCGCCTGATTGATGAAGGTGTTGCTTATAAGAGTATGGGTAGATTTATGTCGGTAAGTTTAAGAACCCGCTTTTAAGTCATTAATTCGTATCGAGGCTGGCCAGATTTGCCAGCCTTTTTTCATTTCTATCACATAACAGGATTCACTATGCGATTTTCATTTCTTCCTCTCAGCCGGGCTATCCGGGCGGTGTTAGTAGGTGGTGCTATGGCGTCATTGTCGGCAGTGGCCGGTTCTCTGAGCGATACAGATTTTGAGCAACCTCCGCAGTATGCCAAGCCTCTCGTATGGTGGCATTGGATGAGTGGTAATGTGACTGAATCTGGTATCGCAAAGGATATGGCCTGGATGAACCGGGTCGGGATTGGCGGGGTGCAAAACTTTGATGCCCATTTAATGACGCCCAAAATTGTCGAGACGCCAGTAAATTACATGAGCGATGACTGGCAGAAAAAATTTCAGTTTGCGTTAGCCAAAGCGCGTCAGTATGACTTTGAATTCGGTATCGCTGCTTCTCCTGGCTGGAGTGAAACTGGCGGCCCTTGGTTACAACCCAAAGATGGTATGAAAAAAATCACCTGGAGTGAGACCTATGTAACTGATGGTTCGAAAAAAGCCATCAAATTGATTCAACCACCTCAGTCAACAGGGGTATTTCAGGATTATGCTCAGGGCACTGAAATGTTTCAGGACGAGAGTCACTCAACTGAACACGGCCCTCATTACTATGAGGATATTGCGGTCTATGCAATTCCTGTCACTGCAGAGACGGTGGACATTACCAACGTTACTACCAGTTACGGTGAGCCGCTGTCTTTAGCTTTAATGCTGGACGGCTCTTATACTACTGGCGCGACCACGGTATCCGGCCCGGATGAAGCCCTGGCCATTACTTTTGATTTGGGGGAAGTCCGTACCTTACAAAGCGCCTCGTTTGCTATGCCTATTCCAGGCATGTTCCTGCCTGCGGCTTTTGCACCGGTGGTTCAGGCTAGTGCGGACGGAAAACAGTTTACTGATGTTGCAGAGTTTGTGGTGGAAACCAGTGTGCAGAAAACCGTGTCGTTTGCACCGGTTCAGGCTCGTTATATGCGCCTCGTGATGCGTGCCAATCCCAATGGGAAATTTGAATTGCCATCTTCAACAGCACCAGGCTCAGCACCACCGCCAGGGTTTAAATTACCCACTGGTGAGCCACAGGTATCTCCTGTTAATCTGTTAGAAGTGGCATTTTACGAACAATCTCGGGTTCATCGCTTTGAGGATAAAGCAGGCTTTGGCATTGCTGAAGACTATTATCCGCTCTCTTATCAGCAAAGCGCCGAGGGGATCCCCGCCAGTGAGATAATAAATGTCACTGATGCCTTGCAAGATGACGGCACGCTTACCTGGCAGCCCCTGAAAGGAACCTGGAAAATCTTGCGGGTAGGTTATTCATTAACCGGTAAAGAAAATCATCCAGCCACCCCTGAGTCAACAGGCCTTGAGGTAGATAAATACGATCCCGTTGCGGTAAGAGCTTATCTTGAGCATTACCTGGGTAAATATGCTAAAGCCAGCGGTGAATACCCATTAGGGGAGGGGGTTCAGGCCCTGCTGAATGACAGTATTGAAATAGGTCCATCAAACTGGACACCTGCGATGTTCGCAGAGTTTAAGGTTCGACGTGGGTATGATCTGCATCCGTGGTTACCCGTGCTCACCGGTGTGGTGGTGAATAATGCTATGGACAGCGATAAGTTTTTGTTTGACTTTCGCCTGACTCTCGCAGAAATGATTGCTGATAATCATTATGGCGTGATCAGTGACATACTCGATGAGCACAATATGCTGCACTATTCGGAAGCGCTTGAGAATGGCCGCCCCGCTTTAGGTGACGGCATGCGTATGCGTCGCACTGCCGATATCCCCATGGCGGCCATGTGGTCATTTGATACGAAGAAAAAAATAGGTCCTGCCCCTCAGTATTGGTCGGATATTCGTGAAGCCGCTTCGGTTGCACATATTTATGGGCAAAATAAGGTGGCTGCTGAATCCCTGACTGCTGCGGCGTCTCCCTGGGCTTTTTCGCCACGGGATTTACAGCCCATGATCGATATGGAGTTTGCGTTAGGTGTAAATCGTCCGATTATTCATACCTCAGTCCATCAGCCACTGGATAACGCTCCGGGCCTTAGCTTGTTTGTTTTTGGCCAGTACTTTAACCGCTTGGATACCTGGGCGGAGTTTGCCAAACCCTGGGTAACCTATATCAGCCGCAATACTTATATGCTGCAACAAGGTCGCTTCTTCGCTGACGTGGCGTATTTTTATGGTGAAGAAACACCCCTTACGGCATTGTATAACGACAAGCCAGCGCAAGATGTGCCTCGTGAAAATGGCTTCGATTATGTTAATGCGGATATCATTCGTGATCTTCTGAGTGTAGAGAATGGCCAGTTAGTCACGCCAAGTGGTCAGCGTTATCAGGTGTTGTACTTAGGCGGTACCAGTCAGTATATGAGCTTATCGGTCCTGAAAAAGCTGGCAAAGCTTGTACAAAAAGGCGCTACTGTCGTGGGCCGTAAACCACAGGCATCACCCTCGTTACAGGATGATTCGGATGAATTTTCTGCATTGGCTGACGCCCTGTGGTCAGGTAAAACCGGTAAAGGCAGAGTGATTGAAGCTTCTGATATCACATTGGGGCTAAAAAAGGCACAAGTCAGTGCTGATTTTAGTTATGACGCCGAGCATGATGATACCGAGATGTTCTTTGTACACCGCCAAACTGAAAGCGAAGACATTTACTTCTATACTCATCGCCAGAACCGTACTGAAGCAGTTACTCTGCACTTCGCTGTGACGGGCAAAACGCCTTATCACTACAATGCGGTAACGGGGGCAATTACTGCTGTCGACTATAAACAGGTGGGTGGTTTTACCGAAATCAAACACGTACTTGCCCCGTTCGAATCCGGCTATATCGTGTTTAGCGATGATGCCCGGGCTACTGAACGCCAACCATCTAATCCCAGCAACCTTGTATCACTGGATAATGAGTGGACAGTAAGCTTTCAGACCGGGCGAGGAGCACCGGTTGAACCGATAACAATGCGAGCCGGTGACTGGGCTGAAAGTAGCGATGGCCGTATTAAGTATTTTTCTGGTACCGCGACCTATCAACAAACCGTCGAGATAACTACATTACCGAAAGGCAAAGCGCTGATTCTGGACTTGGGTGATGTCAGAGAGCTGGTGGAAGTCAGTGTAAATGGCAAGGTAGTGGAGACGCTCTGGAAACCGCCTTATCAAGCGGATGTCACGGATTACCTGTCAACAGGCAGCAACAGCATTACGCTCAAAGTGACCAATCTCTGGGTCAATCGCCTTATTGGCGATGTTCAACCTGGTGCCAAAGACACTTACACATTTACCACTTTACCTACCTATATTCCGGAAGCTCCTCTACGGAAATCGGGGTTGTTGGGGCCAGTCAGTATCCTAAGTCAGTAACTTTGTGAACCAAAGGGGCGTAATGCCCCTTTGTTGTTTTATTTACACAACCTATTTTTTACGGAGAAAACCATGCAAACAATTACGCTGTATGCTTCGCCGGGCGCCTGTTCACTGGTCACGCTTATCGCCCTTGAATATGGAAGTGTTGCTTACGAAGCTAAGCCAGTTATTTTGGCCAAAGGCGAGCACAAACAGTCGCACTATATGGCGTTAAACCCAAAGTCCAAAGTCCCTGCATTACAGGTTGGTCATCGGGTTATCACCGAAACTCCGGCCATCTTGATGTGGTTACACTCTCAGTGCAAAGAGCGACCGCTATTTCCCCAACATGTTGATCAGACACAATACTTAAGTGACCTGAGTTATCTTGCTTCCGGTATTCATCCGCTGGTTACACGCTGCTGCCGTCCGGATTTGCTGGCAGATGAGCAGGCTACTAGTGTAGTGAAATCGAAGGCCAGTTTGGCTCTGGAGCTACCCTTGCAACAGCTCGATGAACACTTGGCCGCAAACAACTGGTGGTACGGCGACACCTGGTCAGTACTCGACGCTTACTGGTTTTGGGTCATCAGGCGACTGAGTGGGTGTGGGTATGAATTGTCCAGGTTCTTTAATGTCAGTAATTATTATCAAATTATGCAGTCACTGGATGCAGTAGTAAGAGCAGTGAGTAAAGACGAATCGCTGCAGCGTTAAATAAGTTGCCTGAATAACAGGAGGTCAGTTAAGCCTCCTGATTTTCTGCATAATCACGTAGTGCGCAGAGTAGGGCAATATAAGAAACGATCCCGCCTAACAGGACTCCCCAAAGGGTTTTTATAATCGCGGCAACTGTAAACGACAAACTGCTTACCAATAATGACAAAACGGTAAATATCACAACCGAAAGAATGGCTGCAATTACGGCAAATAGCAGTGCTCTAAGGACGGGCATGACAGGCAGAGGCGATGATGAATCAGTCGGCGCTGCCTGGATATTACCGGCCTGGATGCGTTTACGGGTAAGAAAAGACGGAAAAAAAGCGCCCATAAAGCCAATCGCAAACCCCTGCGGCAGGCTGTCAAGCAATAGACCCTGTTCACCTGCGGTGGACACATGGGCTTGCCCCGAAAAAATTAAAAAGACAAACAAAACACTGAATAAACCGTTGATGATGGCCCCAACCAGGGTTTCTATTGTGACATAACGGCGTTGTGCAGGTGTGAGCATTATCTGATCCTCAGGGTTGGAATATTGACCGATCTGTCGGGTAAACGACAGATCGTTACGAAAAGTAAGTTTAAAGCTGATTATTAGGTCAGGCGGGCGTTAATATAAGTCATGATTTCATCGGCCAGGCGGGTGTCGGAAGTACCGAGATGGCCTGCAATGGAGTAATGATTGTGACCAGACAGGACCAGTGTGCGATCCTGCTTATGCTGAACTGTCAGACGTTGCTGAACTAACCCCATCCATTCTTGTTGAAACCGCTGAGGATCATGTTCACTACAGGCAATAAAAAGCGGTAAGGGACAACTCACCAGAGAGGGAAGGGCCATTCTATTTGGATATAAGGCGGGTTCGCCGTAATAGTGAGTGTCGCGATCATCCAGCGGCGTGACGCCATAAAGGCCGGAAAGAAACAGCAGTCCTCTTACCTCCTGTTGCTGGGGATAGAGTTGGTTATACGTAGCAACGTGGTTTGCACCTGCGGAAGTGCCGATAAGGAATAACTTTTCAGGATTGCCTCCCCAGTCAGCTACATTTTCTTTTAACCAGGTAACCACTTTCGCCAGGTCTTCGCCACCAGAAGGCCAGGTAAATTCAGGTGCAAGACGATAGTTAATAACAACTCCAAGCATATTTCGCTCAGCAGCCATTCGGCCAACACAAGCGTTATACCAGCGAGACTCATCGCCTTTATCACCCTTCAGAAAGCCGCCACCATGAGCGAAAATCAGTACCGGTAATCCAGCAGTAGGTTTTTCTGAATCACTGGCGATTAATGAGTGAGGCCCATAAATGTCGAGTCTGTGCCGGTCGTGTTCGCCATAGGCCAGATCAGTCGCGATGGCTGGATATTTTTCTGCCATGGCATTTTGCTCTTCATTAAATATGGCCAGCATACCCTCCATCATAGCAGGGCCAAGCTCCGTACCAAGTTCTTCTATAGCGCGACGAACCGACTCAGACTGCTGCATGGTATTACTCCGCGACGATGGTGTTGCTTAGCACACCCATTGGACCGATTTCCACACTGATAGTGTCTCCCGGTTTCATCCATAAAGGTGGAGTTCTCTTCGCGCCAACACCACCAGGAGTGCCGCTGGCAATCACATCACCTGGTTGCAGAGGCGTGAAGCTCGAAATATACGCAATCACGGTGGCGATAGGAAAAATCATATCACCGATGGGCTGTTGCTGAACAATTTCATCATTCAGACGGGTAGTCACATTGATTTCTGACAGATCACCGGCTTCATCAGTGCTTACCATGTAAGGACCAAAGGGGCCGGTAGTCGGGAAGTTTTTGCCTGGCGTAAACTGACGGCTGTGCCATTGCCAGTCTCTTACGGAAGCATCATTGAAGCAGGCGTAGCCAGCCACATGAGACATTGCATCGTCTTCACTGATGTAACGACCACTTTTGCCGATAATGACTGCCAATTCACCTTCAAAGTCCAGATCCGTTGATACCTTAGGCATTATGATTGGATGATCATGTGCATTCAGTGAATCAGCAAAGCGAACAAAAATAGAAGGGTAATCCGTTGGTGCGCGGCCGGTTTCTTTACGATGGGTTTCGTAGTTATGTCCAACACAGAACACTTTACCCGGATTAGGAATAACCGGTGCCAGAGTGACACTCTCTAAGGCGATGGTTTCATCGCTGCTTAAAGTACCCAGTGAACCTTCACTGATTGCAGACTTTAAATCGGCAGCCTGATTGCTGAGTACTTCAATTTGCTCGCCGTTTAAACGGCCAAAGCCTGCAGTACCATCGGCGTGAGTAAAACTAACATATTTCATATTGGGTTCTCTTTAAATTCAATTATTCTGGCTGCCAGGTACGTTTAAACCTGAATTCGGCTTCGGCTTCTTTCAAGCCGGAAAAATCTTTATCAGACATGCCCCACTGGTCGATGCGGTTTTCCGGCCAGGTCCAGTCTTCTGGTGCGCCGGCCTGGTAATCATCCGGTACAATCTCAACCGCGGTTGAAAATTCAACGACGGCACCAAAGGGAGCGATAAAATAGGCAAAGACATTGTCTCCCGGTCCATGCCGACCAGGGCCCCAGACCGGGGTGAACTGGTGATCGCGCAGGCGCCCGACACCACGCATAACGGCGTCCATATCCGCCATTTCAAAGGCAATGTGGTTCAGCGAGCTAAAGCCAGCACGAGCAAAGGCTGTGCTGTGATGAGAGCTGTTACAGCGCACAAACACCATGCCTTTGGTTCGATCTGATACGGTAAAATCCAGAATCTCTTCTACCAGGTGTCCCGATTTTTCGGCATCTTCAGCATTGCATACGACATGGGTGAGTTTAACTGGCAAATCCGGATCATTGATGGTGTCGACTTCTTCGCTACCAGTGATAAAGCGGAATAATTCACCTTCGGCCAATTCTACAATGATGCCGCTGCCGCCTCCTAAATCCACAGGCGTCTCGGTGGTAACATTCAGGCCTTTTGCCCAGGCTTTTTCGCTGATGCTATCGATAGCTTGCTGACTACAAACATAGGTGACACTGCGCACATAAGAGGATTCGCCTTCCTGCAAGGCAACCAGATACGGAAAGTTACCGGCACCGCGAATATAATAAGTACCCGGCTGACAATCACTGCGTTTATCTGCCGGGCTGGCGGCCAGCACGGAATGCCAGATATTCACCAGATAATCCGCCGCTTCAGCGGCATTCGGCAGGACCAATTCAATACTGCGTAATCGCATTAAGGCTACTCCTTATTCTCTGTTAATGCCGCGATTCCGGCCAGTGCACACTGTTCGTCAACATCACCGGTGTCACCGCTGATACCAATAGCACCAAGCAGTTGTCCGCGGGCATCCTTGATGAGATTGCCTCCCGGTGAGAGTGCAATCTCAATGCCTGGAATCGCTGTTAAACTGCCAAAGAAAACCGGGTTGTTTTTGGCTTTCTCGGCAATACCCCTGGTATTAAACCCCATGCCAAGCGCGCCTTTGGCCTTAGCATGTGCAATGTTGCCACGGTATAAACTGGCCCCGTCCTGCCGTTTAAACACGACCGGTTGACCACCCGCATCGAGGACATAGACGGCCAGAGGAGAAACATTATTAGTTGTTGCATAAGCAAGCGTTGCATCCGCAATACATTCAGCTTGTTTTAAAGTCAGACTCATTGAGTTCTTTCCTGAAAATGAAAAGTCGTTGTTGAAGAGAGTAATTGAACTGCCAACGAGCGTAACAAATCACTCAAGGATGCCGCTGAGGCGGTACCGTAAACGTAATGGTCAGGGCGTAACAGCACGGCACTGGCATTGGCCTCTTTCAACCATGAGTCCAGTTCAGGGCTGTCGATGTCATCTAAAAAGGTAGCCTGTATATCCGCTTGTTCCTGGATCGCAGCAAGGAGCGAACTTTCGTTAGTCGAGAGAGAGGAGCCTGATACTAATAGTTGCCACTGGCCCTGCGTTATTTCATCCAGAAGCACTCTTTCGGCACCTTTTTGGACCCATGGCTGAATAAAGCGGGCTCCTGCTTTGGGGGTGTCGGCCGCTATAATGCCAGTGCCTACTGGCGGAATGAGATCCGCAGCCGTGGTGGGCAATTCATTTCGACGCACTTTTTCGCGAATGGTGACATCACGTTCGGCGGCCTGTTGCGGATCAAGCATACAAATATAGCGGCCCGCATTAACAGCGGCACTGATGACTGCTCGAACATGGGGATCACGTTCAGCCTGATAGGTATCAAGTAAACTGTCATCTGACTGTCCACTTAACACTAAGTCCAGTTTCCAGCTTAAGTTAGCGGCATCACGGAAGCCATGGCACATACCCTGACCGAAAAACGGTGGGGTTTGGTGAGCGGCATCACCCGCTAAAAATACATTACCCAAACGCCATTGTTCTGCTACCAGACCATGAAAGCGATAAGTCGCTGCCCGCACAATATTGTGCGGTACATTCTGTAGCCATGGTTTAAGCAATTCTGCTACTTTTTCAGGCTGCATCATTTCGGCGTCGTTTTCGCCGGGTAGTAACATTAATTCCCAGCGGCGGTGATTGCCGCGACCCGGAACGACCGTGGCCGGACGGTTAGGATCGCACATCATGACCGATAATTGCTGGATATCACAGCCATCAGGTAAATCAGAGATGGGTGGGAAGCTCACCGGGCCATCTACTTCAGCATCCACCACCAGCCACGGCTCTTCAAAATCCAGATCATCAAGTTTAATGCCCAGTGATTTGCGTACCTGACTTCGAGCTCCGTCGCAGGCAATCACGTAATTTGCGGTCACTTCATTGGTGCCGCTTTCAGTTTGAAGACTGATCTTTACGGCGTTCTCGATATTCTCTATCTCAGTCAGTGCCGTACCAAGGCGAACTTCGACATTTTCAAAACGCGTAAGGGCGTTGCGTAAATGCTCTTCAAGTTCCGGCTGATAGAAAAAGTAATCATTTGACCAGCCAAATGGACGGGGCTTTCCTGAGGTCCCCATATAACGTAATACACCATGATCGGCCCCAACATGAAGATGCCCCTCGGTATCTCGCATGTCGGGTAAAATGGTATCGTGCAAATTGATATCCTGGAACAGGCGAACCATTTCATGATCAAGATGAACTGCGCGGGGCAGGGGATAGGGATTGGCCTCACGTTCGACAACCAGTACATTCCAACCCTGTTTTCCCAGAAAATTGGCCGCAAGAGCCCCTACCGGCCCGCAGCCGATAATTGCTATATCATACATTTGAGGCTCCTTACGCCAGACTTAGCTGTGAAAGCGGCGTTTTATAAAGGTTACCGTCCTGCATTATCAGTGTGATGCGGTTTTTATCTTGCAACAGAGCAACATCTTCAGTTGGATTTCCGTTGATGAGCAGCAGATCTGCCAGATAGCCCTCTTTAATCAGACCTAACTCGTCGCCCATGCCCATGACTTCACCGCCCAGCTGGGTTGCAGCGTTGAGTACTTCGGCTGGAGTGTAGTTGAAATGTTCTACCCATAACTCAAGGTCACGAGCGTTACGTCCATTAGGGTTAAAGGGGAAACCGTAATCTCCGCCAGGTAATAACTTCACGCCAAGTGCTTTTAGTTTTGGAACTAAAGCTTTTTGATGAGCCAGAACGATTGCAGCATCTTCTTTCATATGGCTCATGTCCATATGCGGAGGCGGGTTGGCATCAAGTGTTGCCTGCACAATGCCAATAGTTGGGGCAACGAACAGGTTATCTTTGTTAGCGGCAAGCAGCTCTATACCTTCCTCGTCTGCGTAGGTGCAGTGATAAAGCATGCGAAATCCGGCTTTAACTCCGAGCTTTACAGCTTCTGCTGCGTGTGCGTGACCAGTAAGCCAAACATCACTTTCGCGTGCTTGCTCTCCTGCAGCTATTAGCTCTTCCGCGGAGTACAGTAACTCATGGGAGGCGCCGGGTTTCAGTGCACTTTCACCTGAAATTAAAAATTTGACAGCTTTAGCGCCAATTTCTGCACAATCCTTCACAAAAGCTTTGATGCCTTCGGGGCCCATTTGATGCGCTTCAACATGACCTGGATCTAATTCTGAAGTATTTGGTGGCTCGCGTTCTACCGAAGATGGGATAAGGCGGGGGCCAGGCATGCCTCCTGACTTAAGATGCTCGTTTAAACTGATTTCAAGAGATTTACTCAGGGCACCTGCAGAATAAGCGCTGGTAAAACCATGATCTAGCAGAATTCTGGCGTTACGCGCTGCGGTCAATGCTAGCTCTTCAGGCGGAAGATACATACCAGGCACGAATTTTTCGACAGACGTGGGCCATGTCAGATGCGCATGTGCCTCTGTCATTCCGGGCATTAATGTTTGCCCTTTGCCGTCTATTACGGTATCGCCTGACTGAGGTTCGATTGCCTCAGGTGCAATGTTGATAATACGATTACCTTCTACCGCAATTGCGCCTGGAAAAGGTAATTTTCCGGTCCCATCAAAGATGTTTACATTATTTATTATTGTTCGCATGAGCGTAACCTGTTGTCCTGTGGAATATCACCATTGTTGGCAGAACGACGTATTCGATCAAATATTTATTTTTTTGTTAACTATAGGTAAAAACTATACATCGAGTGCTGCTGTGGTATGTGCAATGAAGGCTTCTGCAATTGTTGATAGCTGTCTTTCTGCCAGCCATAACAAACCCACTTTACGTTGAAAACTCACGCCTTCAATTTGTATTGAACGAAGAGAGCCATTTTCGATTTCTGTTTTGACCACTTCCAATGGCAGAATAGTAATATAGTCGGAGTTTTTAATGATGGATTTGGTGGTGAGAATTGAGTCACTTAAAATGACATTTGCAGGAATCGAAGCCGAGCTATTAATAAATAAAGCATCGATTTGACGTCGGAAACCACCCACCGCGTCCGGTAAAACCCAAGGCTTATTTTTCAATTGTTTAAGATTCATGGTATCTGGCATGTCAGCGTTTGCAGTACCGACAATGATGGAAAACGGATCAGATAGTACGGGCTTTTCTGTAAACTCATCGGTGACCTCTCGCATTCCAGCCGTTACAACCGCTAAATCAATTTCGTAATTTCTGAGCATTTCCTGAGTCACCGTATCCGCACGTTCCAGTATTCTCAGTTTAAATTTAGGAAAGCGATTGGAAAAATCAGGAATGACTTTACCTATTACAGACGCCAGGGCACCTGGTGTACCCCCGATGGTTAACGGCCCGCCAATATCTTTGGCAAGTAAATCAATCTCTTCCTTTGCTGAAACGAGCAGGCTTTCTATTGCTTGTGATTTGGTTTTTAGTGCCAGACCAGCCGCAGTCAGTTCGATGCCCTGACGGTTACGCGTAAACAGTTTAGTTGCCAGTACGCGTTCAAGCTGACTGATGGCAACGGATACGGATGGCTGAGATAAGTATTCTGCTCTGGCGGCTCCACTAATTGTGCCTTCGCGACAAACCGCAAGAAATAATCGTAAAGCCCGTGGGTCAATTCGCATCTTTATTATCCATTATGTATAGGTTAAATCTATACTAATACTAAAATTCATTATTTTATTTTTTAACTACAAATCGTTACCTTTGCTTAACATTTATAAAACATCTTAGTCAGGTAACACATGATCAGTCGGCGACACTTTTTATCTTTATCTTCATTGGCAATGACGACACCTTTACTCGCCAAAGCGTCAGCATCTTCAACGGCAAAGACGGGAACGTTCCCCAATGGGTTTTTATGGGGCGCTGCCAGTGCAGGGCATCAGGTTGAAGGGAACAACGTTAACGCTGATATC
This sequence comes from Alteromonas sp. 4NH20-0104, assembly GCF_057547795.1. Classification (NCBI taxonomy): domain Bacteria; kingdom Pseudomonadati; phylum Pseudomonadota; class Gammaproteobacteria; order Alteromonadales; family Alteromonadaceae; genus Alteromonas; species Alteromonas sp. 4NH20-0104. The sequence continues at coordinate 63,890 of NZ_BAAJLP010000020.1, read as the reverse complement.
TGGTTACTCGAACAGGTAAAACCTTCGGTATTTAAAGAACCCAGCGGTGATGCGTGTAATAGCCTTGAACTTTGGGAGACTGATTTGGATCTTGCTAAGGCCCTTGGTCTGAATACTTATCGTTTTTCTATTGAATGGGCTCGAATTGAACCCGCAGAAGGGCAGTTTTCTCAGGCCATGATTGACCATTACAAACGTATTATTGAAGGGTGTCATCAACGTAATATGCTGCCGATGGTTACGTTTAATCACTTTGCCAGCCCTATTTGGTTTTCCGCCAGGGGAGGCTGGACAAACCCGGATGCGCCCGCAATTTTCGCCAGGTATTGCTCTAAGGTTGCTGCTCAGCTGGCAGAAGGTATTGGCTATGCCGTAACATTTAACGAACCAAATTTAATCCGTTTACTCAGAGTTATCGGTATCCCTCCTTTTGTCTGGGATCTTCAGGCAAAAATGCTGGATGCAGCCGCGAAACAAGTTAACAGTAACTATTTTAGTGCGTTGAATGCGGCCAGGTTGGAAGACCTGGATAAAATGAACGGTATTTTGCTGGAAGGTCACAAACAAGGTCGAGCGGCAATAAAGGCAGAACGCAGTAATCTTGACGTGGGGTTTACGCTGGCCATGCTGGATGATCAAGCGGTCGGCAATAACAGTCTACAGGCCCAAAAACGCGAAGAAAATTATGGCGATTGGTTACGGAACAGTGACCATGCTGATTTTATCGGCGTGCAAAATTATGAAAGGGTTGAATGGAATGATAAAGGAAAAGTAGCCGTGCCGGATGATGCGCTGACAAACTTCAGCGGTAGCTGGATAGACCCGACCTCACTGGCTAATACCGTGAAATATACGTATGAGATGACCGGTAAACCTATCATTGTTACCGAACATGGTATCGGCACGAATGACGATAAACTCCGTGCTCATTTTATTACTGAATCGCTTAAACATTTACAACAGGTTATGCAAGACGGTGTGCCCGTCAAGGGCTACGTACACTGGACATTACTTGATAATTTTGAATGGATCCACGGCTATGACGTGCATTTTGGCCTGCATACCGTTGACAGAAAAACCTTTAAGCGCGAACAAAAACCGAGTGCTAAAGTTTATGCCGGGATTGTAAAACGCAATGGATTTTAGCGGGCTTCATTGCCAAACTTGTCCTCATAATGCGTGGCGTGGTTAACCCGCCACCTATTCTATGTAATTATCTGCCTTTGTTTTTGTAGAGTGAAATTATGCTGGTCCTGCATTGGTGTTTTTGGTTTCTCTACACTATATTTCAATAACCTATGATGCTTCACTCGTTAACCTTTTTTTGTGTTAGCAATGCCAATGAGTTATGTAGTGAGGGTTAATTAATTAGAATATAAAGATGACAAAAGCACCGTCAAAAAGTAATTCCGATAGTTCTATGCCTGAAAGCTACGAGCCAGCCAGTATTGAAACAGTCAGTGGACTGGTGGCTGGCGTGTCTCATGAAATTAATACACCACTGGGTGTGAACATTGGCAACTGCACATTACTCATCGAACTGCTAAATGAAGTGTCCAATAAATATAATACGGGTTCACTGGACGCCCAAACCTTTACTGAATTTATGGGAACGGCCAAAGATCTATCTGACAGCATGTTAAAAAATATGCGCAGGGCATCCAAATTATTATCAATCTTCAAACAGGTAGCCGTAAAAAATACCGACGAGGCTAATTTGCTTGAAAAAGTTGATATTGCGGAGCTGATCAATGATTTTGTGACGGCACACAGTGTTCATGCCAAGGACTCGCAGATTTCTTTTAAAGTAATGATCCCTCCTGGTGCTGAAGCCGTGACATACCCGTCAGTTATCACACAAATATTGACAGCATTAACCTCAAATACACTGATTCATGGACTAGGGATAGGAAAATTGGAGTCCTGTGAAATTACGATTTCCCTGGCACCTGCTGGTGATGGCTATCAGCTGACTTTTGCCGATAATGGGGTAGGTGTTGAAGAAGACATTCTGCATAAAGTTTTTGACCCCTTTTTTACAACCCGAAGAGGGGCCGGAAATGCAGGGCTAGGCCTCAGCATCGTACTTAATTTAGTGAAAGAAATGCTACAAAGTAATATTCATTATGAAAGTCAGCCGGATAGTGGGTTTAAAATTGCGTTTAAAATACACAATCTTGCCCATTATACACCCGAAGGTGATAGCTAACGCTTTGTTTTCTAATATGAACGTGGCAAAATAACCCGGTAAATAATATATTTTTATAAAGCGGGTGTTGGTGAATCATTTAGTTTTGCTGTGTCGTTTGACAAGTGCGGCAGATTTGCGGCAATCTTTATAAAATTAAGGACGCTACATATTTACTTTTATTAATAGAAGGCTGGCAATAAGCAGGCACGCTTAGTTAGCAACATTGTTTTATACTACTAAGGCCTACTGAAATGCCGTCTATTGCGGACTTGTTTTCCATTCCTGATACCTCCTTACTCCTGGTGGGTGAATATAATCCCTCGTTAGTGCTTTTATCGGTTGCCATAGCGGTGTTTGCGTCATTTATGGGATTTCAGGTGGCGACACAGGCTGCCAATGCCAAAACCCGCCGAGGTCGTCGTGGGTTGCTGGCGGTGGGGGCTTTTGCCCAGGGGAGTGGCATCTGGTCGATGCACTTTATTGGCATGCTGGCGTTTGAGCTGTGCACGCCGGTTTCTTATACCTGGCTTACCACTCTTATTTCAATGTTACCCGGGGTGGCTGCAGCCTGGGTCGCACTTCATTTGCTTTCCCAGCAATCCATTAATAATAAACAAATTGTCGTCGGTGGTGTGCTGGTTGGTGCAGGTATTGGTGCTATGCACTATATCGGCATGGCGGCGATGGATATGGCGCCGCTGCTGCGTTATGACCTGAGCATCTTCTTACTATCGGTGGTCGTTGCAGTGGTGCTGGCAATGCTCTCCCTGTGGGTAAGACACGGCCTGCGGCGTTTGCTGCACAACAAACTGACAATGTTTTCTACTAATATTCTGGCCGGGTCGGTGATGGGCTGTGCCATTTCAGCGATGCACTATACCGGCATGGCGGCCGCTCGCTTTGTTAGTCCTCCCGGGCTGGAACTGTCGGAGCAGCCTTCTGAAATGTCGTTTTATCTGGCAGCCAGTGTCACCTTTATTGCTTCGATTATGATTGCTCTGGTACTGGGCATCAGTTTGTTGGTGAAGTATCGCGAGGCATCAGCCGATGCCCGTCGCTCGCAAGTGAGAATGATTAGCCTGATGGAATCTGCCGTTGAGGGGATTCTGACCATTAATGACGAAGGAATTATTCAAACCGTAAATGAAGCGGTAACCACCATTCTCGGCTGGCAACGAATGGAACTGGTTGGTATGCCACTCACCGAGTTTCTGCCTGAGGACCGCCGTCACCTTTACAGCCATCGGTTTTTTAAATATGCCGAAGAACCTGAGGGGGTTCAGCTTATTGGTAACAGTCGTGATGTGGAAGCGATTAACCGCGACGGTAAGTTAGTGCCATTGCGGATAAGCTTATCGCATACCCAGGTGGCTGGTGAATCGCTGTTTATTTTATTTCTTGCTGACATCAGTGAGCGGCTGGCCATGGAAAAAGTCATTCGCGAGAATGAGCTTAAGTTCCGCTCACTGATTGCGAATATCCCCGGGATCGCCTATCGCTGTTTGAATAAACATGACTGGCCTATGGTGTTTATCAGCGACGCCGTTAAGCGGATCACCGGCTACGCCCCCGATGAATTCTTATTGCCAAATCCCACGGTGAGCTTTATTGATTTGTTTCATCCTGACGATATGGAAAGTATCGAACAGGCGCTGGTTGGCCAGACCGAATACAGTATGGAATATCGCATATTCAACAAAGCCGGCGAGATTCGCTGGTTACGGGAACATGGTAGATATATACGCGACGATAACGACGAAATTCTCTGGCTGGATGGGTTTATCATGGATATTACCGACCGTCGGCAAATGGAAGATGAATTAGTTATTGCCAAAGATGCGGCCGAACAAGCCGCCGCTGCACGAGCGGCGTTTCTGGCCAATATGAGCCACGAGATCCGCACGCCAATGAATGCGGTGATTGGGTTTAGTGATATTTTGTTAGACACCCCACTGAATACCGAACAGCATAAGCATCTGTCTACCATTAACCGCTCTGCACGTTCTTTATTGCACTTACTCAATGACATTCTCGATAGCGCTAAACTGGACAAAGGTAAGCTGGAACTGGAGTTTGTGGATTTCATTCTCAGTGAAGAAATTGATACGGTGATTTCGACTTTCTGGTTGGAAGCGAAACGTAAAGGACTCGATTTACAGGTCAATTTGGGCGATAAGCTGGCGCAAGGTTACCATGGGGCGCCGGAACGGATCCGTCAGGTGCTGAGTAATTTAATTGGTAATGCAGTGAAGTTTACCGAATCCGGGCAGGTAAGTTTGCAGGTCCGCCAGGAAGAGGGTGACGAGGTTACTTTTATTATTACTGACACCGGTATCGGGATGACTGCAGAGCAATGCCAGCGGGTATTTGATGCTTTTGCCCAGGCAGACGCCTCAATGTCACGCCGGTTTGGTGGCACAGGCCTGGGCACTACCATATCTAAACAGCTGGTCGAGTTGATGGGCGGCACCATCGATGTACGCAGCGAACCGGGACAGGGCACCGAGTTTTCCTTTACGCTGCCACTTTCCGCTATCGACAGCACCAGCCATGTGCAGCGTTTACACGCAATCCAACTCCCTGCGCTACGGATCCTGATAGTTGATGATATTGAACAAAATATTGAATTGCTCAATTTGCTGCTAAAACGGGGCGGGCATAGTGTTGATATTGGCCGCGACGGTCAGCAGGCCCTCGACCTGATGGCACAACATCAGTACGACGTGGTGCTGATGGACTTGCAAATGCCGGTGTTAGATGGACTAAGCGCGGCCCGCCAGCGGCGGGAGTTTGAAAAAGCAAACGGCTTGAAAGCAACGCCCATTGTCGCGCTGACTGCCAGTGTGCTGGCGCAGGATAAAAAATCAGCCAGCGAGGCAGGCATGGAGGGATTTGCCAACAAGCCCATTGATTTTCCTGTGTTATGTAACGAAATTGCCCGGGTACTGGGGATCCAGGGCAGCGCGCTGGCCAGGCGTGCTGAACCTCAGGAAGCTCTGTTAATCGACTGGTCACGTGGCGAAAGCTTGTGGGGGTCCAAACATAAACTGGTCAAGGAAATTAACCGTTTTTGTCACGATATCATGCACGCCCGGGAAGCCTTTACGGCGCTTTCAGAGTCGTTAGATTTTACCGAGTTAAAAGCCCTGGTTCATCGCTTTAAGGGCGTGGCCGGTAACCTTGGCCTGATTAAAATAATGCTTGCCTGCAAAGCCATTGAGCAGGATTGCTATGAAAACTCAAACCCGACGGAGCATGTTACACAGCTCTACGCGCTGGTGCCTGAGGTGGAAAGTGCCCTGCAAACAGAGCAGGATAGCGTTATTGAACAGTCGGCTGATATCAGTAATCAGGAATTACGCGCTATACTTGAGCGTATCGATCGTTCGGTTAAGAATAACCGGATTGAAGAATCGGAGCTGGCATTGCTCGCAGGCTACTTACAGAGTCGATTTGCAAGCGAGATCCAGTCGATACTGGATGCGATAGAAGATTTTGAATTTGAACAGGCCATTACCATGCTGTCAGCACTTATTGGCAAACTGGACGAATAACCACCATGGATAAAACCGCCCTAAAACCCACTATCCTGGTAGTGGATGACGAACCGGCTAATCTGCGGGTACTCAAACACCTCCTGGGTGAGCATTACGCTCTGGCATTTGCCAAAAATGGCAGCGAGGCGCTGCGGGTGGCAGAAGCTCAGCTACCTGATCTGATTTTGCTCGATGTAATGATGCCCGGCATGACCGGCTTTGAAGTCTGTCAGGCGCTTAAAGAAAATGCGATTACCCGGGCTATCCCGGTAATCTTTGTGACGGCGCTCAGTGAGGAGCAGGACGAAACAGAAGGATTTGCCGTTGGCGGCGTAGACTATATTACAAAGCCTATTTCACCGGCGGTCGTCAAAGCCCGAATCAAAACCCATTTGTCGCTGGTGCAGGCCGATGAGCTGAAACGTACCCGGTTGCAGGTGGTTCAACGCTTAGGCCGCGCAGCCGAGTATAAAGACAACGAAACCGGCATGCATGTACTGCGCATGAGCCATTACTCCAAAGTGTTAGCTTTGGCTTATGGCTTGAGCGAGGATCAGGCTGAAACGCTGTTGCATGCGGCGCCGATGCACGACATCGGTAAAATTGGTATTCCCGACCATATTATGCTCAAACCGGGTAAACTGACCGATGAAGAATTTGCGGTGATGAAAACGCACCCGGAAATTGGCGCAGAAATTTTGGGCGAAGCCGACTCTGACTTATTACGGATTGCCAAATCGGTGGCCATGACTCATCACGAAAAGTGGGACGGCAATGGCTACCCGAAAGGGCTGAAGGGCGAAGACATTCCCGTGGAAGGCCGGATTGTGGCGGTAGCCGATGTGTTTGACGCGCTAACCAGTAAACGCCCCTATAAAGAAGCCTGGACGGTTGAAAAAACCTTGTCGGTAATGAAAAGTGAAGCGGGCAGTCACTTCGAACCACGCCTGATTACCTTGCTGGAAGAAAATCTTGAGGAAATTCTGACCATTAAGGAACGTTGGCGGGAAGATTAAATTATCGTGACAATCCAGTGTGAAGCCGGATTGCCGGTTGCTAAATCAACAAGCAGGCAGTATAATGCGTGGCAGATTATGGCTGGTACCGGTAATTGTTGATTATCAGCACCTATGCCTTACGGGTTTTTATTGTTGTATTGCACCAATAGTAACCTTGCCTGATGTGGGCAAAAGGGACCGAATTTTTATTGCAAAAAAGCCCCGTTTAATCGGGGCTTTTTGTTAGCTCGGTCTCACGCACAAAGCGATACCGAGCAAGGTATCAGTATATTGGGCATTATGCCCTTTTTTCGTTTTTGGAGGTTTGGATTGTCAAGGCTAGAACAACGTTTAAGTGAAATGTTGAATCCGGCGGTAGAAGCATTAGGGTATGAATTGCTGGGCGTGGAGTTTGTCCGTGCTGGTAAGCATTCAATCCTGCGGGTTTACATTGATCATGAGAATGGCATCAACGTAGATGATTGTGCGGATGTCAGTTATCAGGTCAGTGCGGTCCTCGATGTGGAAGATCCAATCAATACTGAATACAACTTAGAAGTCTCATCGCCTGGTATGGACCGCCCGTTGTTTAAAGAGGCGCACTATGCACAGGTGGTGGGCGAAACCGTCGCTGTCAGAATGGCATTGCCGTTGGATAACCGACGCAATTTCAAGGGGAAATTACTGGCGTGTGAAAATGGCACGTTAACTATCGAGATCGATGGCGAGCAATTTAAATTGCCGGTCAGCGGGATTGAAAAAGGTAATTTGGTTCCAACATTCGATTAATACGGAATAAAACTGCGTGCCCAACCGCATGCAACCAGTGAGGCAAAAATGAATAAAGAAATTTTGTTAGTGGCTGAAGCCGTTTCTAATGAAAAACAAGTGCCAAGAGAAAAGATTTTTGAGGCATTAGAATTTGCCATTGCAAGTGCCACCAAGAAGAAAAACGAAGGCGAAATTGAAGTGCGGGTTTGCATTGACCGCGAAACCGGCGACTTTGATACTTTCCGACGTTGGTTGGTGATCCCTGATGATCAGGAGCAGGAAAACCCTTTCGCAGAATTAACCCTGTCTGCAGCGCAAATTGATGAGCCGGAGATTCAGGTCGGTGATTACGTTGAAGACCAAATCGATTCGATTGCTTTTGACCGCATCACCACGCAAACCGCTAAACAGGTAATCGTACAAAAAGTGCGTGAAGCTGAACGTGCGCAGATGATTGCTGAGTACGAAGACAAAGTAGGCGAGCTGGTTACCGGTACGGTTAAGAAAGTTAACCGTGACAACATTATTATCGATTTGGGTAATAACGCCGAAGGCGTGATTTACCGTGATGATATGTTACCGCGGGAAACTTTCCGCCCAGGTGACCGGGTACGCGGCCTACTGTACGTTATCCGCCCTGAAGCACGCGGTGCGCAACTGTTTGTCAGCCGGACACACCCGGAGATGCTGGTTGAGTTATTCCGTCTGGAAGTACCGGAAATCGCCGAAGAAACATTAGAAATTAAGTCCGCCGCACGGGACCCGGGTTCACGCGCCAAAATCGCTGTTAAGACCAACGATAAGCGTCTTGACCCGGTAGGTGCCTGCGTAGGCATGCGGGGTTCACGGGTACAGGCTGTATCGGGTGAACTGGGCGGCGAAAGAGTCGATATTGTGTTATGGGATGAAAACCCGGCGCAATTTGTTATCAACGCAATGGCCCCTGCAGAGGTAGCGTCAATTGTGGTTGATGAAGACACGCATACCATGGAAGTAGCAGTAGAAGCCGATAACCTGGCTCAGGCTATCGGTCGTAGTGGTCAAAATGTTCGTCTGGCTAGTCAGTTGACTGGTTGGGAGCTGAACGTAATGACCATTGAAGATTTGAACCAGAAACACCAGGCAGAAAACGAGAAAGTTCTGGCGGTATTTGTTAACGGTCTTGACCTCGACGAAGACTTTGCAAGTGTATTAGTCGAAGAAGGGTTTACCTCACTTGAAGAAGTGGCGTATGTACCGGTAAGTGAATTACTGGCCATTGACGGTCTGGATGAAGATACCGTAGAAGAATTACGTAACCGTGCACGTGCAGCACTGACCACTCAGGCGCTGGCCAACGAGGAATCGTTGGAAAGCTCAGAGCCAACTGAAGAGCTGCTTAATCTCGAAGGGATGGACAAGCACCTGGCGTACGTTCTGGCAAGTAGAGGTATCATCGATTTAGAAGCGCTGGCAGAACAGGGCACCGATGATATCAGTGATGTAGAAGGACTGGACGAAGAGAAAGCTGGTGCATTGATTATGGCTGCACGAAACAAAGTCTGGTTCAACGAAGAATAAGGTCGACAAGGGGAAAAACGCGTAATGGCAGATGTATCCATTGAAAAACTCGCCAGTGATATCGGGACTAGCGTTGACCGGTTAGTGAGTCAGTTTAGCGACGCCGGCATTAAGAAAGCCGCCGGTGAGAACGTGACTGAAGATGAAAAACGCAAACTATTAGACCACCTGAGCAAACAGCACGGTGGGTCGAATGGTGAGCCTAAGAAAATGACGCTGCAACGTAAAACTACCAGCACATTAAGCTTAGGTAAGTCGAAAGAAGTGAAAGTGGAAGTACGTAAAAAACGCACTTATGTGAAACGTACTGACATTGAAGAGCAACGCCAGGCCGAAGAAGAAGCCAAGCGTCGCGAAGAAGAAGCTCGTCTGAAGCGTGAAGCGGAAGAAAAAGCGGCTGAGGAAGCCCGTAAGGCGGCTGAAGAGAAAGCGCGTAAAGCGGAAGAAGCCCGTAAAGCGGCTGAAGAAGATAAAGCCCGTCGTGCTGAAAAGGCGAAGCAAGAAGCCGCTGCACGAGCTGAAGCGGAATCTGAGCTGAGCGAAGAAGAGTTAAAAGAGCAGGAAGAAGCGCGTCAGGAAGAAGAGCGTTTACGCAAGCAGCAGGAAGAAGAAGCGCAGCGTAAACTCGAAGAAGACGCGAAGAAAGCGGCTGAAGAAGCACGTAAATTGGCTGAAGAAAACGAACGTCGCTGGAAAGAAGAAGAAGAGCGCCGTAAGAAAGAAGAAGCTGAAGAAGTGCATATGCACTCTAACCGCTATGCACAGGAAGCTGAAGATATCGAAGATATGCAGGTAGAACGGTCTTCCCGCCGTCGTAAGAAGCCGAATAAAAAGGCCAGCGAAAGCTTGAAGCAAGGCTTTAATAAGCCAGCTGCCCCGGTAGAACGGGTTGTTAAGCTTGGTGCAACCATCACGGTTGGTGAACTGGCAAGCCGTTTGGCTATTAAGGTTCAGGAAGTCATTAAGGCCATGATGAAAATGGGCGAAATGGCAACCATTAATCAGGTTCTTGATCAGGATACCGCGGTACTGGTCGTTGAAGAAATGGGCCATAAATATGAGCTGGTTAACGACAACGCCCTGGAAGACGAACTGTTAGCAGGTTCTGGTGCCGGTGATAAAACCACTCGCGCACCGGTTGTGACCATAATGGGTCACGTTGACCATGGTAAAACGTCACTGTTGGATTACATCCGTCGCGCTAAAGTAGCGGCAGGTGAAGCCGGTGGTATTACTCAGCATATCGGTGCATACAGTGTTGATACGGACAACGGTAAAATTACCTTCCTGGATACCCCTGGACACGCCGCGTTTACCGCAATGCGTGCTCGTGGTGCCACAGCAACGGACATCGTTGTACTGGTAGTTGCGGCTGACGATGGCGTAATGCCACAAACTAAAGAAGCCGTACAACACAGCCGTGCAGCAGGCGTACCGCTGATTATTGCTGTGAACAAGATGGATAAAGAAGCCGCTGATCCGGATCGGGTTAAAACCGAACTGTCTCAGTTAGAGGTTATCTCTGAAGAGTGGGGCGGTGAGCACCAGTTCGTCAACGTGTCTGCCAAAACCGGTATGGGCGTGGATGAATTACTGGAAGCCATTTCCCTGCAAGCTGAAGTACTGGATCTTAAAGCCACACCAACCGGCCCAGGCCGCGGTATCGTGGTTGAGTCACGCCTTGATAAAGGCCGTGGCCCGATTGCATCCGTACTGGTTCAGGAAGGTGAGGTGAAGTCTGGCGATATTCTGTTGTGTGGCGAAGAGTACGGACGTGTTCGTGCCATGCGCGACGAGAATGGTCAGGATGTGAAAGTGGCTGGTCCTTCTACTCCGGTTGAAATTTTAGGTCTGTCGGGTGTGCCGGTAGCCGGTGAAGATGCGCTGGTTGTACAGGATGAGCGTAAGGCTCGTGAAGTCGCCGGTAAGCGTCATCAGAAGAAACGCGAGCTTAAGCTGGCGCGTCAGCAGAAAGCGAAACTGGAAAACATGTTTGCTAACATGGAAGCCGGTGACGTGAGTGAACTGAACGTTGTGCTTAAAGCTGACGTACAGGGCTCTGTTGAAGCGATTTCTGAATCTCTGATTAAGCTGTCTACCAGTGAAGTGAAAGTCAATATTGTCGGTAGTGGCGTTGGTGGTATCACCGAAACGGATGCCAGCTTAGCCGCTGCATCAAGCGCTATCGTGGTTGGCTTTAACGTTCGTGCCGATGCTACAGCGCGCCGCGTAATTGAAGCGGAAGAGATTGACTTACGTTACTACAGCGTTATCTACGACCTGATTGATGAAGTGAAAGCGGCCATGAGCGGTATGCTGGCACCAGAATTCAAACAGGAAATCATGGGTCTTGCTGAAGTACGTGACGTGTTTAAGTCACCGAAACTGGGCGCCATCGCAGGTTGTATGGTCACCGAAGGTACCGTTAAGCGTAGTAACCCAATCCGCGTACTGCGCGAAAACGTGGTTATCTACGAAGGTGAACTGGAATCTCTGCGTCGCTTTAAAGATGACGTACAGGAAGTTCGTAACGGTATGGAATGTGGTATCGGTGTTAAAAACTACAACGACGTAAAAGTGGGTGACCAAATTGAGGTCTTCCAGGTTGTTGAAGTTAAACGCGAAATCTAACCTCAGCGAATAACTAATGTATAGCGGGGGCTCTGAAGCCCCCGCTTTTGTCTGTGCAATAGTCAGCTAAGCTTAAGCTGGACAGGTTGCAAAACAGAGGAGAGTAACTATGGCTCGGGAATTTTCTCGGACTGATCGGGTTGCCCAGCAAATCCACAAAGAAGTGGCCAGTTTGCTGCAAAATGAATACAAGCACCGGGTGGGCGACTTACCCTTTATTACACTTTCTGATGTGGAAGTGTCGCGGGATTTGGCACATGCTAAGATCTTTATCACGTTTTTTAATTGTGATGAAGCACAAACCAAAGCGCATATGAAGCAGTTAGCTGACAATACGGGCTTTTTACGCAGTTTGTTAGCGAAGCGGATGCGTATGCGGGCGGTGCCTCACCTGCATTTCTTTGAAGATAAGTCGATCACCGAAGGTATGCGTATTTCAAACCTGGTGAGTGAAACAGTCGCTCGTGATAAGGCGCGTTCAGATAACAACGACGACGAGCAGGAATAATTCAGCATGGCAAGAAAGCGCAAAGGTCGTGCAGTTAACGGCATTGTGTTAATTGATAAACCCTTAGGGGGTTCATCAAACCAAATATTACAAAAAGTGCGTTGGTTGTATCAGGCTCAGAAAGCTGGCCATACCGGCGCGCTTGATCCGCTGGCTACCGGCATGCTCCCTGTGTGTTTAGGTGAAGCAACTAAGTTTTCCCAATACCTGCTCGACGCCGAGAAAGAGTATGAAGTGACGGCCCGTTTAGGTATTCGTACCACAACCTCCGACGCCGATGGCGAGGTGGTTGAAGAGCGCGAAGTGGTGTCAGGTGAAGACGAAGTGCGTGCCGCCTGCTTATCTTTTTTGGGCAGTAGTAAGCAAATTCCTTCAATGTTTTCCGCCCTTAAATATCAGGGCAAGCCGCTTTATTATTATGCCAGACAAGGCATAGAAGTGCCCCGCGAAGCCCGTGATATTACCATTTTCGAATTAGAGATAACCCGGGTTGCTTTACCGGAAGTAGACATGCGCGTGCGCTGTAGTAAAGGGACGTATATCCGCTCTTTAGTTGACGACATAGGTCAGCAATTGGGCTGTGGCGCTTATGTTACCCGGCTACACCGCACTAAAGTGGCAGACTACCCAACGGCGAATATGATTTCGGTTGAAGCATTGGAAGCCATGGTGGATCAGGATATCGCTCAGCGCGAGTACCACGCCATTGATGCGCTGTTATTACCTATGGATACGGCGGTGAAAAGCTTACCCGCTGTTGAGTTATCGGCGGCTGAAACGAATCGCTTGCAGCACGGACAAAGTGTAACGCCCATGGCAGCGCAAGCGCTTAGCGAAGGGCAGCAATATCGCATCTACGATAGCACTGCCACGCCAGCACGATTCCTTGGGGTAGGTGAGGGTGTGTGTGCACCTAAAGACCAAAAAGCCCCACCTGAACAGGTCTTTGTTGCCCCCCGGCGCAGCGTGGTTTACAGCGTATAACGGTTTACGCGTAAAATGACTTGCGCGTGGGGCCACGCCAAGTATAATACGCGCTCAGTTTTGTCAGACTGAATTAGTGATCGGTCCGGCAGTTTAAAAAACAGGAGAAAATTATGTCACTAACTAAAGAAGAAACCGCAGGCATCGTTGCTGAATATGGCGTTAAAGAAGGTGATACTGGTTCACCTGAAGTACAGGTAGCACTGTTAACGCACAACATCAACAAACTGCAATCACACTTCTCATCAAACAAGAAAGATCACCACTCACGTCGTGGTCTGCTGCGCATGGTTAGCCAGCGCCGTAAACTGCTTGATTACCTGAAAGGTAAAAATGCAGAGCGTTATCTTGATCTGATCAAGCGTCTTGGTCTGCGTCGCTAATCAGCGATTGACCAACGCAAAAAAGCGCCTTTATGGCGCTTTTTTTGTGTCTGTTTTTCACGGGTTCAGATAACTGTATACCGAAGGTCCGCTGCTTAAACGAGGGATGATGTTTTGTGTTTCAAGCTCTCTGATAAGCACAATCAGTCGTCGCTCCAGGCTCTTGCTGCCAATCTGATTGTGGGCCAGGGCAAGATTTCGTAATAATAGTGCGACGGTATTGGGATGCTCCAATGTTTGGCTTGTCAGTGCACGATACAGAAAGGCCTGATAGACCGATTCATAGCTAATTTCACCGTATTGGGTGTTAGCCAGTGATAACAGCTCCTCATCATCCGAGGTATGGCCTATAAAAGACAATTTTTCCTCAAATTCGCTTGGCATAGACAAGCTGTAACGCAGGGCTTTTATGGTTGAACGTAATTTTTGCCGGCCGGATAACGTACAGCTAAAAAAATAGTTTCTTAACGTGCGGGAGTGCTGGTACCGGCTCTTTACCGACGCATAAATTTGTTCTACCTGGTCTGGTTGATAATTAATAGCACTTTGCATAGCCAGACTAATAACAATCATATCAGCGAGCTCTAGTTCAACATCTGATGTAATCAGCTCATCAACTTGCTGCAATAGAGCCGCAGCATCTTCTTTGCTGCCTGTGAATCGACTCACAGTCTGGTACAGCGACAATACAGCCGGTGAGTGGTTGAGCAAAAATGCGGGCGGCTGCTCGCTGGGCAGAGTCACGCTTGCTCCCTGAATCAATACGGCAATCAAATAGCCAGAAAAGGCCGACATAACAATCCTTGTAATGTTAAAAATAGGCGTTTTAAGCTAAGTTACCGTTTTTCTACCGTAAATGATACCGCCTCAGTGGCCGGCTGTCTTACAGGTTTAGATTGTCACAGGCCAGCTGTCGCAACCGGTAACCGGATACTACCCAGTTCAGACCAACCACATTCTGAGGATTGACTTCGGCTATCAGACAAACGGATTGATGCGGCGCTAAGTTTACAGTGAGTTCATTACTCCAGTCAGCATGAGCCCTGATTTTAAATGTTTTAAAGCCAGGTTCGATGGTGAATTGGGTACGCTCTTCAGGAGACAGTGAAATAAAATAGTCATCTCCCCAGCCAATATAAACATCGGTCAGGCTACCTTGTAATTCGCCGGAACGATAAAGGGTCACTGTGGCTGCGTCGGGGCTATGGGTGTGCGGCAGCGATGACTTAGACACGCAGCCAGCGGTGACGGTCGTAATCAGGGTAACGATGCCGATTAGCTTAAGGGAACTAAACGTTGGTAGTTGTGAAAACATAATTATCGCCTTAGTGGATTAAAGGGTAATCATGTTAAGGAAAGCAATGTGAAGTAAGGGTGAAACAGGCCAGTCTTTAACTGGCCTGTCGGAATAATAACTTAAAACCTTACAGGAAACCGCCGTTATCCACCTGGATCACCTGTCCGGTGACAGCTTTACCCATTTTACTGGCCAGGTACAGCGCTGCGTAAGCCTGATCCCGAGGTTCAACGGAAGGTACAGTAGTGTTGGTGTATTTGTCTGAAAACTCCAGCATGACGTCGCCGCCTTCCTGTTCACCGGATGCCCACGCGCGGGCGGCATCGGTATCGGTAACCCCCGGCGCAATAGCGTTACACCGGATGTTAGTGCCGGACAAACGAATAGCGATATTTTTGGTCATGGTATTCACACCGCCTTTGGTGGTGGTGTAGGCAACGCCACAGATGGGTAAAACACCATTTACCGAGGATACATTGATAATGCGCCCCTCGTTACGCGGCATAAAGTGATTAACCGCTTCGCGACAAAAACGGAATACACCGGAGAGGTTTAACTCCATAATTTTGGCCCAGTGTTCATCCGAAGTTTTCTCAACCGCGAACATCTCACCTACACCCGCATTGTTAACCATGACATCCACCTGACCAAAGGTGTCGATAGCTTTTCCAAACACCGTTTTGGGAGCCTCCGGGTCGCTCGAGTCAGCAACCATACCAATGGCCTTGCCCTGATCTTTAGCGTTAATTTTGTCTACTGCAGTGTCAATCTCGTCCTGGTGAAGTGCCGTTAATACAACGTTAGCACCTTCTTCTGCAAAGAGTTCTGCTATAGCGAAGCCAATGCCTTTACTGGCACCGGTAACGATGGCTGTTTTGCCTTCTAACATATTGTTCATAGTGATTTATATCCTTATTAATTGGACTGAATTACAACGCAGGGAGAAGAGGCGCTGCAAAGAACAGTTCGAAAAATCTCACATTGTGAGTGTCTTAATCACTACGGCAAAGAATGGGGAAGGGCACATTCATATCACTTAACAATCTGACTCATAAATGGACTGAGAAGTAAGATTTGTTCTGTGCACGATTTAAAACAACAGTATTTTAAATCCAATCAGTACAAGGACGATACCGCCAATCAGTTCCGCCTTACTTTCCAGCCAGGTACCACTTTTAGCGCCGATATAAACGCCCAGAAAACTGAAAATAAATGTGGTAACCCCTATAATCAGACACGCGAGGAAGGGGTTAAATTCCATCAGGGTAAGTGTGAACCCGGCAGCCATAGCATCAATACTGGTTGCGATAGCCAGTAACAACATAACGCGCTGCGTGATTTTTGCGATATCTTCTTCTATCCCTTCAGACAATGCCTCAAATACCATTTTGCCACCGATGACCAGCAACAGAATAAAGGCAATCCAATGCGCAAAGCTGCCGATAAGGCCAAATAACCCGTGACCGCCCAGGTAACCTATTAACGGCATAAGCCCCTGAAAAACACCGAAATAAATGGCCGCTGAAAGCGAGAGCGAGCGGGCATTAACGACATGTTTAGAACCCAGGCCAATGGAAACAGCAAATGCATCCATACTTAGCGCCAGGGCTAAAATTACTACTTCCAACATAAACACTCCGGGAAAATCAGTGACGGTTCAGACAAGCTGAACGAAAGGCGATGAAACCGGTATTTTACGGAATAAACCAGCAGATTAGCCAGGTTTCTGGTAGTTTTTTTGATTCGCTTTGTCGAACAGGGCAGAACCTAAAACTGTCAGAACGATGAAAAACGATAGGTCGTGGCTATTTGGGTTAGCGTTGTCATCAACTTATCGAGTTCACCTGCTTTAGCACGGGTCAGTTCACTTTGTTGTAATAGTTCGCCGGATTGCTGATTAATACCCTTAACCTGTTGCTGAATAGTGTGCGTGGCAACCACAACCTGTAAGGTTGAGGCCGCAAGGTGCTGATTGTCAGCACTAAGAGCCAGCACACTTTGCTGGCTTTGTTGTAAGGCGCTTTCCGTCTGGTTAGCTTGCTTAAAAGCATCAGCAGTCAGGGTTAGGTTGGCTTCCATTCCTTGAACGGTAGCTGCAATGGAGTTAACGATTTGCGCCAGAATGGTGTTTATCTGATGCGTGGATTGCTGGGTGCGTGAGGCAAGCGTACGCACTTCGTCTGCAACGACGGCAAAGCCTCGGCCATGTTGCCCTGCGCGGGCGGCTTCAATGGCCGCATTGAGGGCTAAAAGATTAGTTTGCTCGGCAATCTCAGCAATCACCTTTACTACCGAACCCACCTGATTGCCGGCATTTTGTAAAGACGAAAGCTGCCGGGCAGACTCAGTGATTTCATGTTGAAGTGTGGCTATCTGCGCAGCACTGACGGCGACTTCTTTTTCACCCTGACTCACCAGGCCTGCGGCAAATTTCGCTGACTCGGAGACGTTTTTCGAATCTTCTGATGCACCGGCGATTTTCACACCAACCTCAGCGAGTGCACTGTCCAGCTGAACCGCCAGACCGGACAAATTATGTGCCTGTTTATCAGATGAAGCCGCGGAGTCAATAAAGGTCATACTTGCGTTGCGCAGTTGGCTTGTCATGGCCTGTAAGGCTGTATAATCCTCTTCTAAAGCCTCAATCAGGCTTTCCAGGGCATTAACGACCTGTCCGAGTTCATCATTACTGGCGGCGGGTAAACTCACATCCAGATTTTTATCGTGACTCAGGCTGGTAAGCGCTGCGGTGATGGCGAGTAAAGGGGTGACCAGCTTTTGATAAAGGTAGCGGTAAGATAGCACAGCCACCACAATAAGCAGTAGTAACGAGGCGTAGTTAATCCAGCGCATCAATCCGAGGGTGTCACTCACCGCTTCTGTCGCCTGAAACACTTGCTGACCTGACTCACGGCTTATCAGGTGAAGTACTTCACGGCTCTTGTCCTTAGCATTTTCAATCAGCGTCAGAGCGTGTCTGGCCGCATCCCAGTCGGTGTCAGAAGCGCTTAGAATAGTCTCCAGGCGGTCCATCGCTGAGAACAATTCATTCAGTGTGGCGTTAAGAGCCTCAGTATTAAACCGGTGGCGCTGACCCAATTGGTAAAGTCTGTCGGTTAACTGTGATTTCAATTGCTCGTTGCGTTCAGCATACCTGGCACTGTCAATAGTGTAACCATACAGCGCAAAGCTTAGGTTATGCAGTTGCGCCAGCTCATCTTGTGTTTGTTGAAGTACCGTGAAAGCGGGCAAGGTATGGGAAGTGAAGTTGCTGTTTTGTCTGCTGATTTGATTGATACTTAATTGGATCAGCAGGCACGCTAATACCATCGCAGTAACCAGCACCAGGTACCCTACCATCACTTTACGGCCAATCGAATTCAACATGTCAGCTCTCTCAATATCAGATATACCGCAACAGACCCGATAAAGAGAGAGTTTATTTCATGATATCTGTGCTGCTGTACGGAGAACGTTGGCCGCAGTACATCCGACCGGCCATTGGTGACTGGTCAGGCGAATCGCGAAGCGCTTGTTTTTGTAACCTTCAATACGCTTAGTCTGGTTAGTCAAACATCGCCTGAATATCACAACTGGGTTTTTTACCCAGATGCCCGGCATTTTCCGCCAACCATTTATCGGTGGTTTCCTCGCCGGCATCACGTAAACATTCGAGAAACTTTTTGCGGTTGTCGTATTTGGTGGCGCTATCCAGCGAGGAAAGCAGTTCACCGTTAGTCAGCAGGTGTGTTCGCAGTTGTTTTATCTGGCGTTCTACCTTCCCGAGTAAAAAACGTTTACCGCTGACCAGACGTTTGACGCTGGCAATGGCATGCATTTCGCGCATGAAATTGCTGTGAAAACTGATTTCTGTAATACGATCGCTGATATCGTCTGAGCTCTTGGGCACGTCCTCACGTTGCAACGGTTGCAATAGAACAATTAACACATCTTTACCAGCACATTCGTTCATCAGCGGAAATATCGCCGGGTTACCGGCGTAACCACCGTCCCAGTAATGTTTGCCGTCTATCTCAATAGCCTTATACACATTGGGTAAACAAGCCGAAGCCAGCAGATGGTCAGTGGTCAGTTCGGGCGTATTAAACAGCGTCAGTTTACCGGTACTGACTTCAGTGGCAGCAATGTACAAGGGCAGGGGATTGGCCTGCTGCAAGGCCTTAAAATCAACCTGCTTATCTACAATGTCTCGTAGCGGATTAATATCCAGCAGATTGATGTCGTAGGGAGAGAGAAACTGAAAAGCACTCAGCCACCACTTGGTAACTGAAGTCTTAAGTTCACCGGGGAGTTCAAATCCCACATTTTGCTCGGCCACCGTATACCAGAAATCGGCCAGTTGTTGCCTGGCACCTTCACGGCGGTTTTTACGCCATCCCTCGGCGTACATGACGGCATTCATAGACCCGGCACTGGCACCGCTGATGCCGGTAATGGTAATCCAGGATTCTTCGAGGAGGCGGTTGAGAACGCCCCAGGTAAACGCACCGTGAGCGCCACCGCCCTGTAGTGCTAAAGATAATTTTACGGATTTCATAAGTAGCATCCCTGAAAAGTGCTGCGGTGCAGCATGGAAAGCTATTATTACGCAAAATGAGTTGGAATAGTTTAAAAATTAATCAATGTAATAACGCCGGAGCTAATCCGGCGCTATTTATGTAACAACACGATGGACTGTAATTACCAGGGATAACGGGCGCTTACTGACCGCCGGTAGAACCCGTCGGGGAGGCGGGTATGCTGGCTGATGGTGAGCTCACCACTTTGGTTGCCAGTTCCCGAATTTCAGACTCCAGCGATGCAATTCGGCTGGATAACGCATTATTGCGCTGTTCCAGCAATGCCAGCTTATCGCTCAGACTCTTAATTTCCTGCTGCCGCGCTCCGCTGCTAGCATTGACCTGTTCCATTTGAACATTAATGGCCAGCATTTCGTCAGAGACCGTCTCCAGACTGCCGTTAAGCGTTGCCAACTGGGTTTTCTGACTGTCGAGGTTACGGGCAACCTGAGTCACTGACTCCTGCAAATCCTTCTTGTCGCCAGCCACTTTATCGGTCAGATCGGCAATTTCTTTTTGGTTACGACGCCAGGCGGACGCCCACAGCTTATCCATTTGCTCCCAGAGTTCGGCCGTTCTATTGCTGAGTTCGGTCACTTTTACCTGTAAAGCGACCGTCGATTCACCGATTTCTTCACCGGTGGCGGAAAGCTTATTTTCAAGTTGCTGAATACGCTGCTCGGCACTTTGCAGCGTGGCATTTTGCTTTTGCGTGACGGTAAATAAGTAACCGGCCGCACCACAACCAACAATAGCGACCAGAAGAGCAACTACACCCCAGCCAGAGCCACCTTTAGGTTTTTCTGGTTCACTGGAAGCCGATGCCTGTGAGGTGTTCACCGAGCGGTGAACCGGCGCCGTTTTGGTCTGATATCCGCGACGGTCTTCTTCGTCGAGTCTGATTGTGGGAAAGTCATCGTTGCGCGAGTTATTAGCCATATTCCCTCTTAATGACAACTGTGGCGATATAATTATTCATATAAACGGGCGCTTAGCCCTTATAGCCTGATGTTATCGCTAATTTCTGTGCAATACCAATGTTAGCCGACACTTTTTGGCAGATTACCAGGCAATTGGTGAATAGTTGGGTAATTTATCTTCAGTTCCGCCTTGCTCATGCAGCCGGATAAGATCGTTTTGCAACGCTGTGCGATATTGTTTTACGGCGCGCCACTGAGAGTTAAGACCGGGCGCCGGTTGGTTATTGTCTTCCAGGGCCAGCAGGGCGCCCAGTTGCCGGTAATGCTCGTATAACGTTTCCGCTTGCTGAGCTTCAAAGGCCTCAATTACGGGGGCCGGCGGTGTTGCCTGCCATTGCGTCTGCCAGAACTGTTGTTGCGACTGCAAGTAAGCATGCAAACTGGTGGCTGATTCATTGTGGGCATTTTGCCAGGCGGGCAGTGTGGCACGATTTATTACCTGACGGGTTTGCGGGTCAATCAACAGCAGCGTTGGGGTGGCAAAGTAAGCCGGGTAGCCAAACTGACTGAGTAATGACTGTTTATTTTCAAGGTAACCCACGTCAATCGGTAACAGTGTCATTGCTGCAGATACCGATGTCAGCGCCGGATCATTAAAATACTCAGCCAGTGCCCGGGAATCATGGCACCACTCGGCACCCAGCACCAATGCCACCAACTGGTGGCTGGCACTGGCTTGCTCCAGGGCATCGTCGACCACTGCCGATTCATCTTCGAAACGCTGATAAAAAGGGCGGGGGTCGTTGCCGGCCAGCGAGGGCCAGGCAACAATCAACATTATTACGATGCCAAATTTTGCTAACATGATTAATCTTCTCCACCGAGCCATTCCACCCGGTACAGGTCGCGGCGACGGTCGAGGTAGTTACGGACCGAACCTTCGTTTTGCAGAGTGGTTAGCTTGTCCAAATCCAAATCAACAATCAGTGTCATTTCGGTATTCGGTGTGGTTTCAGATACAATGGCATCGTGCGGGAAAGCGAAGTCTGAGGGCGAGAATACCGCCGTCTGGCCGTACTGGATGTCCACGTTATCTACTTTTGGTAAATTACCCACACTACCGGCAATGGCCACGTAACATTCGTTTTCTATGGCTCTGGCCTGGGCACAGCGACGGACCCGCAGGTAGCCGTTTTTGGTATCGGTCCAGAACGGCACAAATAGTATCTGCATTTCCTGTTCTGATAAGACTCTTGCCAGTTCCGGAAACTCCACGTCGTAACAAATTAATATGCCAATTTTGCCAAAATCTGTATCAAAGCAGCGCAGGTAATTGCCGCCTTTCATGATCCAGTCTTTTTTCTCATGTGGCGTGGGATGCAGTTTATACTGGGTTTCGATAGTGCCGTCGCGTTTACACAGGTAACTTACGTTATACAGTTCTTCTTCTTCAATCACCGGCATTGAACCGGCAATAATGTTGATGTTGTAAGAGACCGCGAGCAGGGACGTTGCGGTGAGGATTTCATCGGTATATTCGGCGAGGTGCCAGATTGCATCAATGGAGGATTCTGACTCTGCCAGTCCCATCAGAGGTGCATTAAAGAATTCCGGGAACAAGGCTATATCACAGCCGTAATCCGACAATGCATCAACAAAATACTCTACTTGCTGAATAAGCTCTTCCACGTTCTCGAAATAGCGCATTTGCCACTGTACGCAGCCAATTCTTGCCGAACTCTTTTTACCGCCGATCAGCTTTGGATTACCCGGCTCGTAATAAATGTTGTGCCACTGTAACAGTGTTGCATAGCCCTTGGAGGCTTTATCTTCGGGCAGGTACGCCTGCATGATTTGTTTTACTTCAAACCCATTGGATAACTGGAACGTTAAAATAGGATCGAAGATGTCTTTGGATTTCACCCGCTCAATATACTCGTAGGGTGACATTTCCGTGGCATGTTTAGCGTAGTTGGGTATACGACCGCCAGCCATGATGGATTTAAGGTTCAGATGGCGGCATAGCTCTTTACGTGCTTCATACAAGCGGCGTCCAAGACGCAGTCCACGGTACTCAGGCGACACTATCACCTCAACGCCATAGAGTACGTCACCGTTAGGATCGTGAGTCGTCAGATAGGCATCACCGGTAATTTCATCATAGGAATGTTTGTCGCCAAACTGGTCGTAATCCACAATGACTGAAATGGCAAATGCCACAACCTTGCCTTTATCTTCAATACAAATCTGACCGTCACGAAACGTGGTAATCTGGGCTTTATAATTTTTATATGGCCAGGCGCCACCGACATTTCGATAGACATCGTCCATTAATTCTTTGACGTCCTGGTAGTCTTCCAGGGTCAGATGTCTCAGGTCGAGATGGTGTTCGGTATCTTCAGTATATAGTTCGTCGCTCATTCTACTTTCTCAAAAATGACTTGTTCTGTTGGCAACATAGCATGCACAGGAGATGCACTCCAAGTTTTCCAGTGATAACAATCCTATACCGGTTATTTAGTCGTATAGTCGTATTGATCAGTACCGGTCAGATAAATACTCACCGTTGTCGAAAAAAACCGCGGCCAGTATAAAAAATAGCTTGTCTGGCGGCTCTTTTCAGTATATTGATCACGCCTGTTTTTTGCGGATAACTGACCTGTTGAATACACCATTAGAAAATCACGCTGTCGCTGGCTACGCGCCGCCTGAAGAGATGTTTGAACGAATCGCTGATGATTTGTATCAGCGGGGTTACAGCGTAATGCCTGCCGCTCTGCCGCCAGCGTTAACCACCCGGCTAGCAGCCTATGCTCAGGAAACCATTGATTTTGATCCGGCCGGGATCGGCAGGGCCGGCCAGTTCCATCAAAACGAATTCGTGCGTACCGACGAGATTTGCTGGATTCAGGGGACGGCTGCGGTGACTACTGCCTGGTTAAACTGGATGGATTGCCTGAAGGTTTATCTTAATAAACGGCTTTTTTTAGGCTTATTCTCTTATGAGAGCCAATTTGCCCATTATCCGCCGGGGAGTTTTTATAAGCGTCATCTGGATGCCTTTCAGGGAGAGTCTAACCGGGTATTATCGACGGTGTTTTATCTGAATTCAGACTGGGGAGTGTTCGATGGTGGCGAATTGCTGATCTATCCACCCGGTGACCAACAGGAAGTGGTTACGGTTACGCCTTTGGCGGGCACCATGGTGATTTTTCTGAGTGAGGAATTTCCCCACGAGGTATTACCCGCCCAGCGAGACCGATTCTCGATTGCTGGCTGGTTCCGGGTCAATAACTCTACTGCTCAGCGGGTCGATCCGCCGCGCTAAGGCAAAGAGAAAGGCCATAACAACGGAATTTCCCGTTAGCAGAGTAATATGAGTATGGCAGTTTGATGAAATTCGGGATAACATCAGGTAATACATACCCTCAGGTTTAGCGCTTCGAGCAGTGGCAGGCGTGATGCACGCATGGCTGCTACAGCGGGGCATTGCACAGACAAGGAAAGCTATTTCGTGTTAAGTGGTTGTGACAATGGATAAAATCCCATTACCGAAAGCGATTGATGAATTAAAAGTGCTGGTTGTTGACAATCAGGCGCTTATCCATGACTTAATCAAGTCTGCCCTGTTAGAACTGGGCGTCCAACAGGTTAGCAGTGCACAAAATGCATTCCATGCCGTTCGTTTGTGTCAGAAAGACACTTATGACGTGGTATTACTGGCGTTTAACGTTAGCAGCGATAAAGACGGCTTCCATCTGTTTGAAGAACTCAAACATAACCATTACATCAGCGATAAATCCACGGTTGTCTTTCTCAGTGCAGAAACCAGTATGGAACTGGTTAATTGCATCATCGAGTTACAGCCGGATGATTTCTGGGTAAAACCCCTGGATGCAAACCGGGTTCAGCAGCGCTTTAACTATTTAGTTAATATCCGTCGTAAATTGCACAAAGTCATGCATTGTATGGACAATGGCGATTACGCGGCGGCTATCTACCACGCCGAGCGCAGCCTGAAAGACAGCGGTGTGGTGGAATACCATCCACGATTGAAAAGAATGATTGGCGAATGCCTGGTGCACTTACGCGACTATGCCACCGCCGAACGGTACTTTTCCGGGCTAAAAGCAGAATATGATCACGCCTGGGTGCACATTGGCCTCGCTAAAGCATTGTTCAAACAAGACAAGGTCGAGGAAGCTGAACTGCTTATTGAAGACTTGTTGCAGCGCAATGATACCCGTTTCCTGACTTATGACTTGCTGGCCCAGTATTATATTGGCAAAGAGCAGTTTGATGTTGCCTATGAACAGGTGAAAGCAGCGAGCAAGCTCGCTCCCCGTAACATTGAGCGGAATAAAAAACTGTGGGATTTAGCTCGACTGAATCGGGATAAGTACGGTCAGTTAGCTGCGGTACAGAACATGGCTAAGTTTGCCAAAAACTCAATTCATGATTCTCCGGAACTTGGCCTCAATGTGATTCGTACCATGATTGACCTGGCTGCCACCGTTTCAGGAACTGAGGCTGAAAAACTCCAGCGTCAAATTACCCGGGAAGTTGAAGGGGTAACCCGGGGCGAGTTTCTGGAACCGGGTTTAGCCAACAAGATGCTGATTATTAAAGCGCGTATGGAATCGCTCAAAAATAACAAGCGCACTGCTGAACAGTTATTAACGGATAATCTGCAACCTGAAATGGCAATGAATCTGGAAGATAATCTGGATTTAATGAAGGCCTATCATGAACTGGGAATGAAAGAAGAGTGTCTGGTTATTCTTGATACCTTGCGTACCCAGTTAGCCGGCGACACGCTGGCCAGCCAGGTGGTAGATGAATACCTGAAGCGGGAAGAAATTGAACGCCGTGAAATTAAATTTACCACCAAAGAACTGAAAGAAATGGCGGCGGTAAATTATCGCGAGAATCGGATTATTCCGGCTTACAATAATCTGTGTCAGGCGATGACGTTATCGCCCCATGACAAATCGATAGCCCTGAGTCTGCTCAAAGTGCTGGTACAAATAAATAAAACCGAACCTTTATCAGACAGCCAGTATGAGGTGGCTGTGAATGCCGCAGACTTGCTCGGTAAAGCGGCTTTGCCTGCCAATCAACAGCAAAAACGTGATGAATACCTTAGTGCATTGTCACTAAACGAAAATACCGTGCCCGCTACTCCAGAATAGCGGGCGGTAACCCGCTCACCGAGAGCGGGTTGATTAATTCCTATCCAAAAATCTCTTTCTGATAGCTTTTCTCGAATCAGACTTTCAACAAATCCAATTATAAATCTGTCCCGACAGTCGTTATTCTTATCCCAAGTCAAACGGAAGCGAGAAAGAAACAATCCGTAACGGTTGAATTCTCGTAATCCTAACTGCAGATCAACAGTGTGAGTATGCACAGCCCGAGCGGCAAAAATAGTCACACGGTTATTATTGAAAGCGTTAAATAAACCTAACTTTAGGAGAAAGTAAATGGCTTTAATCAACACTCAAATCAAACCATTCAAAGCGAACGCGTTTAAAGATGGTGAACTAATCGAAGTAAGCAGCGAAGATATCGCGGGCAAGTGGGCAGTATTTGTATTCTACCCAGCTGACTTCACTTTCGTTTGTCCAACTGAGTTAGGTGACGTTGCTGACAAATACGAAGAGCTGCAATCACGTGGCGTAGAAGTATTCTCAGTATCAACTGACACCCACTTTACTCACGCAGCATGGCATGAAGCGTCAGAAACCATCGGTAAAATCAAGTTTGCGATGATTGGCGACCCAACTGGTGAAATCACGCGTAACTTCGATTGTATGCGTGAAAACATGGGTCTGGCTGACCGTGCAACGTTTGTTGTTGACCCGGATGGTATCGTCCAGGCGATGGAAATCACCGCTGAAGGTATCGGCCGTGACGCAGACGATCTGGTACGCAAAGTGAAAGCAGCTCAGTACGTTGCTTCTCACCCTGGTGAAGTTTGCCCGGCCAAATGGAAAGAAGGCGAAGAAACCCTTGCTCCTTCTTTAGACCTGGTAGGCAAAATCTAATTACCGTTTTAACCAACGAGTAATGTCGGTGCGGGCGGCAGCCCGCACATTCCCTCAACCACATTATCTAAGGCAGAATTCAATATGATTACGCAAGATATTAAAAAGGCGCTGGAAAGTTACTTCGCGTCAATGCAAACAAACATCACCCTTGTTCTGCAAACCGGCGAGCACACAAAACGTGGCGAACTGAAGCAGTTTCTGTCTGATGTGGCAGGAGTGAGTGACAAGATCCAGTTGGAAGAACGCGATACAAACGGCGTATTACGCAGCTCAATCAGTTTTTTACTGGAAGCTGATGGTGAAGATACCGGTATTCGTTTTTCCGGGATCCCAGGTGGCCACGAGTTTAACTCGTTCGTTCTGGCACTGCTGCATGCGTCAGGCACCGCACTGAAAATTGACGACAGCGTGGCGTCATTAGTCAAAGGTGTGAAAGACGAACTTAAGTTCGAAGTATTTATCAGCCTGAGCTGTCATAACTGTCCGGACGTCGTCCAGGCATTAAACCAGTTCGCGTTGCTTAACCCGAATATCTCATCAGAAATGATTGATGGTGGCCTTTACCAATCGCTGGTAGAAGAGCGCGATATTCAGGGTGTACCCAGTGTGTATTTAAACGGTGAGCTCTTTGCAAACGGTAAAGTAGACGCCGCCACACTGATAGACAAATTATTGGAATTCGACCCAAGCCTGAAAGACGCTAACAAAGGTCAGTCATTACCACTGCAGGATGTGACTGTCATTGGTGGTGGTCCGGCAGGCGTGAGTGCGGCAATCTATAGTGCCCGAAAAGGCCTTAAAGTGACTGTGGTTGCCGATCGTTTTGGTGGCCAGGTGAAAGAC
The DNA here is from genome assembly GCF_057547795.1 of Alteromonas sp. 4NH20-0104. Taxonomy (NCBI): domain Bacteria; kingdom Pseudomonadati; phylum Pseudomonadota; class Gammaproteobacteria; order Alteromonadales; family Alteromonadaceae; genus Alteromonas; species Alteromonas sp. 4NH20-0104. Next base: position 36,638 of record NZ_BAAJLP010000020.1, on the reverse strand, counting down.
ACTATGGGTATCGAAAACCTGATTTCCGTGCCAAAAACCACCGGTCCTGAGCTGGTTGGCAACCTGGCAGAGCACATGAAAGATTACGATATAACCTTAAAAGAGCATGTTCGCGTTGATGACATCGAAAAAGGCAATATCAAAACCCTGACCCTGTCCTCAGGAGAGCAGATTAAAACCAAATCACTGATTGTCGCAACCGGTGCACGTTGGAGAGAGCTCGGCGTACCTGGTGAGAAAGAGAACGTGGGTAACGGTGTAGCTTACTGTCCTCACTGTGACGGTCCGTTCTTTAAAGGTAAAGACGTAGCGGTCATTGGTGGTGGTAACTCCGGTATCGAGGCCGCCCTGGATTTGGCCGGTATTGTTAAGTCGGTCACTGTGTTCGAATTTATGCCAACACTGAAAGCCGATCAGGTTCTGATTGACCAAGCTGAAAAGCGCGACAACATTACCATTATCAAGAACGCAGCAACTAAACAAATTGTTGCCGATAACGGCAAAGTGACGGCTATTGAGTATCAGGACCGGGCAACGAACGAAGAACATTCCTTGCCGCTTGCCGGGGTATTTGTGCAGATTGGTCTGGTGCCTAACAGCCAGTTTATGAAAGGGGTTGTGGATCTTACCCAGTACGGCGAAATTGTAGTGGATAACAAGTGTAATACGTCAGAGCCGGGTATTTATGCCGCGGGTGATGTTACCACTGTGCCCTACAAGCAGATTGTAATCTCGATGGGCGAGGGGGCTAAAGCTTCATTGGCTGCCTTTGAATATTTGCTGTCACATCAGACAGAAGAAGAGCTTGAGGAGCAGGCAGCGGTAGCCTGATTCAGCGAACTTCATCACTGTCATTATGCAAAAGCGGACTGGAAAGTCCGCTTTTTTTATGGGCTGCGGTGAGCGTGTGAACAGGCTATCTGCCTCTAGCTTCCTGTTCGCCGCCAACATTGCCATTCTGGTCTACACTTATTAAAGCACCAAGGACTTTATCTACCACCGTGATACAGGACAATTCAACCAGAATGGATCCAATCTGAATGGCAACACCCGCACAGTTTTATAAGGCAATCGTAAAGTCGTCGAACGATGCCATAATCAGCAAATCACTGGACGGCATCATCACCAGCTGGAACGCGGCTGCAGAGGCAATTTTTGGTTACAGTGCGCAGGAAATGTTGGGACAGTCAGTATTACGCTTATTTCCTGATGACAGAATTGACGAAGAACAGCACATCCTCAAAGCCATCAAGCAAGGTAAGAGTGTTGAGCACTATAAAACCCAGCGCCTCGATAAAGCCGGTCAGTTGTTAGATATTTTGGTTACCGTATCGCCTATTCTTGATGATAACGGTGACATCATTGGCGCCTCTAAAATTGTTAAAGACATCAGTCAGCAAGTAAGAACCGAATCGATACTTAAGCGCTATGCAGCCATAGTGAGCTATTCTGATGACGCGATTGTCAGTTACAACCTTGAAGGCCGTATTGTTTGAACTAATCAGGCTGTTACCCGTTTAACGGGATACAGCGAAGAACAGCTGGTTGGAAGTGAGGTAATGTCGTTGTTTTGTAAAAGTGAAGCGCATCATTACCGTAAATTAGTCGAGGCTATCATTGATGGTCAGCCCATCGAACACTTTCGCAGTAAACTCCGGGATAATCGCGAGCACAGTATCGCGGTGTCTGTGGCAGTTTCACCTATACCGGACGAGCATGACTCGATCAGCGGTGGGGCTATTTTTGTCCGCGACATTCGGCGTGTGATTAAAAGTGAACAACAGTTAGCCCATTATCAGGCCCTGGTTGAGTCTTCTGAGGACGCCATTATCAGCAAGTCCTTGAACTGTCTTATCACCAGTTGGAATAAGGCCGCTTAACGTTTGTTTGGCTATTCAGCTGAGGAAGTTACCGGTAAACCTATTACGCTTTTGTTTCCGGCTGAGCGATTGCAGGAAGAAGAAAAGCTGCTCAAGTCCGTTCGCAAGGGTAATCCGGTTCGGCATTTCAGGACTACCCGGTTACACAAAAACGGGCATAAAATTTTTGTTTCGGTATCCCTTTCGTCCATTTATGATGACGCCGGTACGTTAATCGGTTTTTCCAAGATTGCCCGGGATATATCCCATGAAATCGAGCAAGAAAAAGAAGTCTGGCATCTGGCGGTTTACGACAGCTTAACGGGGCTGCTTAATCGTTCTGGTATACAGACATGTATTGAGGAACTAATTCAGCTTTCAATGGTAAGAAACCGAAAGTTCGCCTTGTTTTATGTGGACCTGGATGGTTTTAAATATTACAACGATCAGTTCGGTCATGAATTTGGCGACAAATTACTGATTGAGGTAGCGGCAAAGCTACAGCATGCCGTACGTCAATCCGATGAAATTGGCCGAATTGGCGGTGATGAATTTGTAATTTGTATGATGGGCTTCGATCGTACCGAAGACGTTAAAAAAACACTGACCAATATTCTTGCGTCAATACATGAGATTAAGCAGCTTGAGGAAGTTGAAATTAATCTGTCGGCCAGTGTCGGCGTTGCGGTATTTCCTGATGATGGCCGTACCAGTCAATCCCTGTTAAACCGCGCCGATCATGCCATGTACAGCGCCAAGGAACACGGCAAAGACACGTTTGAATTTTATTCCGGCGTACTGGAAACCAGTTTGCGCGACGATAATTCCCTGGTTAAAGAATTACGCGGGGCAATCCGTCAAGACAAGCTGCAAGTGCATTATCAGCCCATTCTGTGCGCCAGAACCCAACAAGTCAGTAAGGTAGAGGCGCTGGTGCGATGGCAACATCCGACACTGGGTTTTGTTCCGCCTGATACGTTTATCCCTCTGGCAGAGAAATATGGTCTGATCCGTGAACTGGATGCCTGGGTGTGCAATGAGGCGCTTGGCCAGCTTGCGCGCTGGACCAGTTTATACGACCTCGATTTTCAGATGTCATTGAATAAGTCGCCTTTTGAATTAATGGACGAAGATGTTTGTATCTCTGAAATGATTGCCAAACTCCATGAGTACGGTACTCAAAGCGCCAATGAGGTGATAGAAATTACCGAACATTCCCTGGTGTCCGAATCAGTGACTGCAGGGAATATTTTACGTCACTATCATGATATTGGTCTGGAACTGGCTATAGATGATTTTGGCACTGGCTATTCGTCGCTGTCTTACCTTAAGCATTTCCCCATTAAGTATCTGAAGCTGGATAAAAGCTTTATCAGTACTTTTATGCAAGCTCACGCCACCAGCACAAACGCGGATGCCTAGTGCCGCTCAGGATTTGTTGTTGATCAGGGTTGCCAGCATTTGTTCTATGCGTTTAACACTTTCAGTCAGTTCGGCCAGTTGTGATGCTTGTCCTGTCGATGGTTCTGGCTTAGAACGGGGCGTTGCGGAGTTGTTGTCCTTTTGGGTCAGGATCGCTTCGCGAAACGCTTCAGCGTTTTCGATACCGATCAGAGACACCAGTGCGCCAGGGCCTGATTGCCCGGCGGTTTCAAAACTTAACCTGTACAGCCCCATGGCCCGCATTAATGGCCCCTGGCTCATGGCGACATCGGTTATTTTCTCCAGCGGAATAGATTTTTCGACTTTAAATAGGACGCCCCGTTTAACCACTAATTTTCGTTCTGTGAGGGTTGCCGACATTGCTCTGAGCATACGCTCACTGATAAACAGGATAAGCGGGACAGAGATTATCAGTAATGGGATCCCAATGATTGTCAGGCCAGACACAATCAACAGGTTGAATAACCAGTAGGTTTTAACTTTTGGGTCAAAACTGGCGCTACGCAGGACTTGTTCTGCCATGAAGATTCCTTTTTCAGATGGGCTGCAGGTTACTATCTTACCCCATGAAGTAACACTGCCAACAGGTTTAGGAGTGTTCCACAGTGGCCAAATTGTAAGCGACTGTAACCTGAGGCCTGTAAAAGCGGGTTATTTGATAATGTCATGCACCCATTCCACCCAGCGGTGTAGCCAATAAGGGATATTGTGTTTAGGCTCAAGAGAAGTCAGGCGGTAGCCCTTTTTGGGGATTACCTCGATTTGCCAGGGCGGGGGTTCGGGCAGTGATTTAAGCTCTTTTCTGAGCCGACAAACCAGATGGTTGATCATATCTTCGCTAACCACCTGATGACCCCAGATAAACTTGCGCATGGCACTGCGAGTGACAATATCGCCTTCATTATCCATTAGCATGTTAAACAGATCGCCACACTGCGGTGACAGCATTCGCTGTTCGCCTGATGAATCAATAATGGTTCGAGTGGGTTTATCGTACGTCATGGGCGCAAAATCTTCACAAAGCTTACCCGTTATCTGCTACTAAAGTTTAGCAGAGCAAATGAAAAACAAATGAACGCTATGACATGCAAATGACAATTGCTCGGTAAGCTAATGAAAATTGGTAAATTAAAATTATCATGTAGTCTTCATTATTTTGTCAGAGACGACCAGACCGGTACGCGCTTACACTTTAAAGGTCTGAGCAGCCGTTTCGCCAGCCAAACAAAAATCAGTCAAATAAAATCAGGTAAAGGAAAAATGATGAACATAAGCAAAGTTTTACCTTTTAGCCTGACGGTGTTATCGCTATCAGCAGTATGTGGCACCGCCATGGCAGAAGGCTATCCCAAAGCGCTTGAAAAAGACCTCATTTCTGTGTGCAGAAATGCCGCCGAGGATGACCGTTCCGGCCTGCGACAAGCGGTCAGAGAACTAACCCCTTCAAGCCGAATAAATACTTCAACTTACAGAGTGCTGGCTAACGGCCTGGTTTGTAATGGTATGCAATTAGCGGCATTCGCGCGTTATTATGGTGCTGAAGACACCTATGACGTGATTAAACGGTATACCTACCCCCATGCTGTCATCGAAATTAAAGATGTAACGGCTAAGCGGAGCGTTCCGGTGGAAATTACGGTGAGTATGACTACAGGTAAGTAAAATCGAACGGCTTACGAAGGGATGGCAACATCTCTTCGTAACGCGTTATACGGTTAACAAACTCGGATTTACCTGAAACCCGTGTTTTGCCAGCCATTCGCCGCCTTCTTTTTCGCAATGAAAATGGCGAATATTCATACTGTAATCATTTTCGTGCATCATCCGGTTGAGCTGATAACTCTTTAACGGATCGGCTTTAAAAATGCGCGCTGAATGGGTTAGCCCATTCACAATAGACCAGTTCAGTAAATCGGTGATGGCCTGCTCGTTGTCCGGGCTGGAAAACTGCCAGTCATCAAAGAAAACTATTTGCGCCCAGTTACCACAAAGCAGGGGGGTAATCTGTTGTTTGAAGTCGCGAACAAAGCGCCGCGTTGTACTTTCACTCCAACTGCCTCTGATGTGCACAATCGCTACCCGTTTTTCACACTGGATTGAGTAATTTTCAGATGCCATGGATACCACTTTTTTATTGCTATTTAAGAATAATACGTCTTTTAGCGAAAATTAAAAGTTGTCTGGCGCAAGTTTGCGTTGAAAAAGAAAAAACCGGAGCAGGCAGACTCCGGTAAAAGGTTGGGTATCGTCTGAGTTGCCGACTAGCTGGTCGCTTCGGCTTCTTTAATAAAGGTGAACAGGGCATCTTTTAGCTGTACGCGATCTGCTTTTTTATCATTGAGGATGTCATCGGAGGTGGGCTCAGCACCTTCTTCCATTTTATGGATCAGGCTATCGAGTTCATTGTATTGTTCAAACAGTCTGGCGAAATGGCGGTCATTCATTTTTAAATGACGAATAGTGTGCTGATGATCAGGGAATTCATGGACGAGATCATGTTTTTCAATATTCATAGTAGCTCTTATCTGGTTGTTAACAGTGGCCTTTCCACTAATTATAGTCTACTGCGACAAGTCGAAATTTACCTTGATTCAGGTCATGGTTTAGGTGTGATAAACCGGTGGTGAGGGCGGGAGATACCCGCCCGAACCATTAGTGACTTTGCTGATTATTACGTTTGGTTTTGTGTGACCGCTTTTTATTGCCCGGGTTGGGACTGGCGGCATTTTTAAAACCGGTATGTTTGGTCATCGCCCGCTCACCACGACGGGGTTTGGCGGCTTTCTGACGTTTTTCGCTGGCAGACTCCGGCGGTACCAAATGTTGTGGACCACGGCCAATCAGATCCTCGCGGCCCATTTTCACCAGTGCCTTGCGGATTTGCGCAAAGTTTTTCGGATCATGGTAACGCAGCATGGCTTTATGTAAGCGACGGTGGATTTCGCCTTTGGCAGAAGGCACATTCTCGCTGTCTTTTTTTACTTTACGCAGCGAGTTAACCTCGGTGTGATAAAGGGTGGTGGCCGTTGCCATAGGCGACGGATAGAAGTTTTGTACCTGGTCCAGTTTAAAGCGGTTTTCTTTCAGCCAGATAGCCAGTGCGAGCATGTCCTCATCGGTGGTACCCGGATGCGAGGCAATAAAATACGGGATCAGATATTGTTCTTTACCGGCTTCCTTCGAATACTTGTCAAACAGTTCCTTAAAGCGGTAATAAGTGCCCATACCCGGCTTCATCATTTTGCTTAACGGGCCATCTTCGGTGTGTTCTGGGGCAATTTTCAGGTATCCGCCAACGTGATGTTTGGCCAATTCTTTCACATAATTGGGATCTTCAATGGCCAGGTCGTAACGTACGCCGGAAGCAATCAGGATCTTCTTGATGCCAGGTAAATCGCGGGCCCGACGATACAGGTCGATCGTGGGTTTGTGGTCGGTGTCCATGTGTGCACAAATGGAAGGGTATACACAGGAGGGGCGACGACAAGTCGCTTCTGCCTTGGCGCTCTTGCAACGCAGACGGTACATGTTAGCCGTTGGCCCGCCCAGGTCTGAGATCACGCCGGTAAAGCCCGGCACCGTATCCCGAATTTGCTCAATTTCCCGAATAATCGAATCTTCCGAACGGCTCTGAATAATGCGGCCTTCATGCTCAGTGATGGAGCAGAATGTACAGCCGCCAAAACAGCCGCGCATGATGTTAACCGAAAAGCGGATCATGTCGTAGGCGGGGATCTTGGCTTCACCATAGGCCGGGTGTGGCACCCGCTGATAGGGCAAATCAAATACCGCATCCATCTCTTCGGTTTCAAGCGGCATGGCTGGCGGATTGATCCAGATATGGCGATCGCCATGACGTTGCAGTAACGCACGCGCGCAGCCCGGATTGGTTTCCTGATGCAAGATGCGGTTGGCGTGGGCATACAGGGTTTTGTTGTCCCGAACTACTTCAAATGCAGGCAGTTTTACGTATACCTGCTCCCACGGCTTACGCCTTTCAGCTGGCTGAACCACGATGGGCTGGGCTTGCGTTTCGGCAGCAGGCTGGCTGCCTTTATTTTCGTTCTCGCCCTCGCAATCCGGCTCCATAATATAGGGGCTGGGGATTGGGTCGATTTTGCCCGGTCTGTCCAGAGAGGTTGAGTCAACGCCCTGCCATTCAGGCAAGGGTTGTTTAACAATGATGGCCGTCCCGCGAACATCAGTAATGTCGCTGATGGCTTCACCAGCCGCCAGTCGGTGAGTGACTTCCACTAAAGGGCGCTCGGCATTGCCAAACATCAGTAAATCAGCTTTAGCATCAAACAGCACTGAACGACGTACTTTCTCAGACCAGTAATCATAGTGAGCAATACGTCGCAAGCTCGCTTCAATGCCACCAATAATAATGGGCACGTCTTTAAAGGCTTCACGACAGCGCTGGGAATACACGGTTACCGCACGGTCGGGACGTTTACCCCCTTCGTTGTTGGGCGTGTAAGCATCGTCGTGACGCAGCTTTTTATCCGCGGTGTAGCGATTGATCATGGAATCCATGTTACCGGCCGTCACACCAAAATAGAGGTTAGGCTTGCCCAGCTGCATGAAGTCGTTTTTATTTTGCCAGTCCGGCTGGGCAATAATGCCAACCCGGTAGCCATGGGCCTCCAGTAAGCGGCCTATGATGGCCATGCCGAAACTGGGATGATCCACATAGGCGTCACCTGTCACCAGTATAATATCGCAGCTATCCCAGCCCAGTTCGTCCATCTCGGCCCGGGACATGGGTAAAAATGGCGCACTACCGTAGCAATGGGCCCAGTATTTGGGATAAGAAAACAGGCCGCGATCGGCTTTTATGGTTGCTTGCATGGGATTCTTCAGAGGCTGGTGAAAACGGCCGGATTATAACAAACATCCGCGAGCGAAAATAGCTATGTGATCATTTACACCATTAAGGCGTGAAGCAGACTGCACAACGGTGTTCATAGCACTTAACCCGTGACCTGCCGGGCCCACTGAATGAGCTGACCGGCGGGCATCGCACCCGCTTGTCGGGACACTTCCCGGCCCTGCTTAAATACCAGTAAACTGGGGATACTGCGAATGGCAAACTGCTGGCTTAACATGGGGTTGGATTCGGTGTCGACTTTCGCAAAAATCGCCTGACCGGATAGTTGCGCTGCAGCCTGAGCAAACGCCGGCGCCATCATTTTACAGGGGCCGCACCAGTCGGCCCAGAAATCAACAATCACCGGCAGGTCTGATTTTTCAATAAAGCGGGCAAAATCAGCTTGCTTAAGTTCAATGGGGTGGGCAGGCAATAGTTCGTGTTTGCATTTACCACAAACCGGTCCGTCGCTAAGACGTTCTGCCGGACTGCGGTTCAGGCCCTGGCAGTGGGGGCAAACGATATGCATAGCACTCATGGGGACACTCCTATAAACTTTCGCTTATATATTGTGTGTTTTTTCCTTTTCTCAAGGGCTGAATTGTACATCGGCGTGACTTATACTTTGCGCCACGTAACTATGGAGAAGTATTCATGCAGTACTGGCTGTTTAAATCTGAGCCTGATGTCTTCGGCATCGACCATCTGGCAAGCCGTCCAAACCAAACCGAGCCCTGGGACGGGGTGCGCAATTATCAGGCGCGAAACTTTTTGCGTGATGAAGTAAAGCTTGGCGATAAAGTGTTTTTTTACCACTCGAGCTGCAAAACGGTGGGCATTGCTGGTATTGCCGAAGTGGTTAAATACGGCTATTCCGATGCCAGTCAGTTTGATCCGGAATCGCCTTACTACGACCCGAAAGCTACGCCGGAAACACCACGCTGGTTCAGTGTGGATGTGAAATATGTGAGTAAATTTGCCCGGGTGCTGCCCCTTAGTGAGATTAAACGGTGCCCGTACATCAAAGAGTTAGGCCTGGTCAAAAAGGGCCATCGCTTATCTGTTATGCCGGTAACAGAGAGCGAATGGCACACACTGATTGAGCTGGCGGGCCGCCAGGTTTAATCTGCCAGGTCAGCCCAAAGTCTGGCCAGGCCTTGCTGACCATACTGGCCGGGTAGGCCCCACAGAAATGGCTCAGGCTGAATCATACGGCCATTATCGAAGGTAAAGCCGTCTGCACGGTCTTCTGCCACGAGTAAAGGCCCGTCCAGGTCAACAAACTGGACATCGGCGCACAGGCCATAAGCCGGTGCCATGGCCAGCGAAGAACCAACCATACAGCCAATCATGATTTGCAGGTTGTGCTGTTTAGCCGCGTGGTAAGCGCGAATTGCTTCGGTTAAGCCGCCGGTTTTATCCAGTTTAATATTGACCGCCTGATAGTACTTTGCCAGATGTTCTATATCTGCGCTCACGTGACAAGACTCATCTGCACACAGGATGACCTGGCTATTAAGCCCTGCCAGTTGTTCATCGGCTTCGGCAGGAACCGGCTGTTCTATCAGCGCCACACCAAGTTTAGCCATCTCCGGCAGCAATTCGTTCAGCATTGCTACCTGCCAGCCCTCGTTGGCATCCACAATCAACCGGCTTTGCGGTGAGGCCTCGTGGATAGCTGCCAAACGTTCAAGCACCTGATGTTCATCCAGCTTAATTTTTATAAGCGGCGCATTTTGTATTTCCAGTGCCTGGTTTTTCATGCCTTCTGGCGTATCAATGCTGAGGGTTTGCGCAGTATAACAACGCTGTACCGTGTGCAGATTAGCCAGGCTGGCCACCGATTTTCCCTTTATTTTGGCTTTTAAATCCCATAGGGCAGCGTCCAGTGCATTGCGGGCTGAACCAGCGGGTAGCAAGCCAAGCAGGTCTTCGGTTTCACCGACATTAGCAAAAGCAGGTTTGATTTCCTCAAGTTGCGCCAGCACCGAATCAATGGATTCGTTATAGCGGGCGTAGGGCACAGACTCTCCCCAGCCATAATAGTGGCCGTCACTGACCACCACGGTGATCACATCGGCCTGGGTTTTCGCGCCCCGTGAAATACGGAACTCTCTGGCGAGCGGAAAGGATTCGTTGAATGCTTTAAAAGACAGACTCATTCCAACGCCTCCACTAGTGCGCCAACGCCATGGCGGATAGGATCCACACAGGGCAGGCTGAGTTGTCTGGTGACTTCCTGACAATAAGCCAAGGCTTCTTCTTCGTTCACCGACGAAGTATTCACCGAAACCCCTATGACTTTTACAGCCGGGTTGGTGATCCGCGCGGCGCTTAAGTTCATTTCTATCACCTGTTCAAGGCCAGGCAGGGGGCGGCCGGGCAGGGCACGCATGTGATCACGGTTTAATGCGTGGCAGATCACCAGGGCATCCGGTTGGGAGCCGTGGAGTAGCCCTAAGCTCACACCAGCGAAGGCAGGGTGATACAGTGAGCCCTGTCCTTCGATTAAATCCCAGTGGTCGTCGTCATTGGCCGGGCAGAGTGCTTCGACACTGCCGGAGATAAAATCAGCGACCACGCAATCCACGGCTACGCCTTCACCGGCAACCAGAATGCCGCTCTGACCCGTAGCGCGAAACGTGGCTTTCATGCCCTGACTTTGCATGCCTCGGGCCAGGCTCAGAGTGGTGTACATTTTACCGACTGAACAGTCGGTACCTACCGTAAGCAAACGTTTACCGGGGCGTTTTACGCCGGTGCCGGTTTTAAATTTGGTGGTCGGGTGGCGAATGTCTATCAGCCGGCGACCGAGTGCTTCGGCTTTTTCAGCCACTTCGGCAATATCGCTGAGCTTATCGTGCAAGCCATTGATGATATCCATACCGGCTTCCAGCGCGGTAATAATAGACGCCACCAGTGATGGGTCGAGCACACCACCGCTATTGGCAAAGCCCAGGACAAAAGCTTTAGCCCCTTTTTCTGCGCCTTCTTCAATGGTCATCGCCGGTAAGCCGGTGGAAACGGTGCAGCCGGGCAGAGCAAATTCGCCGACGCACATCTCAGGGCTCCAGTCTGCTGCGCTCTTGGCCATTTTAATGCTGAGCGGATCCGTGGCAGTGCCGATAAAAAGTAAATAAGGGGAAGGCAGGTTCATGATAACTCCTTGAACAGAGGTCACATAAGGTGACTGAAGAAGATGAAAACAATGGGTCAGTACCCTAAAGCCATCGACTAATGAATTCCAGCGTTATTCTTCATTAATAAATGGCGTCGGGGTCTGTCACTGGCGGTCATCCTTAACTATAAGCGTTGAGCTGATCCAGATAGGTTTGTTTCTCGCTTTCGGGAAGCCAGGTAACGTTGAAGGCATTGGCCATCAGGGTTTTGATTTCGTCGCGGCTGAAGTCTCCCTCTTGCTGAAGGGCAATCAGGTTTTCATTCATATAAGCCCGAAAGTAGGCCGGATCGTCGGAATTAATGGTTGCCAGCATGCCTTTGTTGAGCATTTGGCGAATTTCCTCAGAGGTTAATGACTGCACCACAAACTGGTTGGACACCGGACACACGGTGAGCCCTAGTTTATGGCTTTTGATTAGCTCGCAAAGATGTTCTGACTCGAGTGAATTAACGCCGTGATCAATGCGATCAACGCCAATAATCTCAATGACCTGGCGGATATGCTCCAGCGTATTTTTCTGATTTACGTCGCAGTGCATGGTGAGTTTAAGGCCCCATTCTTTGGCCTGCTTAAACACGTCACGGAACTTCACCGGTGGATTGTTATGCTCATCGGAGTCAAGGCCTACGCCGACCAGCCAGCCCAGATAAGGCTTGGCCATTTCAAGATGCTCCATGGCACTTTCTGCCGACATATCACGCAGAAAACACATAATTAGCTGACTGCGGATCCCCAGCTTTTCCTCTGCTGCGGTCTGGGCTTTGCGGATGCCGTTGATCACCGTATCAAAACTTACGCCGCGGCTGGTATGACCCTGTGGGTCAAAGAAAATTTCGGTATAAACCACGTTTTGTGAGGCCGCTTTTGCCAGGTAATCCCAGGTCAGCTGGTAAAAGTCCTCTTCATCAATCAGTACGCTCATGCCTGCGTAGTAAATTTTTAAAAAAGAGGGTAAATCATGAAAGTCGTAAGCCGCGATAAGTGCTTCAGGGGTGTCATAGGGAAGTTCGATGTTATTTTTTTTGGCGAGAGCGAAACTCAGTTCCGGTTCCAGAGTACCTTCAATATGAACATGTAACTCTGCTTTAGGCATACCTTCGATAAATGCTTGCATACACACTCCGTATTCTTGTTAGATGATATTCATCGGGTGTTTTTGGCGATTATTCGGGTAAGTTTTGCAAGTATTATTCCCTGGCAGTCAAAATTCTAACCAGTTGTTTCGTCAGCGTTTGTTATTCGCCGGGGCGCGGCAGATGTTTCACAACGGTGCAAATTTGCCCGAAAACATGGCAAGCCCGGCGTTATCACTCAGCGACGTAATTTAGGCTTACCCCGTTGCCAGAACTGCGCGCCGTCGTAGGGCAGATCGTCTTCTACAGTAAAGGTTTTGTCGGCAATCACGCTGCCATTCAGTTCCAGAGTCATGCGCCAGTCGCCTACTTTATTGTGCAGCGGTTCCCACAGCGTATCGCCGAGATAAAAATCCCAGTCGTTTGAGCGGATGTATTCCTCGCCGTCAAAAGGCGGCATAGCAATACCGTCTTCATCAGGAATGTCCGGATGGTAAATGCAGTAGCGAACTTGCTGATTCTTGGCGCGTTTTATGTTAACAATAAAGCCAAATTCAATATCCAGCTGCAGTGGAATGTGGTTGGTGAATGTCTTAATTTTAGGCAATGCTTTGGCGTCGGCATCCCACTTGGTGTGAATACCATAAGTGACTATTTCAATAATGGGTTTTGGCTTTGCCATGGCGTACTTTTTTAATTGTATGATAAATTTAATGTTAGCAAATTTAACCAAGGATTTCTGCCCCGACATATGAAAAGAATAACCCTGACTACCATGTTGATCGCCAGTCTTTTCCCGGTGGCGAAGGCTGAAGTAACGGTCCATCAGTTAAACGATAAGGTTTCGTTTCAGGCGGTGACCTGGCAAGGCCAGTATGCGCTGGCTTCCGGCACTGCTGGAGGGATCTATTTGTCTGCAAATGATGGCAACAGCTGGCAGCAGATACCGGCCCCGGCCGGGGCTGAAGCGAAACAGTTTCGCGATAACCAACGGCTCAGCAGCGGTCGGCTGGTGGTGATGAGTGCGGGCGAAGGGCCGGATTCAGGCCTGTTTATCAGTGATAATGCCGGCGCAGACTGGCAACAGGTGTCACAGGGTGAGGCGCAAAGTACCTTTTATGACTGCTTTTATATGACCTCGCTCACTATGGGCTGGTTATATGGCGATTCCGATGAGCAGGGCTTGTTTGTGCTGGCCACCACCGATGGCGGACTAAACTGGCAAAGACAGTCGCTGCCCATCAAAGCCCAATCATCAGAGGGCGGGTTTGCCTCCAGCGGTACCTGCCTTAATGAGGCTCCGGGCAGGGGAATTGTGATTGGCACCGGTAATGGTGATACGCCGCGGCTACTAATGCTTGAGGGAAACCAATGGCACAGTATTGAAAGCCCGATTGCCGGCGGCGAGGCGAGTGGGATTTTCTCTGTGCAGGCAACAGTAAATACCGTGTTTGTGAGTGGCGGCAGTCTTAAGCTTGCCGGCGCTGTGGCCAGTGCCTGGCAGTACTTCATTGATAGTGGAAACTGGCAGGCATTACCTGAATTGCCGCTAAAAGGCGCGGTATATGGCTCAGCTTTAATGGCTACAACCGAAGGGGTTGAGTACTGGGTGAGTAATCCTCAGGGCGTGGCGGTATTAAAACCGGGCGCAGATGACTGGCAGGTGGTGAGCCAAAGCAATATCTGGAGTCTGGCTTGTCAGGTCGAGAAAGGTTGTATTGGCGTGGGTAAAAACGGCGTGGTAGAGCTGTACCGGTAACTCATCAGCAGGAATAAAAAAAGCGCCCGGGACTGGGCGCTTTGGTTACTGGTCGTTAGATTAGTTAACCGGCACAACCACTACCGATTCCGGCGCGGTGTAACTCATGCTGTAATCCGCGGCAATATCACCACTGGCGCTGTTGAGAATGTTATCAAAGCGCATGATTACGTTATTCGATTTCTCTGCGACATACAGGTGTCCGTTGCTTAACATCAGATCGACAGGGTTACCCAGCATGGAGTTGGGCCCTGCAATCATCACGCTCATATCACTTAAGCCACTGGCCATACCGGCAGCTGGGATAACATAAAGCTTACCGTCGGTAGCACTGGCGGCGCTGCCCACGTCAGAGATAACCAGGCTGTCAGACTGCGGATCGTAATCGATGCCATGAATATTGGTTGGCGCGCTAACCGCCACGCCTCCCATGGCAGGAGTGATTAGACGGTCTTCACTGGAGATCGTTGTCATGCCCGACATCAGTTTACGGGTGACTTCGTCAAATACCGCTACGGTACCGTTAGTGAGTGCCACAAAGGCACGGTCGGTGGCAGCATCGTAGTCAACGTCCCATGGACGCGCACCGTTACTGGCAACCAGCGAGAGCAGTGGCGCAACATCGCCGGACGCACAAGACGAAAATATCTGCACCGCTGGCGTATCGGGATTAAACTCGGCCACAAAGACCAGGCCGTGAGCAGATGACACATCCACCCCCTTCGGCGTGACTAAACCGGTACTGGCTCCCATAATCATATGGTCCTGCGACATACTGTAGCTGTCGTCGTCACGCATGCTGGCCAGACGGTTGACTACCAGTACGCCACCCATCGACGAATCCGGGTTGTCAAAGGTAATGGCACCATCACCCATCGTATCAATGGTGACACTTTCAATACTCATACCGGCATCAAAGTTGCCCAGTGTACTGCTGAGTACCGAACTGTAACGGGATATTTGCCCGGTGGTGGCACCCGCAGCAGAGGGATTGCTGGACACCACAATGCCATTGATGGTGGTGGTCGCCAGCGCGTTATCTGACGCATCCAGGCTGGTCATTTCAGGCATTACCTGTACCAGCGACTCCGGTTTGCTGGTAGGGGTTGCAAGGGTGGGAGCCATATCGCCATCCGGCCCATCGAAAATGTTGGTAAACACTAAAATGGCATCGTTCGATTTTTCTGCCACACGCAAGGTGGTGCCGGTAAGAATAATGTCTACCGGGTTACCCAGCATAGACATCGGACCGCCAACCTGACGGGCGGGCACTGTATTACCATCCGCCATGGCAGCATTATTGAGTACAAACAGCTGACCATCATCGGCCACGGCGGCGTCGCCTACATCAGAAACTATCAGGCGATCACCGGAGGCATCATAAACAATACCGTGAAGATTCACCGATAACTGATTACCGTCGGCATCTGCCGGTACAATAGTCCGCATTACGGTGGGGGCATAGCCGGAGGTCATTACGTTATCGTAAACGGCCACCGTGCCGTCGGTAAGTGCCACATACATGCGGTCATTCACTTCATCGACGGTGACATCCCAGGGCTTGGCTGGCAGAGCAATTTCAGCAACCGGCATTACATCGCCTGCGGCCTGACTGCCAAATACACTGATCCGCATACCGTTGAAATCCGCCACAAACACCATGCCACTTTCGGAGGCCAGGTGAATGCCTTTAGGGTTGATAAGACCGGTGTTGGTACCAGTAATGTCTTTGTCATAGCCAGGCATGTACATGCCTTCTGAGCGAGAGGTCATGCGGCAGAGGGTCCGCAAGCTGCCGGTGCTGCTATCTCCGGCCTGAATCAGGTTACCAGCGTCATCGAGTACGATACCTTCATTATTCCCGCTGGTGAAACGGCTCAGTATGGCCGCATTTTGATCGACCCGGCTAACCGTGCCACGGTTAGCGTCGCCGTTATTGGCAATTAAAAATACCCCTTCAGACAGTCCCGGTGCGCCATCGTTACCATCACTGCCGTCAGCGCCATTGATCCCGTCCATGCCGGCCGGACCGGTGTCGCCGTCGTCTACACAGCCGCCAAGCGCCAGAGTCAGTGACAGCGCAATGATCGACGGAGCTAAGCTCCAATGATATTTTGTATTCATATTCCGTATCTCCTTGTAGTGGGTATGACTGCCATACTGCAGGATGAAAAAAGCAGCCCTCATAAGCCAAACGAGTGAGATGCGGGCGTAGATGCAAAATAATAAAATTAAATTTATAAAAAATTTAAGAGTATAAATATACCCATGAAATCAACTGGTTCTCCCTTGCTTAGTAACTATCTGCCTATACATCAGTACAAGCGAAAGACCCTTATTAGAGATAAAAGCTATGGATAAAGCGGCACAATTAACCCGGGCAAAACGACAGGCCGGACTCTGGCTCCTGGGGGCCGCAGGCTTGTTTATCTGTATTAGTGTGTGGCAAACCCTGCAGCCTGCGCTGAGTGATCATACTGCTCTGGGGCTGGTTAAAATGATGGCTGAAGCTGCATTGGTAGGCGGCCTGGCAGACTGGTTTGCGGTGAGTGCGTTATTTCGGCCGATCCCGGCGTTTAAGCCAATCCCACACACCAATATCGTGGCTCGCAATCAGCATACTATTGCGACTAATCTGGCCCAGTTTGTTAAAGAAAAGTTTTTTCATGTGCAGGCCATCGAGTCGCTGGTGGCCCGCAGTTCACCAGCGAAAGCCATGGGGCTCTGGTTATCGCAAAACGACAACGCAGCGCGACTGGCCCATTATGTGGCAGACAGCTTCACCGGGCTATTAAATGTGATTGACGATACGCCTATCCAACAGGCTTTGCGTCGCTCAGTAGACCGTGGCTTGCGAAAGATCCCGATGGCCGCGCTGCTGGCCGGTTCCCTGCGTGTGATGACCCGGGATAATCGTCATCAGCAGTTAGTAGACAAACTCATCGATAAGTTGGCCGGCGCATTACAAAGTGAGGAAACCCAGGCACTGATTGCCGCTAAGCTGAATGTCTGGCTGAAAACCGAATACAGTCGGTTGGAAAAAATTCTGCCTTCCGGCTGGTTAAGTGAGCAGGGCGCGGCCATTGCGGTAAGTGCTGTAAGCCATACCCTGCAGGATATTAACAGCGATCCGGCACACCCGGTTCGCCAGGCATTGAATGAACAGATTAGCCGCTTTATTGATGGACTGGAAACCGATCCTGCTGCCCGGCAAAAACTCGAAGATTTCCGCAATAAGTTACTGGAAAGTGAGGCACTGCAACGGTATTTGCTGCGGATCTGGCAGGATATCCATGCGTGGTTATCCGATGATCTGGCGAAAACCGATGGCCAGGTAGCTGCCCGGCTTACCCGATTGTTCAGTGAGGGGGGCGCGCGACTGTTGGCTGATTCAGATTTACAGCAGGCAGTGAATCACCATATTGGCGTAGCTGCCCGGTATATCGCCCCGGAGTTGGCCGATTTTCTTACTGACCATATCCGTCGCACCATCGAAAGCTGGGATGCCAGGGACATGGCGCGTCAAATCGAACTGAATATCGGCAAGGATCTACAGAAGGTGCGTATAAACGGCACCCTGGTGGGAGGCCTGATCGGCGGGATACTGTTTACCCTGGAATACGCCATTAGTCAGCTTGCCTAGGCGGCCTGGGTAAACTGACTTAAATACTGTTGTGCACACTGGCGGCCCATGCGATAGCCTTTAATCAGTTTGGTTTTGTTCATCGTCAGACGCTTTACCGGAAAGTCGGCCGGTGGGGCGATTATGTGTACCTTACAGTCTGCCGGTGGATTGGCAATAAATGCCAGCGTGCTGTTGTAGGTATCACTGCGCTGGTGGATAGTGTCGATAAGGGCCGGGTAATCGGCAAACATCTTATTGGTCATCCAGGGCGTTTTTTCTGCTGGTTTCTGATAGCCCCAGGGCTGCGAGAGCACTACGGTGATGTCCCGACAGCCTTGTTCATAGGCATATTTCGCGGGGATAGCATCGGCCACGCCGCCGTCCACATAGAAATCCTCTTCAAGCTGCGGTGGCGTGCGGTAGACCAGTGGCAGGGCACAGGTTGCTTCCATCAGTTCATCCAGATTGTCCGGCGTTGCCTGATGATACTCCGCACGCCCGGTTTGCATATTGGTGATAGCAACCATCAGCGGTGCCCCTTTGCTCAGCGCCCTTGCATCTAACGGGTAGCGCTCACGGGATTCACACCACAGCCACTTTACATCGGTCATATGACCTTTCATGACAAACCGCAGTGGGTTAAAAAAATCCCGCTGGGTGGCCATGCGTAAAATAATACGCCGGTTGCGCTCGGCATTGCCTGTCAGATAGCCGGCTGCACTGGTAGCGCCGGCCGATACACCAACAACAAGTTCGAAAGGGTAATACTGTTGCTGCTGAAAACTGTCGAGTACGCCAGCGGCAAAGATACCGCGCATGGCGCCTCCTTCTACAACGAGGGCACGCTTCATAATGCAAGTCCGTTTATTTTGCTGTCACCGTTAATTTACCGTACCGGAACAACAACCATTGATGAAATAAATTTTATTAATTAATCGGTATAAACGAATGAAGGGTCGAGCGGGGATCAATAACGAGATTAAAGTATCCCCGGGCAACCGGTTGGCAGGCCCGGGGAGATTGCGCAGAGCGGATTAGTGACGCTTAAACGGTGGTTTACCGCTAAAGTCAGTGGTTGGCTGCTCAGAGCTGACTTCAAACTGTGCAACGTCAACAACCCGAACACATTCGGTAGAGCGTTTAAACGGTGGTTTGCCGCGCAGGGTGACGGTTTTTACGTCTTCACATTGTGCGCTGGTTTCAAACTGGGCCACATCAACGGTACGGGCTTGTACAAAGGTACGCTTGAAAGGCGGTTTACCAGAGCGTTCAACAACCATGGTGGTATCGGCATTGTTCATTTCTGGTGCAGCCTGGGCTGAAGTGTGGGCAAATGAGAAGCAGGAAACAGCCAATAAAGGCAAAATTGATAATTTCATTGTAGTGTCCTTGAAGATTTAAAACAGTTTTAGCATTTTTATAGGCAATTCGAGTGTAATTAAGCCTTTCATAAAAAGTAATACCATCTCGTGATAGCAATTAACTATCAACTTATTCATTTAAGCTTCATTTGGTGATAAAGGACGGTTTAAATTGTTATATTGTGGTGCGGTGTAGCACTTATTTTGTGCGTTAGCGACAGTTCAGCTGAGCGCATACCATTGAAAACAATCACCTACGTTTTGGTGCTTAACTTGCTGACTACTCACTGAGTCTCAAAAAGATGAACTCACCCCGGTGAATTCTGAATTAGTCAGTGAGTGAGAATGCGTATGTTTGTTAAACCAGTCAAAACCCTGTTTGCCGCCCTGGCAGTGCTGGTAAGTACCAATCTTGCTCTGGTTAATACAGCTCAGGCCAACAGCTTTGCACTGACGACCAGTGAAGGCGGTACGCTTTATCTGCAAAGTCAAGTGGATAACGAGTCTGATACGCTGTTTTTAATTGATACAGGCTCCTCGCTTACCGTACTTAATAAGGCAACCTTTGCCCGCATCAGAAAAACTCAGCAGGTCACAGAAGATGGTCTGGTTATCGCCAGGCTGGCGAATGGCCGTCAGCATAAAGTGAAGCTGTATAATGTGCCGCTGCTAAGTCTGAGCAACGATTGTCAGTTTACCAATGTCAGCGTGGCGGTGATGAACAATGAGCACAACATTCTGGGCATGGAACTGCTTAGTCGCGCCGCACCGCTGGGCATTGAGTTAGCGCCGGCCAGACTTACCCTGAGTCAGTGCGATCAATCCCAGCTCCACGCCAGTCTCTCAGTTAGCGAGTAGGCTTTAGCTGGCTGGCAGGTATAGAGTGGCGGTGCAGGATACGTTTTGCTTCCCGTTTTACATCATCTCTTTTTCGCCAATTCCATAACAAATCCCGGTGCCGGGTAATGGCAGCATCCGGCTGTGCAACAGGGTGCAGGTAGCGCTCTGGTACCGGTTGTTCCATTGCCATATGGGTGAGTGGTGGTATTAGCCAGGGCGCAAAAAGTTCCTCGTTTGGCAGATGCGCAATTTCCGGGACCCAATGGCGAATAAAACTGCCGTCGGGATCGTTATCTTCAGCCTGTTTTACCGGATTATAGATACGCAGGGTATTGGTGCCGGTTACGCCCGCCTGCATCTGAAATTGCGGGTAATGAATTCCCGGCTCAAAATCGAGAAACTGGCGGGCCAGATGGCGCACCCCCAGCCGCCAGTCGATCAGCAGATAATGGGTTAAAAAGCTCACCAGCATGGCACGCATGCGAAAGTTTAAATAACCCGTGTGGTTAACACAGCGCATGCAGGCATCTACCATGGGAATGCCGGTGGTGCCGGTTTTCCATGCAGCGAGGTCGGCTTCAACCTTGTCATCAGTGCGGTACGGAAAGCTAGAATAAGCGTGGTTAACCGCACGAAATTCCTGTTCGCACTCACTTTCGAATTTCTGAATAAAATGGCAATGCCAGTGTAATCGCGAGGCAAAAGCGCTTAACGATCGGGGGCGTTTGCTGCCAGCACTATTCAGAGCCTGATAAACCTGGCGCAGGCTTATATTACCCCAGGCCAGATAGGGCGACAGCCGGGAGCAGCTGTTAAAGCTGGCCAGCGGGCTGGAGATATGACGGTGATAATGGGTATGCCGGTCGGTCAGAAAGCTGGCCAACAGCTGGTGGGCCTGATGTTCGCCGCCGGGCTGCTTGCTATCATCGGGCCTATGCAAACGCGCGGCAAGGTCGCCGGGTACCCGGTTAACCAGGGATTTATTGATGTACCAGTGCGGGTGATGCAGTTCAGTCGTTAAACCAGGTTGAGCCATCACTTGTTGCCAGCGCTGATGCCAGGTGCGCCGGTGCGTAATACCGCGCTGCACCCCGGCATAGGGAAATTCCCGCCAGTTGATGTTGTGTTGTTTAAACAGTGTACTGAGTTGCTTATCCCGCTCATAGGTACATTGCAGCCCGGTTTCGGCATAACTGACCACTTCGATGTGTGGATGTGCCGCTATCAGCCGGCGAAAAAACGCAACGGCGTTGTCGTAGCTGACATGCAGTTCGCCCCTGGCCGCCTGTAACGTGCGCTGCATAGCCAGCAAACTTTGCCACACAAACCGCCAGTGCCGCTCAGAATAGTGCGGATCGGCCATGATATCCGGTTCAAAAAGGTACAGTGGCAATACCGGGTAGCCCTTTTTCGCAGCCACGGTTATTGCATGATGAAGCGGTTCGTGATCCTGTAATCGCAGGTCGCGCTTAAACCAGACCACAGTGAGCATAGCGGGTACCGGTGATGTCATAGGCGCTGAAGGACGGGCTTGGTGTGTCATGTGGAGCTATACGTGAGAGCAGGCCGTAGAGATTGCCCGCCACAAAAATATATCTGCCAGCGCGCAGTGCAAGGATGTCACCAATTGGTGCACGCAGCTTACTTTTGCCAGCGGGATGGCAGTGAATAGAGCGGCCTATTACCGCTCACTCCGGGCTTGACTGTTTGGTCAGGTATCTGGCACCACAATTGCTACTACATTGCTCATAGTTGTTAGCCCGCTGCAATCTGTCGGAAAAGAAACTGACCATTGCCAGCCTTCTGCGTTACTCGTTTCCACCCATCACCTTTGCCAGTCTGGAGTATTGTTATGTCTGCCACCCGTTATCCTCTCGCTGCGACACTGTTTATCAGTGTTTTGCTTGGTGCCTGTTCGCCTCACTCTGAAGTTAAGCAGGAAGCCGCGGCAGATACTGATGCACCGGTTAAAACTCATGTTTTTAAGGATGAAGTGAAAACCCGCCAGGCGCTAACGCAGGTAGCCCTTGGCCGGGAAGCAGCCGAGCTGGTTATTCAAAACGTAACGCTACTTAATGTGTTTACTCAGGAGTGGTTGCCCGCACAGGATATCGTGATTGCCCATAACCGTATTGCCTGGGTAGGCGATACCGGCACCTGGCCAGGCGAAACACAGAGCTCCTATGATGCAAACGGACTGTGGGCTGTACCGGGGTTTGGTGAATCTCACAAACACATAGAAAGCTCTTACCTGACGCCGGAGTACGAAGCGGCACTGGTGATCCCTCATGGCAATACCTGGACGGTGGAAGGCTCCCACGAGATTTCCAACGTGGTAGGCAATCGCAATGCCGAATTCTGGCTAGAGGCGGAACGTAAAGGTAGCACGCTGAAAATCTTCCCGGCTATCGGTTCGGCCACCCCGCCAACGGTTTATGAGTCGGGCGGAGGTTACTATGGTTATAACGAGATGCGCGATTTCCTGACCTACGATCCGCGTGTTGTGGCGCTCGGGGAAGTAATGGACTGGTCGGCGGTCATTAATGCCGATAACGGTGGCCATCAGCGTATCTGGGAGATGATCGAAGCCACCTATGATTACCGTGGTGTGGTGGAAGGCCATGGGATGAACCTTACCTCACAAACTGATATCAGTGCTTTCGCGGCGGCAGGCCTGGCCTCCGATCACGAAGTGCGACTGGCCGATGAAGGCATTGAAAAACTACGTCGCGGCGTCTTTTTAGAAATTAAACAGGCCGGCATGGACTCGCTGTTTCCGAAGCTACTGGACATGGGTCTGAAAGACTGGAGTAACATTTCGGTAACCACCGATGATCGCGATGTGTTTGCCACCTTACAACTGGGCTCCATGGATTATAACATCCGCAGTGCCATCGACCTGGGCGTTCCGCTGGAAATTGCTTATCAGCTGGGCAGTTACAACACGGCGCGCCATTTTAATATTGATCATCTGGTAGGCGCTCTGGCCCCGGGGCGTTATGCCGATGTGGTATTACTTTCGGATCCGCAAACAGTTGCCATTGAGCGGGTTTACGCCAATGGTCAGCTTGCGGCTGATAACGGCGAGTACCTGCTTCCCATCCCCGAAATAGATTACCCACAGTGGGCGACTGACACCATGAATGTAGGGCGTGAGCTGATTGCCGCCGATTTTGTGATTAGCGCTCCCGAAGGCCGTGAAACCGTTAACGCGGCAGTGCTGGAGCCATTTTGGTTTGAACCTGAATTTATCACCATGGAACTGCCGGTTGCAGAGGATGGCACCATTAAAGCCGACCCTGATGCTGGTCTGATAAAAGTGGCGGTGGTTGACCGCTATCATGGCACCGCCGCGGTATCGAAAATGATTTGGCAAAATGTGGGGCCGAAGACGCCGGGTTCCGCCCTGGCCAGCTCGCAGTCGCATGACTTACATAATATCTGGACCATGGGGAATGATGATTATGCCATGGCCCTTGCTGCGAATACGGTTGCCGAAATGGGCGGCGGATGGGCGCTGGTGAATGATGGTAAAGTCGTGGCCAGGGTTCAGCTGGATATTGGCGGGTTAATGACGGCACGGCCGGTAAATGAAGTGGCAGCAGAAATGGAAAACCTGCATCACCAGGCCGATAAAATGGTGTGGATCAATGCCAATGGCTTGCCGGAGCGAATGCGCTTTGCCTTTTTAACCGCGGCGCCGTGGAAGTGGCAGTTGGTAGCTCCTTATGAGGGCAACCCGGTCGGCCTGGTGGATGTGACCACCGGCAATACCCACGCGATTATCTGGTAGGTAAGGTTCGTTAGCATGACACGCTATGTGATGGTTTTTCTGGTGCTGCTCTGGCTGCCGGCAACGGCTGAGGCGCACTTGCTCAATATGACAAGGGTTGATGTCGTTATTAATGAAGCCGGTCAGGCTGTCGTGACGCTGGATGTTGATTTAACCAAGGTCATGGAGGGGGGCGAAGCTTACTATGCGCTCACCCGGCTTGCTGAGCCGCAAAAATCAGACGTTTTCAGGCAGCTACTGAGTAAGCTGGAACAGGCCAGTCGGTTTACTCTGGGCAACGATAAGCTAAACTGGCAGTTCAGGTCGGTAGCCTGGCCCGAGGCACCGGCTGAGGATTTTACCTCCGGTCTGGCCTGGCCCATGACCCGCTTTGTGTTTAGTCTTAATTTGCCTGATGGCTTTACTGACAGTGCTCTGGTGACAGTATTTACCGATGATTTTAAATTTGAAGAGCCGATTGCGGTTAATATGGATTATGCCAGTGAGCAGCTTACGTTAAGTCGCTGGCTGGTGCGGAATCAGGCCAGTCCGGCTTTTTATTTTACCGCACAGCCTCAGGCCAGCGGGCTGGAAAGCGCAGACGTGAAGCTGTGGCTAAGTTATCTTCAGCAGGGCATGCTGCACATTGTGCCGTTTGGCTGGGATCACGCATTATTTGTGCTGGGGTTATTTTTAGGCGTTGCTTCACTGCGCCAGTTGGCATTGCTGATCACCGCCTTCACCCTGGCGCATACCGTTACGCTGGCCCTGGCTACTTATGGGGCAATAGTGGTGAGCGGCCACATTGTAGAGCCGATCATTGCATTATCGATTGCCTGGATAGCCATTGAAAACCTGTTGTTCAAACCACGCTTATTATGGCGTTTTACCCTGGTGTTTGGGTTTGGGCTGGTACATGGTCTGGGGTTTGCTCAGGCGTTAAAAGCACTGGGTATTCCTTCGTCTGGTTATGTGGGGGCATTGATAAGTTTTAATGCCGGCGTTGAAATTGCACAATTGGGCATTGTGGTGCTGGCCGTTATTATTATGCAATCGGTCACCCGATTTACCCGGTTCACTGCTACGATTACCCGCGCAGGCTCGGTGTGTATTGCGGTGCTCGCCAGCTTCTGGTTTGCCCAACGTATATTGAGCTGACATGTTACCAAATTTAATCACTTTGATTTATGTGATTAAATATAGTAACTTTTAGTGATGTGATTCATTACTGAAATACGTTGTGGCTGAGGATAATGCAATGAAAAGCACCGAAACACCGTTAAATACCGGCGTAATTGCGGTTATCACCGGCGATATAGTAGGGTCGAGTAAACTCTCTGGCAACGATTTTTCGCAGGTGATGGGCAGTCTGGAGCGGCTGCTCAAAACGTTACGTGCCCGTTACGGCGCTGAGTTCGACATATTTCGTGGCGACAGTTTTCAGGTGGTTTCACCGTTGCCATCAGCTGCGACGTTAGCCACGCTGATTGATTTATCCCTACGCAGTGGTGACCCCGCCGTGACCGTTCGTCAGTGTATTGGCATTGGCACCGGTGAAACGGGCGGGCAGACGGTTAAAACCGCTACCGGTGAAGCGTACTCACTATCCGGCCATGGACTCGATAGCCTGAAAGGCCGAGGGCTGAGTATTGTCAGCGGTAATCACAATTTTAATCAGCACATTGGTTTGCTCACACGGTTTTACGACAGTCACCTTGATCGCCTGACCTCAACCCAGGCTCAGGTTGTGCTGGCTTATCTGATGACCGATAATAAATCCCATGAACATCTGGCCAGAGTGCTGGATAAGAAACGCAGCAATGTCACCCGGATCTTAAACACCAGTCAATATCACCTGATTAGCGACTACCTGGACGACTTTGCCGCACAGGTAACAAAGGACTTTACCGCATGACTACCATGACGCTGCTGGTACTCTTAATTGCCGGCCATGTACTGGCTGATTTTTATTTCCAGCCTGCACACTGGATAGTACAGCGCAATCAGCGTCATTTTTCGGCGCCCTGTTTATACTGGCATGGCGCCATTCACGGGCTTCTGGCTGCGCTTATTTTTGGTCTGACAACCGAAATTCACCCGCTTACCGTGGCCGCTTA
Organism: Alteromonas sp. 4NH20-0104; assembly: GCF_057547795.1. Lineage (NCBI taxonomy): Bacteria > Pseudomonadati > Pseudomonadota > Gammaproteobacteria > Alteromonadales > Alteromonadaceae > Alteromonas > Alteromonas sp. 4NH20-0104. Next base: position 10,738 of record NZ_BAAJLP010000020.1, on the reverse strand, counting down.
CGCGCTGCTTTTGGGGGCCTCACATATTGTTATCGACGGCCTGAAATCCTACGCCGGCACGTCAATGAAAGCGTTTGTCGCAGACCAATTGGCTCATTTACTGGTGATTGGCTTTATAGTAATGCTGGTGTGGCAACCTGAGCAAGCCACGGTTAGTGCTTGGCTTAAACAGTCACTTAACTACCAAACATTTGCGGTTATTACCGGCTACCTACTGGTTCTGCGCCCGGTGTCGATTATTATCAGGCAAGTGCTGGCCCCCTGGAGTACCGCTATGGAGGCCGATAAACCAGCAGAGCAAAGTGAAACGTCATTGCAGGCTGCCGGACAGAACATTGGTTATCTTGAGCGGGTCCTGGTACTCACCTTTATCTTGCTTAATCAGTTTGCGGCCATTGGCTTTTTACTGGCTGCCAAGTCGGTGTTTCGGTTTGGCGATTTGCGTCAGAGTGAAGACAAAAAGCTAACCGAGTATGTGATGCTTGGCACGCTTACCAGTTTCGCATTAACCATTGCCATTGGTTTGCTGGTATCCAGTGTGGCAACAGAACTTCCCTTAGGTAAATAAACACTACACGCACGCTATTGCGTAAAATATTGCTGGTGAATGCGCTGGCAGTAATCGTTAAGGTTGGTGTACTGGCGGGCCAGACGGGTAAAGTCGTTATCTAATTCCACCAGTACGGCCTCGGCCAAAAACGCATAAACGGTGGCATCCAGTGAACTTGGCTTGTCACCCAGGCAAAACCGGTTATCACCGATTAATACCGACAACGCATCAAGCGTTTGTTTGGCAATGCTTAACACCTCATCTTTATTGTGGCGGCCGGTTCCCTGCTGATAAACCTGTTTGCTAACGCCCCGACGAGCCACCAGCGGCACAATGGTGCTAAGCGGGAAGGGCAGCTTACCAAATAGCGCGTTTTTCACGGTTGGCCAGCTGGCGCTATCCACCCAGCGAAAATACACCAGGCACCAGTAAAAGTTCTCATCCAGCGATTTGCTAATAAGGGTGGCGGTAGCTTGTTGCCGGGCAGACAAATGAGCGTCGAAATCGGCGACGTAACGCTTTTTAAGGTGGCTGATAATAAAGCTGGAATCACACACGATGGTGCCGTTATCGTCGATATACGGCAGTTTTTTCTTCGGCGCTTTAAACACGTAATTAACGTTGCCATCGTAGCGATAATCAATGTTTGCCAGGCGTAAAAACGCGGCGACTTTCAGTACAAAAGGGCTTGGGTCGTACATGCCCAGCCCGCGGCCGAATCCATACAATGTAATCATCTGCGACGTCCTTATGCCATCAAACCATGAGGGCATGAGTTAATCACACCTAAGACAAAAAGTAACTAGCGCTGTTTGTACTGGGTAGGGCAGTAGCCACGGTTTATTTCTGGTGAGCGCAGCTTCAGGTGTTTGGTGGTGCGCCCGGCCGTGCGTTTGCGCCACAGCCGGAAACTGGAAGGCTTGAGTTCACCGCGCATCAGTTTAATAACGTGATCCTGGGATAAGCCGTATTCTTTCTCAATGGCTTCAAAAGGCGTACGGTCTTCCCAGGCCATTTCGATAATACGCGATAAGGTGGCGTCGTCTAATTGGTGTTTCGGTGGCATGCTGTGTTCTCCTGCTACTGCCACCAATACGACGCTGCGTGCGCTTTGGATTGCTTTAACTTACCACAAACTGACTCAGGCCCTGGCGGGTTGAACTGGCCAGAGACTGAGCATGTTCGGCCTCTTTCACACTGGCTGCCATGGAATGCTGAATATCCATGCTGAGCTGGGTGATTTGACCGGCAATTTCTGTGGCCTGGGCTTGTTGTGATTCAAGCACATTGACCGAGTTCATGATCAGCTGAAAAGCTTCCATATTCTGTTTGAAATCATCCATCATCTGTTCAAAGGTAGAAGACGTATCGCTGATGCTCTCCTGCATCTGACCGGAGGCATCGATTAACCGGCTGGACTCCTGCTGGGTTTCGCCTACCAGGGTTTCCATCTCATTTAAAAAACTACTGATTTGCTGTGTGGCGTCGGCCACTTTGGCCGACAGACTACGCACTTCATCGGCAACTACGGCAAAACCACGACCAGCCTCACCGGCACGCGCAGCCTCAATGGCGGCATTCAGGGCCAGCAGGTTAGTTTGGTCGGCAAAGCCTTCCACCATCTTGAGAATATTCCGCACGTTATCGGCGTTATTTTGCAAACCTCGTACGGTGTCAGAAAACTGGTTAAGCAGCAGCGTGATGCGCTCAATTTGTTGCTTGGAGGTGATCAGCGTTTGATTGGCCGTGGTGGCGTTAGTTTGATTCTGACTGTTAGTGGTAGCCACTTGTTCAGACGCCGATACGATGTCGTGAATACTGTGGCCAACCTGTTGCGACGACTGACTGATGTTGTCACTCAGGTGTTTCTGGGTGGCCGCCTGGCTATCCACATTTTTTACCAGCGTGCACACTTCTTTATTGGCATCGCTTGAGCGTTCCGCATCTTTATACACACGCTCAATTAATTCGCTGAGGTTATGGGCAAACTTATTGTAGGCGGCAGACAGTTCGCTGAATTCATCACAGGTAAAGGCCGGCAGTCGGGTAGAAAGATCGCCCTGGGTGTGATTGATATCATTTAACGTGCTAAGCAGCGCTTTTACCGGTTTTACAATCAGGTGGTGCATGTAAAAAATGGTAAACGCAAAGCTCAGGGTACTTAAAATAAACAGCGTAATAAGTGTGGACTGATAGCTATCGTGGGTCTCTGCTGAGCTGTTCATTAGTGCGTAAAACAGGTAGAAATTTGCCAGCTGGAACAAAAACAAAAAGCTGATGTTACCGATTATCTTCCGGGTGAGTGTGTAAAAGAACGTTTTTTCAATTACATCGTACGTGTGCCAAAACCATTGTGTCATAGCGTAAACTTCGCCCTTTTTTATACATTTATAACAGTTTAGTACTGTTACTTTAGTATAAGTAACCTATAACGCCTATGTATAGCGCCAGATCAAGCAACAATAAATACAAACTTCGAGGGTCACACAGGGGGAAGGGCACTGCAGGGCGGTGCAGTGCCCGACGCGAAGTTAATGGGTTAGTGCAGGCGGGTATTGAGTTCGTCTATGACTTCTGCCCACTCAGCATCTTCGGCCAGCGCCTGACGCAGAAAACTCGCCTGGGCGTCGTTCCAGAACGGTGCTTCGGCCAGCGGCTGCGCCGATTTAAGCCCGCGATGCTCACTGATAAATTGTTCAATGGCCGATTCGTCAGACGGTAAACCTAATTGCACAAACAAATCGTTAATACCGGGTTGTTGAGTAAACATAGGTGCCTCCTTGGGTGCGTTTATGTTTCATTAATGCTTACGCACAGGCGGCTAAATTGGACCATTTACCCTGCAGGCGATAAATGCCATGGACAGGATGTTGAGGCAAATAAAGCGACGCCCGGGTTAAACCCCCTTCTGATTAGTTACCGGATAATGGTAACCTACAGTTTGTATCTAGTTTAACTTCAGAGGTAGAAATGAATTCGCGGGTATTATTGTTGGCCGTAGGGGTGTTGGTATTGGCACTGGGGATTGGTTTTATGGTGTATGAGCAGGACAACAGTGCGCCTGTTACGCCTATTCCAGGCAGTACAGAAACGCCACCTTCCTTGGTGAACCCGGCTGAAGCTAAGGTCAAAGACATGGCATTGGGCAACCCTATGTCGCAGGTTCAGGTAGTAGAATATGCTTCGTTTACCTGCCCGCACTGCGCTTCTTTTCACAACAACGCGTTTAAACCACTTAAAGAAAATTACATCGATACCGGTAAAATCCGATTTGTATTTCGCGAAGTGTATTTTGATCAATTTGGTTTGGTAGCGTCAATAATTGGCCGCTGTTCGGGCAATAGTGATGACTACTTTAATTTTGTAGATAAGGTGTTTGGACAGCAGCAACAGTGGATGGCCAGTCGCGATGGTAATACTATCCTGAATGAGTTGGTAACACTGGGTAAATCAGTCGGACTGAGTGATGAACAACTGCAGGCCTGTTTAAGCGATGATGCTAAATCTGAAAGGCTGATTAACTGGTATCAGCAAAACGCCAAGGCCGATGGTATTCGTTCAACGCCAAGCTTTGTGGTAAACGGTAAGCTGATGTCGAACATGAGCTTCGAGGAATTTGCTAAAGTGTTGGATAAAGAACTGGGGCTATAAACTCAAAGCCTTCTTCTTTGGGGTGATTAAACGTGAAATCACCCCACTAAATCAACATCTCTCATTTAAATCCCCATGTCTTTCATTGGTTTACTTCGGCCAAAATAGTTATACCCTCACCAATAATGGATTTAGTACTACTGTTTATGGATGAAGAATGAAAAAGCTTTCCTGCGCGCTGCTGGCGTTTGCCGTTTCCCCTGTTTTTGCTGCCGACCTGCCTGATTTTGACTATATAGAACTAGCTTATTCACAGCTGAGTTTGGATAGAAACGATAATACGCCGTCAGGGTTAGTATTAAGAGGTTCCTATACGTTACTACCGTATTTATATGTTACCGGAAGTTATGCAAGATTAAACGAGAGCCTCAACGGATATGACTTAAAGTATAACAACCTGAGTTCGGGCTTCGGCAGTAAATTTAATGTGTCTGAGAACTGGGCGGTGTATGCCGAAATTACCTATGAGAACGAAGATGGGTTGGGCAATGGTTACCACCACGCAGACGGCTATGGCGTAGCGGCCGGCGTACGAGGTTCTTTCTACCGGAACTTACAAACGGACATCAAATACAAATATGAGGACTGGGGGCCAGCCTATATCGAAAGCGCTGGGGGGGTGGAGTTTACTGCGCATTATTATTTCGATACCGGAATTGCCGCAGGCATCGGTTATGAGATAAACGATGAATACAACGCAGGCTCACTGTCGATTCGATATTCATTCTGAACTTACCCACATCATTCAACACAAAAAAGCTTGCCAGGTGGCAAGCTTTTTTATTTGGTGGAGCTGGCGGGAAGTGACACTCATTTGCTGACTGATTTCTTTACCTTACGCTACATAGGATTAGGTCTTATAGCAAGTATCAACTAAATCACATTGTGACACTAGTTTGATACATTTGAGGTGCTGGAGAGATGGTGTTTAGCGTTTAGTTTTCATAGAGGTACAGGTATAGTGAAGAAATGAAAATGAATGGATTACCTTATGCGTAATCTTATATCTACCATGCGCGGCAAAATACCTCGTTCTGAAAAATCTATTGTCATCGGAGCCGAAGGCAAAAACATAATTGTTACTGGTATGAATGGTTGCGGCAAAACTCTGTTGTTAAAAGCTCTATACAGCACTATCACGTCATCTTTGTCGAAAAAGGATATGCAGTTTAGTTCGGCAAAGTTGCGTTAACTCGATAACTAAAAGTATTGCCTTAGGTAATTTGGGAACTTTTTTATACGTTTTTTCTCATCTGTTTTGCTTGAACTGCCCCAGAAATTGGACATTAACAATCGTGTAATGTATCTTTTAGTCCGGCAAAAGCTCCCTATCAAACTCCAGAGCAACGATAAGTGCGTAGACGTTTTTAGGTTCGTTTACGATAAGTGAGTAGTAGTATACTAACATCTGGATTGATGATTAGGGTTACTCCACTGGCTACCAGGCACAGGTTTATAAAGGAAACTACGTGGTTCAAGTCGCTTCTAAAGAAAATGAAATTGGTGATTTAATAGCTCGTCAGCTGCAAGAAGGTGAGCGTTTTGATCAATTTACTTTTCGACGTCTAGTTAATGAAATTGACCGTTTGCCAACGTACGAAGAGAAATACCATTGTTTAGGTCGTTTATATGGCGTTCAACAAGATGTCGATAAAGTAGTCGAATATTTCGAGAAGACATTGATGTTAAACTCGGACGCTATTGTAAAACTCAACTACTATGTCGCTCTTACTCACAGTGCAAAGCATAATCAGGCTTATAATGTGTTGTTATCAAGTGCAAAAGAATGTTGGGATCTTCAAGTTATTGAAGAGGCATTATGTCGGACTGTATTAAAACTCAATATTGATGATTTTGAGTTTTGTATGCAGAAATTTGTAAAAGCCGTTCCGCATTCTGAAAAATATAGTGAGCGAGTTTGCCATTCGATAATAGAGGCTAAGGCATTGCAGGAGTTCATCGACAAAGGTCTTGTGTCTAAAGTAGATTTAGAGACTATCAGCGATATAGTTTGGAACCTTATAGAAGATAAAGGTTACGCAAATGTCGACTGCATTGCTCATCACGGAGTTGAACGCACTTACTTGTCAATCGATTTCAGAGTATTTGAACCTCAAGTTTCAGCGGAAGCAATATTCGAACTGAATTTGGCTTTGATTGATAGGCTGGTTGAAAAAAATTTAGATGATATCCCTGTCGTTGTTCAGTTTATTCGCTCTTCTCTTTCAGGACGAAAGAGCGTTCCTCAAAACAGTGCGGAAGAGGCGTCTGCCTAGCATGAGCACAACAGCATCGGAGTTTTTGACAACCGCGAAAACAAGTCTTACCAATGACAACGAGTGCGATACTAGGAATGCTGCTAGCAGGGCATATTATGCCATGTATCATAGAGTGTTAGATTTGTTAACACAGACTATCCCACATTACTCAGGCGGAGGGGTGCACCATAGTCTAGTTGTACATTTACAAACTGCTGGCAATGGAGAGCCATTTTCTTCACTACAACAGAGAAGATTGGCCTACATGCTTCGGCAAAGTAAAGAGATTCGATCACAAGCCGATTATGATATCACTACTGATTTTGAAAAAGTCAGGGCTGAAGATCAGGTAAATCGGGCTGAGAGTGTTCTTGAATTATGTGAACAACTACAAAGCCAGGCTGCGTAAACACCTGATTTTTATATTCTTGATTGATTGTCTGTGAATTGAAGCTAGCACCTGTTGAAGTTGTTAAGCCTGTCTCATTTAGTCTTTTCGCAATGCTACGCAGTGAAACACCTTTATCAAGCATAGGTTGAATTAAAGGCCAAAATTTTGGTGCAGCCTGATCAGCCTGATGTTTTTTTATAACATTCCGGCGGTTCGTATTATCTCTCAAGCCGCCCAGAACAGCCCCAGACGCTTTTTTCTCCGCCAGTGCAGCTTTGGTTCGTAAACTGATAAAGTCGCGTTCTTGTTCCGCTAAAGCGGCGTAAATGTGTAGTTGAAATTTGTCTGCATGAGGCATAGACGCGACTTTAAAATTTAATTGCTTGTCCTCCATCAAAGACGCTATGAAAGATACTTTACGACTCAATCGATCAAGCTTCGACACGAGCAAACATGCGTTATGCTTCTTTGCGAACGAAATAGCTTCTGTAAGCTTCTCTCGCGCGTTATCTATACCCGATTGCACATCGACGTATTCTTGAATGATTGTCGCTTCACAGGGGCGCTGGTTGACAAATAGAGAGATATCTCTGCGCTGAGCTTCTAAACCAAATCCTGAACGTCCTTGCTCTTTTGTGCTGACTCTTAGATATGCGATGTACTGTTCCATGGGGCTGCTCCTGTGGTGTAAAAAACAACAACGGTGGTTGTGTGTATTTCACTTTACTTTTTTAGGATTGCGATGCCGGTAGTTTTTTGTAAAACTCGACCAAATCCTTATAGTTGTAGAAAAATAAGAATGTCAGGCAAAGCAAGAATAGAAGCGGCTTTAAAAGAAATTGCCAGTGTATTTTCGAACGTTTTAACAGTACCTCGTAACTCACCCTTCTACAGCCCATATCTAGTATCGAAGTTAACCAAGTTAAAAGCCGAAAGAAGTTTATATAAGATAATCGAGATAGATAGCAAAAATAAACAGTATCTTAACTTCGGTTTAAGAGCTGCTGTATTAGCCGTATTAAACCAAACTAGTAAGAGTGAAAATGCAGCAACAGTCATGATCACTTTTACTTTAACAGAGCATTACTGTAGAAGATTAAAATCCATCGATTCTACTGTGGTCTCAAGAGGTAACGGAAAGCCTCCCATATCAGCGTTAAGAGCTGACCTGAAACGAACGCTATTTAATAAATTTTCAATTACACATGAATTTTTCGTTCTTGAAAGAAGTCGCGGTGGCTGCTTTCATGCCCACATCCTTGCGTCTCTACCGTGTCCGGAGCTTAAAACTCTCAAAGGTGTAGCGTTGACCACAACTGATACATTCAATCGTCTTAAATTGGCCCTGAAAGAGTTGGATTTTGTTCGGTCAAATTCCAACAACGCTATCCAAATTAAAGATCATTACAACTGTGAGGTTTATCGGCGAGTAATAGGCGAAGAAGCATCAGAATTTATCGAGCTTGATATTGATAGTTTGGGAGATGATAGCGGATGGAAAATCGGAAAGTATTTTACAGACTTATCAACCGGTGAAATCACCGTTGTGTCTTATAAATCTAGTCGACCATTGAATATTGATACTGGTATAGCTGATTACCTGTCTAAAGAATTGAAAAGAAAAATCTTTAGATCTTCAAGAGATAACTATTCGATTAGCTCAGCGGTGAGACAGGAGTTAAAAGTGTTAGCGAAAGAGATTATTGCATATAACAGAATGAAAAAGTAACTGAAGCGAAATATCTAGTAAAAGGATATGCTTGGGGTACCTTACTGGTTATTGATGAGGTTGTAATAAGGTGTCGATTGTACGGTAAGGTTGAGCAGCTAATGAATAAACCAGACTGCTGAAAGCTAAAGTCCTAGGCTAAGAAGTTTAAGCTGGTGGATATCGTTTCTTAAAAAAATTGAGTCTCACGTAATATCCTTATACCTAAGACTAAGTTACTCTCAAATAGCATGAATGTATGTCAATGTTGAAATAATTAAAGTCTTTAAAAAACAAATGCTTAAATTTGTTTTTTCTCGTTTATCTCCTACTCTTAAGTTTCCGCAAACAGTAGGAAATAAACGATGAATTATAACCATTACATTCAGATGTATCATTGCATTGATAAGCCGGTAGTTACTTATCAACTGTATAAGCAGCGGCTAAGTCGTTTGTATAACAGGGGAATACTAGACGATATTACCGCAAAACAAGCCCTAACCTTGAGTGGCGATAAGTACAGAGTTGCACACGGCGCTCGCAAAACAAATATCATCATAAATCGTATTTCAGTTTGTCTAAATGACAAGTATCTGGCACATGCATCCGGTAGTATTAGCTATGAAAATTTTCGTTCTCGTCTAAAAACATACGAAGCAAAATTATTAGCCAGTTCAATCATGCATGAGCCTAAAATTTTTGAATGGGCGAAAGAGTTTGATAACAGCGAGTGGGCTAGGGTTATTGGTAGTGGTAAAGCTGAACCGTTTTTTTATGACGGTAAAGACTATCCAAGCCAGGTTGGTATAACTTTCTGTTCTCTCTATCACTTCTTACTCACGATCAACCAACCAGAAAAATTCAAATTAGTTCGAAGCAGACTAAAGCAAAAGTGGGGGATAGACCGAGCAATTTCCACCGAGAAGTCAGAAAATACCGGTGATACTGGAACGTTGTATTGCATGACCTGTATTCCAACCCAGAAAAGTTATATCGGAATTACCTGCAAATCTATTCATGAGCGGCGAGCTGAGCATATTAACGAAGCCAAGAGCGGCTCTCAGCGATTACTTCAAAGAACGATTCGACATTTTGGTGCGGACTCGTTTTCAATACGACCGATCCAAACTGCGGTTCCAGCGGAGTTACTACCAGGTCTGGAAAAGCAACTGATCAAAGAAAAAAATAGTCTTTATCCTTTTGGTCTTAATAGCAGTGCTGGTGGACAGTTTAGCCGTGGTGCCGGAAATGCCGTCACGATTAGTGGCAGGAAGTATTTGTCGATTGCAGAGGCATCAAGAGAGTTTTCTCGCTTAACGAACTTTAAAGTTCCGTTTTACGTTATCGCGAGTAGGATTCGAGCCGGCGAGAGAGACGCTGCTAAATTGACATCTTATTCGAGAAGAGTAAGTGATCATCCAGAAGCTGGGAAAGCGCTATTTCGTCGGTACAGAAGCCTAATCAGAAAAAACGATGTTGATTCACGGTGGAGAGATTACGATACTTTCAAAAATGATGTACTGGATAATGTCAGCTTAGAGCAAGTGGAATCAAATAACCTGGTGCTATCCAAACGCGTTCAATCTTTACCCTATTCTCATGCTAATTTTGAATGGATACCGAAATCAGAAGCCCCTGTTAAGCGCTGTGGTCGGAAATGTGTAGTGTTTGGGCGTGAATTTCGTTCTGTAGAAGATGTAGCAAGGTTTTATGGTATTCCAGCCAGCTCTCTTAGATACACAATTAAAGTGCGGGCAGGGAGCGTTGAGGAAGCTGTGAAGAGTTTACGACCGTTATAATTTGCTTAGAAAAATTTCAGCATTGATGATACTGACATTAACAGTGTAATTTTTAGTTCGCTAGAGTATACCCTGCTCGAACTATTCGTGTGAACCGTAAAATGGTTCGTTCAGGCTTTGTTTTTCATGAACCGAAGAGTATACTTGCAGACTCTAGACCCTGTGCGAACTTTTATAGGATATACAATGCCTGCTCACCGTTACGGCTATGCCCGAGTATCAACCTTAGATCAGTCAACAAGCCTACAGCGTGAAGCGCTCGAAGCCTCTAATTGCGATAGAGTTTATGAAGAACAAGCTTCCGGAACCAGTCGCGAAAATCGAACTGAGTTAACTCGAGTGCTCGAAGTACTCAGAGAGGGGGATACTCTGGTAGTTACA
>NZ_BAAJLP010000019.1:0-110058 GCF_057547795.1 Alteromonas sp. 4NH20-0104 | reverse complement strand
TCGCCGCAAACCGGCGAGTCACACCTAACTCAGGGAGTTACGGCTGATTGTAACAGTTTTAAAGGCGAAAACAGCATAAGAAACTAGCCCTAAAGCGATAGTTTTGCCGTTTTGAGCATTTAATTTTGACCAAATCGATAAACAATTTTCAGTTAGCGCACTTTTTAAACAGCTGTGCGCATATGGTCTGAGTTACGTCGCTTTCTACTTCCTGTCGTGATAGTTTTCGGTTAGTCTTTGCAAGCTTAGACGAAAAGTGTCCTAAAAACAGACATTCACATTCAAACTGTCACCCTTGGGGTGACAAAAAATTATAAAACTCGTCTATTATTAGCTGAGAACAACAAATTAAGCCTGTGATAAAAAAGGAAATTACTCCATGCAAACCTCTATGACCATGGCGATCTATAAGAATTTTCTGGGGCATGCGCCAGACTGGTACAAAAAAACCATTATTGGTTGTTTAATTGCTAACCCTCTGATTTTCATGCTCGATCCCTTTCTGGCCGGCTGGTTATTGATTATCGAGTTTATCTTTACTCTCGCCATGGCGTTGAAGTGTTATCCCCTCCAGCCCGGCGGGTTGTTGCTTATTGAAGCGCTTTTTATCGGCATGACAACCCCGCAACATATGATGCATGAGATAGAGGTCAACCTCGAGGTGCTACTGCTGCTGGTGTTTATGGTGGCCGGTATCTACTTTATGAAAGACCTGTTGCTGTTTCTGTTCACCAAGCTGGTGATTCGGGTTCGCAATAAAACCGTGCTCTCACTGGCGTTTATTATTGCCTCGGCCTTTCTTTCGGCGTTCCTCGATGCGCTAACCGTGGTGGCGGTTATCATTGCTGTAGGCCTGGGTTTCTATACCATTTACCACAAGGTGGCATCTGGTAAGGAATTTCATCACGACCACGACCACACCTCCGACGATAGCGTGGCGGATTTAGGCTCAAACGATTTGGACGACTTCCGCGCCTTCCTGCGCAATCTGATGATGCACTCGGCTGTTGGTACCGCACTGGGTGGCGTAATGACCATGGTTGGCGAACCGCAAAACCTGATCATCGCAGATAAAGCCGGTTGGAACTTTGTGGAATTTTTCATCCGTATGTCACCCATCACTATTCCGGTATTCCTGATGGGGATCCTGACGACCGTAATGCTGGAAAAAACCAAAGTGTTTGGCTACGGCGCCAAGCTGCCAGACGCAGTGCGTCAAATTCTGGTGGATTATGATAAGTCGATGGACCAGGCCCGCTCGGTGCGCGATAAAGCTCGTCTTGGTGTACAAGCTCTGATTGGCGTGTGGCTGGTTGTCGGCCTGGCAACGCACATGGCAGCGGTGGGCTTAATCGGCCTCTCGGTTATTGTACTCGCTACCTCCATGAGCGGTGTAATTGAAGAGCACGCACTGGGTAAAGCTTTCGAGGAGGCGTTGCCTTTTACTGCCCTGTTATGCGTATTCTTTGGTGTGGTTGCGGTTATCATTGAACAGGGATTATTTGCGCCGGTTATTCACTGGGTTCTGGATTTTGAGGGAACCACGCAACTGGTCATGTTCTATCTGGCGAACGGCGTACTATCGATGGTCAGTGATAACGTTTTTGTGGGCTCGGTATACATTACTGAAGTGAGCACGGCACTGGCCAATGGCGAAATTACCCGTGACCAGTTTGATTTGCTGGCGGTTGCTATTAACACGGGGACTAACCTGCCCAGTGTTGCCACACCAAATGGACAGGCTGCGTTTCTGTTCCTGCTGACCTCTGCGATTGCACCGTTACTGAGACTGTCTTATGGCCGCATGGTGTTCATGGCACTGCCTTATACCGTTGTGCTGGCAATTGTAGGCTTACTGGCTACTTATTGGGGCTTAGCTGACGCCACCCAGTGGCTTTACGACATGCACCTAATAGAACACCACACTGGTGTTCCCGGTGCCGATAACAGCGGCCACTAGGAGCAGTATAAATAATGGGCTTGTTGAATGGACTAAGTAGCTGGGCAGAACAAAAATCTGCCTGGCTGGTGCTCTTCGCCACCTCACTGGCACTGGAGTTCACAGCGCTGTATTTTCAACACGGCATGGGGCTGGAACCCTGCATAATGTGTATTTATCAACGTACAGCAATGTGGGGCATTGTGCTGGCAGGCCTGCTGGTGTTGCTATTCAACCACCCGCTCACCCGTTTGGTAAGTTATGGATTGTGGGGATACAGTGCAGTAAGAGGCTTTATGATAGCTTCTGAGCACATTGAAATTATCGAGTCGGACGATCCGTTCTTCGGTACCTGCGAAATCTTCCCTAATTTCCCCGAGTGGGCACCACTGCATGAGTGGCTACCTGCCATTTTTGCAGCCCGTGGCGACTGTCTCGAAAACAGCTGGCAGTTCCTGTCGATGGGAATGGCCGAGTGGATGCAAATTATATTCGGCGCTTACTTCGCGGTATTGGTGGTAGTGCTGTTAGCCAGAGTTATCGATAAGAAACTCTTTTGATCGACCTTACTACCCTGCCAGTCAGGCTGGCCCCCATTTTTACCGATGCCGGGCCAGTCAAAATTATTCGCGCTCACCACAAATATGCACTGGCCTTATCTGAAGCCGGCAAACTCGCTTCTTCCTCCGTAAAGCCCTGGATGGGATCTGGTTTAACCCCCACTACCCTGCGTCATGCTGAATCGCTCATCGAGACATTCGAGCAACAACGTAAAATTGGTTACGGCATCACCTACCTGCTGATGTGGAACGAACAGTGCCTGGGAATGGGCCTGCTTAACTATATCCATCCGGTGCATCTCAACGCCAACCTCGGTGTATGGCTGGTTCCTGAGGCCAGAAGCCGGGGCCTGGCGATTAAGCTGTGTGAACGCCTGATAGAAATTGCTCGACAGCCTTTAGGCCTTAACCGGATTGAGTATTTCACCCTGCCCGACAACCAGGCCAGTATTAAACTGGCTCACGCCATTGGCGCCAAAAAAGAAGCCCTGTGTAAACGCCGCATTCTCAATCAGGATGCCCTGCTCTTCAGCCTGTTGCTCAACCACTAGTTTTCGCCAATTCATCCATACACGTAAATAATGACTTCTACTTTGAGCCAAAATCAGTCGGACACCTTATTTTCGTCCGCAAGAGACAAAGAGCGGACGGTTGGGCATATGACACTGGATTTCTGTCATTGGTCAAAAGCGGACATCACTTTTAAATAAGGAGCGATAGCACGTAGGGCATAATAGCGAAGCGGCTCTGCGTGTTAGCATCCCAGCGAGAGGAGCGAGTGCCTTAATTTGATCGTTAGGTAACTAGACCTCGTTCTCGTGCGACTCTATAAGGGATATATGTGAATTCTTCGAACTCAAGTTCGAATTTTGTTTCACTCTTAACTCCTTTCCAATACCTCACGGTTTCATTTTGCCCTTGTAGTATGAGGCAAATTATATCTATGGCCTGTTGTGGGACATTCGAGCCAAAGTACACACCAGTGAGCGCTCTGCTTTCATAAGTCCATTCTGTACCAGCAGTTTCATGTAGGCACCTCCATTCAGCCTCGTATTCCCAAGATTTTGATTTAGTACAATATAAATCAAATAGCTGTTTATATTCATTTTTTAGTAATGCATCAGTAATGCTTATTGTTGGGATTTGGTTCGTATACGTTACTTTTTTTGCTTTATTGAATGGCTCAAACGAAGTATCGAATTCTAAACAAAACCCTCTATTTTTATCTCCATAGTGAGACCACATAAGCAAATCATTGTAATTTTCTGAAAAACACGAGACCCCTTTACCCACAATGCCATTCTGAATAATATTACTAATATTTTTGCTTCCAACACCATGGAGCCAATCACTTACCTCTTTAGCGGTAGCCGAGTCTAAAGCACGTTTAGTTTCATCAGGTAAATCAGGGATAGTCGAATAACGTTTTCTAAATAACTCAGATTCAGCCTCGGTTGGCTTTTCAACCCTCGCAGTTATCTTACAATCAAATGGGTCATTAAAATTAGCTGGTGATCCGAAGTATAAAGTTTGCGATTTTAAATTTGACAAGCTTTGAGTAGAAAAACTTTCGTACTTATACAACTTTCTAGGTAAATCCATTTACAAAACTTCCTTCTGTTACCTAACGCCTACAGCAGAGGCAAACCGCAGCGTAGGTTTGTCCTGCTGGCTGTTTTTGTTAGTGCTTTTCACCATTGGCCTGCAACACGCATCCCAATCGTAAGTACCGCAGCTGTACACAAAAAAACCAAAGTCCATAATACAGGTGGCGCAGCAACACCCTTAACCTTTATGCCCAGAACACTAAATTCAATGCTGCTGCGCGCCCCCCCCCCGAACATAAATACAAGCAAGGTTGCTGGTGCCGCTGAAATTCCGACGATTGTGAGCATTTTGGTAAGCGGACCATCGATGCTTAGTAGTGCCCTTAGTCGAGGGAAATCCGAAATCAGTATGTCATGCGCCAGCGCCATACCCGCCAATGCCAAAATTAATGAAAAACTGATAGCTATTGACCACGCGATTAGGTCTTTTGGTTTCATATTCATAACCCTAACATCTTAGTATAGAGAATTCACAGTAACCCGCAGTCCTACTCATCCCTGAACTTCCAACATAATTTACAGATAACAATACCTTACACCTGTTTATGAGCCAGTTTCCAATGATTTATTTGAGTGTTACTGAGAATTCTCAGTAATTCCGGAAGAAATGAATTTATTTGGTGTCAGCTAATTTGGTGGGATTCAAGTATGAGTTTAGAAGGTCTGCTAGGGGCAATTAACCTTTATTTTAATCGCTAGCTGTTTTCTTCCGCTTTTCGCTCATAGCTGCCATTAGAATTGCAACAAACCAATGGCCGCTTTACGTACAAAGCCGACCGAGAAAAACCATTTTCACGATGACCGCTTTTAACCAATAAGTAAAACTGCTTACAGTAAAGCTAATCAAGTAAATATTAAGAAGTCGTAAGAGGGAGCTATTTTTGAAGCCTGGAGCGTACAAAGCTAACCAGGGTATAGACAACCAGGCCAAAACACATCAGGGCAACAAATCCTGCCGGATAAGCCATCAATAGCATCCCTTTGTCCCAGCCATACACTGCCATGGTGGTACAGATAACAGCCAGCGATAACTCGATTAGCAGGCTTTCCCAGTTCAACCGATAGTCCGAATCGATGGGACGGGCGAAGAAATTAATTTTATAGGGCATAACGACACTCCTTTGTGTTAAAACCAGTGATATCAAATTTAGCCAGCGCCTGCCAGTTTAATCGATAAGCGCCGGGTACAGCCCTAATCCAGATCTTCTAATGGCCAGATTGCAATGTATTCTTCGAAGTTGTCCAGATCAGCCTGTGATTCAGCCACCGTTTTACCCCGCACAGACATCCCTTCGCGATGCATCGCCGATTTCTTGCCGCGATTGAGCAGCGGATGCCAGGAAGGCAACCCACGGCCTTCATGCAGGCGTCGGTAAGCACAACTCGTTGGCATAAAGAAGATGTCCTTGAGATTGTCTTTCGTCAGTTTGACACAATCGGGCACCAGTTCCTGACGTTCAGCATAGCGGGTACAGCTGCAGGTTTTGGTATTGAGTAATTCACACGCGATGTTGGTGTAATGGATGGTTTCGTGGTGCTCCATGTAATCAGTAGGTGCGGCTTCCACTGCATCATCGTCGTCGATGAACTTGTGTAGGCAACACTTGGCGCAGCCATCACAAATGGCTTCCCATTCTTCACGGCTCATGTCATCGAGTGACTTGGTTTCCCAAAAACGGTCTTCCACCTTATTCCCCTACCTTCGTATGAATGTCAAACCACGGCGCCATCTTTAATTGCAGATTATCGCCCTGATGCAAAGGCCCTACGCCTTTCGGGGTGCCGGTAAGCACGATATCGCCGGGTTGCAGTGTAAACACTTCAGAGATGGCGCACAGCAATGATAGTGCATCCCGCATCATCATTTTGGTATTGCCCTGCTGACGAACTTCGCCATTTATTGTCAGGGAAAAATCGAGGTTACCAAGATCGAAAGATGCGTCCAGCGGCGTAAAGCTGCTCACCGGGCATGCCCCGTCAAAAGCCTTGGCGCGCTCCCAGGGCTGACCTTTGTCTTTCAGTTTTTGCTGTACGTCCCGAAGCGTTAAATCGAGCGCCAGACCAACACCATATAATGCATCAGCTGCGGTTTGCTCGCTGCTGCACTGACGCAAAGGCTGAGCGACTAACAACGCGACTTCCAACTCGTTGTGACACTCCCCCATGTCGGCAGGGATAACCAGTGGCTTACTGATCTCACACAACGCCGTCGCTGGCTTCATAAATAACAAGGGTTCAGCCGGGACTTCGTTGTTGAGCTCCTGAATGTGGTCGAGGTAATTGCGTCCCACACACACTACCTTACCCACCGGCAGGTCAATGGGCTCGCCTGATAAGCTGATATGTTGATACATGTTATTCCCCCTGCCTAATGCGCTGTGACAAATAACTGACAGACACTCCAAAATAGCTCGACCGGTTCCACTTCATCAGCGTGTGGAAGTTTTGATACACCAGATAGATACGGCCATTTTTACCGTCGGGCATAATTAGCGAAGCATTAATGTCTACGTTGGGCAAATCTTTACCATTAAACCGACGCACCCCCTGACTCTGCCAGAATGACAACGGTTTAAACTTCGCCCGCTCCAAACCGGCCAGCGAGTAATCAAAATCGCTGTTCACACTTACCTGGCGTCCCCAGGTCTGGTTATCCTGCCAGCCTTCCGAAGCCAGGAAATTGGCTATTGAGGCGAAAACATCTGCTGGCGTGCCCCAAATATCTTTACGGCCATCGCCATCATAATCTACCGCGTATTGCAGAAATGAGGTGGGAATAAACTGGCTTTGCCCCATAGCACCCGCCCAGGAGCCATTGAAGTCTTTGAGCACAATATGGCCTTCCTGCAAAATCGTTAGTGCCGCCATAAACTGTTTTTTAAACAAGGCTTCGCGGCGCCCCTCAAAGGCCAGTGAAGCCAGCGCTGAGAGCACCGGATAACTGCCCTGAATACGCCCGAAATTCGACTCATTGCCCCACAGTGCCACAATAAACCGTGGCTGCACGCCATATTCCTTGCCGATCCGGGTGAGCAACGCCTGATGCTCCTGCATTAACGTTACGGCCTGTTTTACTTTCCAGTCCGGTACCCGGGTTTTGAGGTATTTATCCAGCGTGATCCGGGTTTCCGGCTGGTTTTTGTCGGCTTTAACCACGGTTGCCCGGTAGTAAATGGTGGCAAATACATTTTCGACAAACTGGCGGCCAAATCCGGCGTCAATCGCGTCGCTTTTAAGCTGGGATTTGTATTGTTCAAACTCTTGTTGTTCGTCGGTTTGCTGAGCAAAAACAGGGCTGATAAAGAGCCCCGCACACAACAGAACGGACCATAATTTACGCATACAACGCACCTTAAGATTTCGGTGATGTCGGAGACAGGCCAAGCTCAGTTCGGTGAGTCTCGAGCCAGTTTTCTTCCTTCGGCGGTATTTGCAGATAAAAACCTGGATCATCCATGGCTTCAAGTAGCTTTTGTTTGTCTACGCCGCCCAGTGCCTCGCGTTTTTGTATTGGCAGCATCATCACTAACTGAGGCCATCCGAAGCGGTTCATCAGGGCTTCGGGCACGGCAGAGAAATCATCTTTATTAGGAACGTAAAGGAACATTCCTTCTTTCTTAGCGGTTTTATAAACGGCAATCAACATGGTGGTTATCTGTTATTTTCTTCGTGTAATATTGCTTTAACGACAGGCGCAAATAAAGGTTCACGCCATCCGGTCAGAACGTCAGGTTTTAGCCCCATCAGGCGGCATTCGTCAACGTTAAACCACTGGTATTTTAACAGCTGATTAAGCTGTTTTTTAGAGGCCAGCACTTCTTCTGTTACGCCATGCTCTATCACCATTTCGCTTACCGCCTGCTTAAACCGGGCAAGCGTTTGTTTATAAGCCGGAAAATCTACTAACCGTGCGATGCGCTCAATATGCTCTCCCGGTGGCGTATTGTCGAACTCCTGTAAACCGGCGTTCACTACATTCAGGATCATATCAGGATTTAAGCGGCGCTCCTGTGGCGTTAAACTCTGTATGCGGGCAAGCGCCGTTTTTGACTGCGGCATTCGAAGCGCCAGTTCATACAGATGAGGTTCCTTGAACACAAAGTTTAAGGCCATATTACGTTCTTTCGCCCGGCGAACCCGCCAGGCGGCCAGGTGTTTCAGCACGGTAAGTTGCTGACTGGATAAACGCCATGCATTTTTAATTTGTAAATAAGCAAATTCCGGCGCCAGACTGGCCTTTTTCTTGTCGCTCAGGCTGGCAGATTCCGACAACACCCAGTCAATCTTGCCTTTGGCTTGCACCATCTCATAGAGTTGGTGGAAGGCCGGCAGTAAATAAAGCACGTCATCGGCAGCGTAGCGGCACTGTTTGTCACTCAGTGGCCTGGCTAGCCAATCGGTTCGCGATTCGCCTTTCTCCAGCTCGGTTTCCAGCAGCATTTCAATTAACCGGGCGTAGCCCATGGTGACACCAAGACCAAGCAAGCTGGCAGCAAACTGGGTATCAAATATGGGGGTGGGTACCTGATTAAAGGTCGCGAGGAAGGCTTCTAAATCTTCAGAACAGGAATGCAGAACCTTGATCACATCCGGGTTGATCAGGAGACTGACCAGCGACGACATATCTTCAATAGCCAGTGGATCGATAAGTACCAGCTGATGGCCGTCGTAAAGCTGAACCAGGCCAAGCTCGGGGGTCAGAGTGCGGGTTCTGACAAACTCCGTATCCAGCGCAATTGCCGGTTGACGCGCGGCTCTGGCACAGACCTCATCGAGGGTTTCCTGATCCTGTATATATATATAATCCATAAAATAAAAAAACCGGCGCAAGGCCGGTTATACTCTTAAAAATCGGGCCTGACGACGCGCCCTAATCTCTTAGTTCACGTCGTAAAATTTTACCTACATTGGTTTTCGGTAGTTCTTCTTTAAACTCTACGTGTTTGGGCACTTTATACCCCGTCAGATGCGTACGGCAGTGTGATATCACGGCCTCTGCAGTGAGTGAATCATCTTTTCTGACTATGAAGAGTTTGACCACCTCTCCACTAACATCGTGTGGAACACCAATGGCGGCGACTTCAAGCACAGCGTCATGCATTGCTGCGACTTCTTCAATTTCATTCGGGAATACGTTAAACCCGGATACCAGAATCATATCCTTTTTCCGGTCAACAATGTAGAAATATCCTTCTTCATCGCATCGGGCAATATCGCCGGTAGCAAGCCAGCCGTCTTTGAGGATCTCTTCGCTCGCCTCAGGCCGGTTGAAATAGCCTTTCATCACCTGCGGGCCTTTCACCCATAGCTCTCCAGATTCACCGGCCGGTACTTCATTGCCGTTATCATCCATCAGCATGATATCCGTTGATGGCACAGGCAACCCAATGGCGCCTTTGTAGGCTTCTAACTGAGGAGGGTTCACGGCTACAACCGGTGAACACTCGGTTAAACCATAACCTTCAAGCAACACGGTACCGGTGACTTTTTGCCATTTTTCAGCCACCGGACGTTGCACCGCCATGCCTCCGCCCAAACCAAACTTAAAGTTAGAAAAGTCCAGTTCACTGAATCCGGGCGTATTGAGTAGTCCGTTAAACAGGGTATTCACCCCGGGTAAAATGGCAAACGGGTATTTTTCCAGTTCTTTAACGAAACCTGGCATGTCCTTAGGATTAGTGATCAGCAAATTAGGACAACCAAACTTCAGGAATAACAAGCAGTTAGCTAACAAAGCAAAAATATGATAAAGCGGTAATGCAGTAACCACTAAATCTTTGCCCGGCGTAATAACCGTTGATAACAGCCCAGACACCTGCTCCAGGTTGGCAATCATATTGCGGTGGGTCAGCATGGCGCCTTTCGATACCCCTGTGGTGCCGCCGGTGTATTGCAAAAAGGCCAGGTCTTCGTTGTTAATTTCCGGACGGGTATAAGTCAGTTTTTCACCGGCTTTAAGCGCCGACATAAATGACTTAGCGCCAGACAGACCATAAGCAGGCACCATCTTTTTAACGTGCTTTACAACAAAGTTGACCACCCAGCGCTTGGGCGCTGGTAGCATATCAGCCAGTGAAGTCAGCAGTACTTCTTTGATGCCGGTGTCGGCCACCACTTTGTCCAGGGTATGAGCAAAGTTCTCAACGATGATGATGGCTTTTGCCTGACTGTCATTGAGCTGGTGTTTTAATTCCCGCGCAGTATAAAGAGGGTTTACATTGACTACGGTCATGCCCGCTCGCAGGATCCCAAATAACGCTACGGGGTACTGCAACAGGTTAGGCATCATGATCGCAATAGCGTCGCCGGGCTTAAACCCGTTATTCATCAGATACGCAGCGAATTGCCGGGATAAGCTGTCGAGCTCACTGAAGCTGATTTTCTGGCCCATGTTGATGTAGGCTGTTTTGTCACCATATTTTGCTACAGACTCGTCGAGTATATCGACAATAGAGGCGTAACGGTCCGGGTCAATTTCCGGCGCTACTCTCGAGTCATAATGATTAAGCCAGATTTTTTCCACCAAGCTCTCCTGTCACCTTAAGTCTCTCGATTGTTCTTGTTGTGTGTCACTGCTGGGTCAGCCACTGGTCTGACGTGTTGCATATAGTATAGGATGATCAGCAAAAGATAAACGCTGTTGTTTACATTTCTTCAACAAACCGACAAATCGCTTTGCTAACTGCTGACGGATTAACCATATGGAAGTGATGCCCACCTGAGAATAGTTCAAACCGACTGTTTTTCAACCAGCTTTTTCGTTTTTCATAGGTTGTATCCATTTCCTTGAAGCTATCTGAGGCACCACCGATCCATACCGGGCAATCAATCGCTTCCATCAGGTTTTGTGCCTGAGACTCGGTTAATCGTAAGCATGATTTGGTACGCAAACGCGGATCGCTGCGCCAGCCACTAAGACCATCTTCTCGAATGGTGATATTTCTGCGCAGGATAGTGGCGGCGTGCTCAGCAGTAATGTCGCTCATTTTGCAGCGTGCGGCCACCGCGGCATCCAGATCTACCTCGCGGGGGCTACCCGTGCGGCCAGGCTTGGGCATGCGAGACAGTATTGATGTCCGTAATTGCTCTGTACTGGTTTCAGGAGGCAGTGTTAGCGGCCCGCAGGCATCAATCATAGCAATAGCACTTACCCGATCGGGGAATACGGCGGCGTAAATACTGGCCAGTATACCGCCCATGGAATGACCAACAATCACAAGATCGTGCCAGTCTTCAGACACCACCAGTTCATGCAGGTCCTGTATATAATCCATTTGGTTGTAGTGAGCGCCGGGAGGACGGTGATCGCTCAGGCCATGACCAGGCAGATCGATAGCGATAAACTGATACTGCCCCATCGCCGGGGCCAGACAAGCCATACTGGCGGCATTATCTAAAAAACCGTGTAACGCCAACACGACCTGGCCTTGCTGGCCATTGGTTATACCTCTGATGGTGCCCGACGATATTGAAAACTCACACGCTTGCATTACTACTCCCTGAGGGCATGGCCCGGTGACTCATAGACGTTGAGCAGCAGTTTAGCAGTGACGGCGATAAATGTTGAACCTTTGTTGAAACCGATAGGGCTGCCCGGGGCATGGTATTGCCGTACACCGGGCTAAAAGTTGCCGCAAGCGGCAACTTATTACCTAGGGATCGAGTCGGCGATGCGCTTTATTTCTGGTACTTGGCGGTTGCGGCCGAGGTTGTGGACGCGCGCTCATACTGGGTCGACTGTTGGACGGCGGCCGATAGTTATTCTTACTTCCCGACGAGTAGGCTGGATCCTTGTAAGTGCGGATCATTCGTACACTCGGGCCAAATCGCCACGGACTCCAGTAAGGATGGTAGAACGGTGAATACCAGCCGGAGTAGAAGTCAAAGAACACCGTAGACGTATCGTAGAGTCTCTGACGCCGCCACTTGTAATAGTTGTCGACCGTTAACGATGGGAACATATAAGGCTGCTCGCCTACCATGCCGGCCAGAGGTTTACCCACCTTGCCTATAAAGGTAACCGTCCGCCCTTTTTCAAACATGATGGGATCAACAAACTTATTGATCACAGCTTTAAACCGTCCCGGTGTTTCTTCACTGGCATTTGGCTTGCCATAGTGATTCAGCGGGAAATACACCACCTCAATCAGGGTTTGATCGGGTTTGTTCTCGACGTTAGTAATAATACCGCCCCAACGAGCGCTTTTACCCAGAATGTCATCGCCTGCGACCACGGCCTTGTTATAACCAACCAGGGGCGTGTTTTCTGGTACCTGAAGCGGCTCGGGAATAACTGCACAAGCCGACAGGCCTAATGCAATAATAACGACGAATGCACGAACTAACATAGGGATTCCTTGCTTTAGCTAAACATGTAAGAGCCATCCGGCTCACGGTTCATTTCAACCAAACCAAAAGCCTGCGGCTCCGTGCCTGACTTATCAATCATACTGCTCACATCATATCAACGGATCAGTATGCTCGGGTTCAATCATGAATTACTCATACTCAGTGTAGAAGATTAAACTGAATAGAAACTGAATTCAGGGTGGTTCACCATAATGAATCAACAAGTTACTGATTATGACAATGGTAATCAAGGATAGTTTAATCTGGCATTAGCCTGATTAGGCGTAGAGGTCGACACCCATCATTTCGCGTATAGCTGCCCGCTTGGTTTCACGTTCGTGACTGGAGTAGGCTTCCAACGCCAGGATGGCCGGACCCTGGGGCTGGTCGTAGCCGGAAGTTTGACGAAATGACTCTGCCTGAGCCCTTGATTCGGCATTTCCGGCGCGGGGCAGAACCGCATTAACTGGCGTCTTTTGCTCGGCCTCTACCCGCTCCACACCTGCAGATTTTGCTGCAGGCTTAGGCTGCTGAGCATTACGCTCAACGTTGGGAGTGATTAATTGCTGACGAATTTCCATGAAGCCCGTTGTGCCTGTTGATTGCCAAAATACTGACGACCCGCCTGGCCGTCATAAGGTAAACTCAAAGTACAGCAAATTTCACGCCAGCCGTGGGCAATCTATTCCCGTCCAGGCAGTTTTTTCCAGGTCACCGTATTGCGTAAATATTCCGGTGTAATGGCTTCGGCGCTCATCCCCTTACCTGCTGTCAGAGACTGTTCAGCCAGCGGTAACATAAATCTCGCGTAAGGATAAGAAACCGTCACAGTCTGACCACCGAGCTGTTCATTTAACGCCGGATATGCCTGCCAGCCGGTGCCCGCCACTGCCATAGAAGATATATCAACTAACTGCGCCGCCGTTTCGGGCGCGGTGACCTGCTCTTCCCCTACCAGTGTGGCTATGCCCTGCTGGTTTTGATAATGAGCAAAATACACTTCGCCCATCCGGGCATCGATGGCCACTGCAACATCCTTTACATCACCCGCGTTAATCACCTGCTGCGCCATAGCAGCCAGAGTGCTAACACCAGCCACGGGCAACTGCGCCCCAAGAGCCAGGCCCTGAATAATGCCAGTCGCAATGCGAACCCCGGTAAAACTGCCCGGACCACGCCCAAAGCCAAGACCATCGAGGTCAGCCAGGGTCGCGCCGGCTTCTTTCATCACCGCATCTACCATCGGCAGAATTTTCTGGCTGTGTTGTTGCGGGCACACCTCGTAACGGGTAAACAGTGACTGATTAAACTGCAGCGCCACTGAACAAGCTTCGGTGGCAGTATCGATAGTTAATATGTTCATGAATTATTCTTCTTTAACGTGTTCTGTTTGCTCGATGTTAGCCAGAAATGTTTCAACTTCACTGACATCCCGGGTGCGCTTCATGGGCGGTAAACTGCCAAGGAATGTCTGGGCGTAGGGTTTGGTTACCAGGCGATTATCGCAGATAACCAGCACTCCGGCATCCGCCGGGTCGCGGATAAGTCTGCCTGCGCCCTGCTTAAGGGTAATAACTGCCTGCGGGATCTGAATACTGCCAAACGGGTTACCGCCTTTTTTACGGCACTCCTCCAACCGGGCCTGCAGCAGTGGATCATCCGGTGCAGCAAACGGCAGTTTATCAATCATTACGCACACCAGATCGTTACCGCGCACATCCACACCTTCCCAAAACGCGCCGGTGCCCAGTAATACCGCCGACGGATCGGATAAATAGGCACTCAACAACGCCTGCTTGGACGTACTGCCCTGCACCAGTACCGGATTGTCTATTTGTTCCTGCAGTGCTGCCGCGACTTCCTGCAATGCAGCATGGCTGGTGAATAACAGAAAACAACGCCCGCCGCTGGCTTTAATGAGTTTTTTAGCAATAGTGACCAGCTGTTTACGCATGGTCGGCATGTGCGGCTCGGGTAAGTAACGAGGCACGCACAACATAGCCTGACGTTCATAATCAAACGGACTGTCGAGCATCATGGTTCTGGCTTTTTCAAGCCCCATGCGGCGCTGGAAGTGCGTAAAATCGTTGTCGACTACCAGGGTGGCTGAGGTAAATACCCAGCCGCGATCGTCAGACTCCACAAAGCGGCGGAATTTAGCGGCAATGGATAACGGCGTCATATGCATCACAATATGACGCGGCGTGGTTTCGTACCACAAACTCATCCCGTCATGCTCTTTGGTGGTAAACAGGGCCAGCTTTTCACGGCTCTGCACAATGCGGTCAAACAGATTATCCAAATCCTTATCGCGACCAATATGCAGCTTACAAATATCGTACAGCACGCCCACGGCTGCTTCGAGCCGGCTTACCTGAGTAGCCACTTCCTCGCGCTCCATGGCTTCAAGCCAGTTTCCGCGCTGAGGTTTGTCGGCAAACAATAACCGTAAGTCGGCCGCTTGCATGCGTACTTTCTCACCGGCTTTTTCCAACTGGTCGGCGTCCTTCAGTACCGTGCGGTACAGCAAGGTGATCTCTTTGCTTATCTCGGTTAGTTGACGGGTTGAGATAGCCTCACCAAAATACTCACTGGCGATTTCCGGGATTTGGTGGGCTTCATCAAAGATAATACAATCTGCTTCGGGTATAAGCTCACCAAAGCCGGTGTCACGCAGTGCCATATCAGCGAAAAACAGGTGATGGTTAACCACAACGATATCGGCTTCCATGGCATTTTTACGCGCCTTTACCAGATAACAATCTTCGTAGTCGGGGCAATCACGGCCCAGACAGTTATCCACCGTTGAGGTCACTAAGGGGATCACCCGTGCATCTTCTGGCAAGGTTTTTACCTCGCCCATATCACCGGTTTTGGTAGTATTGGCCCAGGCTCTTACGGTAGATAATTCGTTCAGCACGTCAGACTCCACCAGCGTAGAGTTGCCACCGTGCTGAGCCAGGCGGTGCAGGCAAAGATAATTCGCCCGGCCTTTTAATAATGCAGTTTTACGGTTGCTGGCCAGGGCCTTTTTGATAACCGGCAGATCGCGATGAAACAGCTGTTCCTGAAGGTTTTTGGTGCCTGTAGAAACAATCGCCTTACCTTTAGACAATAACACAGGGGCCAGATAGGCAAAGGTTTTTCCGGTACCGGTGCCGGCCTCAACAATTAAACTGTCGGCATCATTGATAGCACTGGCAACGGCTTTGGCCATGTCGGTTTGCGCCTGCCGGGGATTAAACCCCTGAATCGCCTTTGCGAGCAATCCCGAGCCCGAAAATACATCATCTAAACTGGGCATGTTATTCCTGAATGAATGCAAAAGCGCTATTATGCCAAAGTTTTCTCAGCTCGTCTGTGGGTCTGTTAGATCAGTGGAAAGTTTGCCGAAACAAAGACCCTGAAAGACCAGGGCGATAATTGCAGATTGTCAGTCCGGGTTATTTTGGTACAAGCCTCAGCAAAGACATCTATATATTCATCGCGATACAGGCTTTCGTAAAAGTCCACATCGGCTGGCGCTGCGGATAAATTCAGTACTACAAACACTTTGACATTGTCTTTCATTCTGACAAAACTCAGCACTTGTTGCGGCGCAGAATTGGGCACCTGTATCATGCGTGCGCCAAACTCACCGTTCCAGAGTGCCGGAACACCTCGCTTTAAATGGATAAGCTTTCGGTATAAATCGCCAATAGGGTGAGTTTGCCAGTCAATCGGGTCGCGTTCAAAGAACGCCAGCCGTTTATTTTCACCGGCTTCCTGACCATTATGAATCAACGGCATCCCCTCCCCCAGAACCGACAGCACGATTGCCGCCTCCAGACACTCACCAAACTGTTCATGCTGGGTACCATCCCAGGCATTTTTATCGTGGTTACTAACAAAGGTCATGCGATAGGCAGACTGCGGCCAGGCTCGTTCATTCCATGAATAATACTTTCTTAATCGGTCTACCGGTGCCCGTTCATGGGCAATCTCATGTAGCGCTTCATTCCAGCTCCAGGCATAGGTCATATTAAACCCGTCGCGGTGCAAATCCCGGTCTTCCCACTCAGCCAGTAAGAATACCGGTTTAATGGTGTCCAGCGCGTTGCGTAACTGACACCAGAAATCATTAGGCACATAGCCGGCAACATCACAGCGGTATCCATCGATGTTGAACTCTTTCACCCAATAAGCCATGGCATTTATCATGTATTCCCTGAGGCCCGGCTGGTCGTAATCAAATTCAATAATATCGCTCCAGTCCCACCAGGGGGAAGGGCGAAAATCGCCTTTGTAATCCCGTGCATACCACTCAGGATGTTGCGTTACCAGATGGTTATCCCAGGCACTGTGATTCGGCACCCAATCGAGAATGACTTTAAGCCCCAGCTCATGGGCTTTATTAATCAGCCGTCTGAAACTGTGTTGGTCGCCAAACTCAGGGTTTATCGCAAGGTAGTCTTTAACGGCATAAGGGCTGCCTAACTCGCCTTTGCGATGCTTCTCGCCGATGGGGTGGATGGGCATTAGCCAGAGAATGCGGGCTCCCAGGCCAGCAATGTGTGACAATTCTTCGGTGATGCCGTCGAACGTGCCCGCCTGGCTGAACTGACGGGTATTCACCTGATAAATCACCGCGTCTTTGCTCCACTCTGGCTGTGAAAGCGTGTAAAAATTAGCCGGGGTATATGCCATGAAGTGAGGACCCGTTCACCGGTAAAGAGTATGAATCACCATAGCAGAGTTAAAAGCATAACTTAAAGGCCTAAACCAAAGACTATGGCGATTAATTTACCTGAACCGTATAGTACAAAGAACAGTAAACTGATTTAGAGGATGCTCAGTATCCCCAGCAGCAGCACCCAAATGGCAAAAAACAACTTAACCTGCCTGGGGGAGAAAAACAGCACCACATAGCGTGCCAGACGCCCGCCGATAACAGCTCCTGCACCGGCAAATAACACCACAAACCAGTTTACCGCTTCAGTCACCACAGCAGCATGTACGATAGCCCCCCAGACCGTGACAGCCGAAATGATGACCGCAGAACCAATAGCCATAGTGACATCATAGCGCCTGACAATCAGGTATACGGCCACTAACTCGCCTATGCCTACCGAAAGATAAGCCGTCACCATGCCGCCCAAAAAACTGATTACGCCAAGCCAGTATTTGTCGGTAGTGGTTAGCAGACTGCGAACCTGAGAACTGCTTAATCGTTTCGACGACACCATAATCGCCAGCGCCAATAGAATTGAAAACAGGCCGAACCCAATATGGAGCTGTGATGAAACCGCTGAAAAGCTCAAATGAGGTAAGATGTGGTCAAACCCATACTGCGCCAGCCATAATCCGGCTAATCCAAAAGGAATACAGCGAGACAGCACAGCCGGGAGCAGCTGCCAGTCAGGTTGCTGACTCTTAACATGTCGGTAAAACTGCAGCCAGCTCAGGGAACCGGCAGTCATTCCGCAGCACTGAATGGCAAAACTGGTAGCGATAACCGCCTGGGGAGTAAACGCCAGTTGCTGAAAAAATGGCACAAACACTACCCCACCGCCAGCACCGGTAGCATTGGCAAAGACAGCACCGACAACACCTAACAGTAAGAATCCTCCATACTGAGTAAGCAGTGCTGTTAACGCATTGCCACCTGCTATCAGGACCAGGGATAACCATAATACTGCCAGCAGACTCAGCCAGGGATGGGAAATAAACGTCTTCTTCACTTTTACTATCAATTGATTTTGACCGGCTGCACTTTGCCAGAATCTCCCGTTGAAGTCGAACGACCTTTTTTGAAAACCGACCTTTTTACAACATTTTCCCGCTATACTTAGAGTGAGTCAGTTTGGGTAAGTGCCGCCTATGGTTTCAGTAAAACATCAGCCACATTATAGCCTTATTAGTTTACAACCTAATCGTTCTGCTGACTGGATCCATAATAAATGGCTAATGGCGGGCATGGCAGGCGTTGCCCTGATAATTGCTACCATGTGGGCATTTTTCGGCATATGGATCGTCTTCCCCTTTGCAGGTATCGAAGTCGGTTTACTCTGCTATATGCTTTATCGTGTCAGCAAGAATACTTACCGCACGCAAACCCTGTCGTTCGAGAAAGACTTCGTTCACATACAAAGCAATCACAAAGCGACCCGCCCTATTACGCTCAACCGCAAGGACACCCACCTGGAAATGTCTGAAAGCCCGCGCGACTGGTATTTACCTCAACTGGTACTGGTCACCCCTGACCACCATGTACCCGTGGGGGATTTTTTAAATCAGACCGACCGACATCAGCTTTACGAGGAAATAAAAAAAATGGGGATCCCGGCCTGGCGGCACCATTGGTGGAAACACTAGTACCACAAAACCATTAATCATTGCCGGGTAAGCCCTTAGCAGGTAGATTAACGGTTTTCTCCTAAGGCACCAAAGCATGTTAAAGCATTTATGCTGGCTATTTCTTTTCATTGGCGGATGGGTACAAGCGGCATCAGTATGGCAAGTAAGTAAAGCTGGCAATAGCGTCTACATTGGCGGTACGCTGCATATATTAAGCCCCGACGACTTTCCATTACCTAATGCTTATGGCACGGCATACAATCAGGCTGATAAGCTGGTGTTTGAAACCGACATCGCCGGGCTTAACAGCCCGCGCTTTCAGCAGGACTCTCGGGCCAGACTAACCTATGGTGACGGCACACAACTCCAAAACGTGTTATCAGAAGAGACCTACCAAGCGCTGAAGGCACACTTAACCGCCCGGCATATGGACATAGCTGCCATGGCCAATTATACACCGGCGCTGATTAGCATTACCCTGAGTTTCACCGAACTGCGTTTAATGGGATTAACCAGTCAGGGTGTCGATGAGTTCTATTACTTTAAAGCCATGACCGACGGCAAAGCCCTCGACTGGTTTGAATCGCCGCAACAGCAACTGGAATTTATTGCCGCGCTAGGCGGTGAAGACGAAGATGAGATGATCCGCTATGCACTGGAAGATGTGAAACAACTTCCCCAGGCACTGGGTGAGCTGAAAAAGTACTGGCAAAGCGGTGACATGGAAGGCTTATATCAAAGCCAGGGGAAAGGCTTTCATGATGACTTCCCTGAGATATACCAGCAACTACTGGTGCAACGCAACCTGAACTGGCTGCCCGCCATTGAAACCATGCTGGCGACATCAGAAACCGAATTTGTGCTGGTTGGTACCATGCATTTGTCCGGGCAGGACAGCGTTCTTGATCTGCTCAGACAAAAAGGTTACCACATCACCAGAGTAAATTAGTCCGGTTAATCAGGTGTCAACCTGAACCTGATTACGCCCCATTGATTTGGCCTGATACAAGGCCTTATCTGCTCTGGCAAACACGCTATCAGGTGAGTCATTGGTGAGTAAAGAAGTAATACCAAAACTCGCTGTCACATCCATTTTATGCGATTGATACGCAACCGCGTGCTGCTGGATGAGTGTACGCAGTTCTTCACAGGTGGAGAAGGCACGATGGCCGCAGGTATTGTGCAAAAAGATGACGAACTCTTCGCCGCCCCACCGACACGCTACATCGCTATCGCGTAGCCGGTTTTGTAATCGGCTGGCAACCACTTTTATCACCTCATCGCCGGCATTGTGGCCGAAGATATCGTTGATTCGTTTAAAGTGATCGATATCCACCACGACTAACGTTCCCCCGGTTGACTGACGTTTAATAAGATCACATTCCATCTTCAGAAAATTGTCCATGTAGCGGCGGTTTTTCAAGCCGGTAAGAGGGTCGTGGATCCCATCACGGTGATAATGACGTAAGGCACTCAACTGTTTTTCGACATCCTGATCGAGGGCTAAAAGTCGGTTTTCCCGCTCAACTTTATGATCATCCACCTCCAGTAATACAGCCACAGGCTTATGGGTGAGCTTTGAACTTAACACCGAGAAAAACCCCAACCAGCTACCTTCACCCCGGAGCCCTTTCGCCTGCAGCCGACATGGGTGCAGGCCGCTGACTGAGCGGGCATGATGAATCATCTGGCGCAGAGAACCAAACACACCGGACTCTTCACAAAAGTCGCCTAACAGCTCACCTTCCTGAATATTAGGTAAAAACTGCCGGCACCGGTGATTAATGCGAGCAATCTTTCCCGATAAACTCATTACCAGTGCTGGATTTTTAATACCACTCAATATGGTGCTGGTGCTGATATGTTGATCGATTAAAACACTGACATCAGCTGACATTGAAGAACTCCTTATAACTGCCCTCAGCATTATCCTGCGGATGCAGTAAAATGGTGACCTGACATTGTTCAGCGCCACGGGCTATAGCCTCGTCCACCGATACCGCCGCATAGTTATTGCTTTCAGCAACAACCTTACCAAATACACCGGCGGTCATGTTGCACAGGCTGTTTTTCCCCTTTACTTCCTTACCAAAAGGACAACGTCTGTTACGCAAAACTATCTTCTTACCAGTGATTTCAACAAGGTAAAAGTCTCCTCCGATACGCTGTTTTAAATCAATAAGGAGTCGGGCAAGCTGTGCTGGCGAGTAATGACGACGCCCATGCGCTTCCCGGTAAGCGGTAATAAAGAAATCAGCCAGACGACCGGCGACCAGCCCAACGAAAGCGGCGCTTTCCTCAGAGCCTATTACCTTATCCAGTACATCGTTGAGTTCGAGCAGACACTGGCGGTAAAAACGAGATTGATCGACGTCTAAACGGAGGTTGATAAACTCTCCAGTATCCTTCTGTTCCATAGCTCCTTCCCTTT
The DNA here is from genome assembly GCF_057547795.1 of Alteromonas sp. 4NH20-0104. Classification (NCBI taxonomy): domain Bacteria; kingdom Pseudomonadati; phylum Pseudomonadota; class Gammaproteobacteria; order Alteromonadales; family Alteromonadaceae; genus Alteromonas; species Alteromonas sp. 4NH20-0104. The sequence goes on along the minus strand of NZ_BAAJLP010000019.1, from coordinate 88,836 downwards.
AAACCGGTTAAGTTTTTATTTAGAAGCAACGTTCCCAGTAACATGTATGCCTGGTGGCGAACGACTACACAGACTTAATTGATTACTGAATACGTATCGAAAACAACGCCGGAAGACCCAGCGCATAACTAAGGTGTATACCAATAAAGCCGCTTTTGCCAGTTATCGGTATTGAAAAGGGAGATTTGTCGACGAAGCAGTTATTTCGCCTGATCAAGGACTTTACGATCTTCTTCCCGCTTGACCAGCACAAAAGTGAGATACATTTTAGTCGGCAGCGAGAGTATCATTCCAATGGCCACCAGACAGGCACTGATAACAATCCCTGTGACCCCCATCTCTTCAATAGTGTCGCTGTACATATGGCAATACACCCCAGCAAGGATCAGGCTGATACCTATGGTCATGATGACTTTAAGCAGCAAAATCAGTTTGTGGTCTGTCATGGGTCACCTCCGTTATATATTTTAAATCTAATATAAATTAGCCGGAAAGGTGTTGATCTGAGTCATCAGTGACGTCGAATACGCCAGGCAGCGATTAGCTGAGGTTATAGTGGTTATCATGTATCGATACTCCCATTTTAAAGCAATAAAAAAACCCGCCGGATGGCGGGTTTTTAAATTTGCTTTAATCAGCAGGTATCGAATTACTTAGCGGCTTTACGCGCTTTCGCTTCTTCGATAACTTTGTCAGCAACGTTTTGCGGACAAGCTGAGTAGTGGCTGAATTCCATTGAGAACTGACCACGACCTGAAGTAATAGTACGCAGGTGACCGATGTAACCGAACATTTCAGACAGAGGTACGTCTGCCTTAATGCGTACACCCGTAGCACCAGCTTCCTGGTCTTTGATCATACCACGACGACGGTTAAGGTCACCGATTACGTCACCAACGTTGTCTTCAGGCGAGAACACATCTACTTTCATGATAGGTTCAAGGATCTGAGGACCCGCTTTTGGCATAGACTGACGGAATGCACCTTTCGCTGCAATTTCGAACGCGATGGCTGATGAGTCAACGGCGTGGAATCCACCGTCATACAGCTCAACTTCTACGTCCAGTACCGGATAACCAGCCATTGGGCCCACATCCATCATAGACTTAAAGCCTTTCTCGATGGCCGGGAAGAATTCTTTCGGTACGTTACCACCAACAACGGTAGAGGTGAACGTAAAGCCAGAATTCGTTTCGCCAGGGCGAATACGGTAATCAATCTTACCAAACTGACCAGAACCACCAGACTGTTTCTTATGCGTATAGCTGTCTTCAACCGCCTGAGTGATAGTTTCACGGTAAGCAACCTGAGGCTGACCCACTTCCAGTTCAACGCCGTAAGTACGCTTCAGAATGTCTACTTTGATGTCTAAGTGCAGCTCACCCATACCTTTCAGGATGGTTTCGCCAGAGTCTTCATCAGTTTCAACCTGGAACGATGGATCTTCTGCAACCAGTTTACCGATAGCAAGAGACATCTTTTCGTTAGCGCCTTTGTCTTTAGGCTTAACGGCAATCGAGATTACCGGCTCAGGGAAGATCATTGGCTCAAGCGTACAAGGGTGCTTCGGATCACACAGAGTGTGACCAGTTTGCACATTCTTCATACCTACAACCGCAATGATGTCACCCGCCTGGGCTGAAGTCAGTTCGGTACGCTCGTCAGCGTGCATTTCAACCATACGACCAACACGCTCAGTTTTACCTGTTGCGCTGTTAAGGATAGTGTCACCCTTGTTCAGTGTACCAGAGTAAACACGGATAAAGGTCAGGGCGCCAAAACGGTCATCCATGATCTTAAACGCTAATGCGCGGAATGGCTCTTCAGTAGAAACTGTCGCTACTTCACCAGTAGGCTCACCGGTTTCTTCGTCAGTCAGATCCTGTGGATCAACTTCGGTAGGTGAAGGCAGGAAGTCAATAACCGCATCCAGTACTAACTGAATACCTTTGTTTTTGAACGCCGAACCACAGTAAGTCGGGAAGAAAGACATATCGCGGGTACCTTTACGGATACAACGCTTCAGGTCTTCTAAAGACGGCTCTTCGCCATCCATGTAAGCCATCATCAGGTCGTCGTCCTGCTCAACAGCAGTTTCAACCATTTGCTCACGGAACTCGTTGGCTTTTTCAACCATGTCTGCAGGAATGTCTACAATCTCGTAGTTCTCTGGCAGGCCAGAGTCATCCCAGATGTACGCTTTCATGTCGAGCAGGTTAACAACACCTGTGAATTCGTCTTCGATACCGATTGGCAGAGTCATTACTAACGGGTTAGCCGCCAGTACTTTCTTAACCTGACCAACAACGCGGTAGAAATCTGCACCCATACGGTCCAGTTTGTTTACGAAGATAACACGTGCAACTTCTGATTCGTTAGCATAACGCCAGTTGGTTTCAGACTGCGGCTCAACACCGCCTGAACCACAGAATACACCGATACCACCGTCGAGTACTTTCAGTGAACGATAAACTTCAACAGTGAAGTCAACGTGTCCTGGAGTATCGATGATGTTCATGCGGTGATCTTTCCAGAAACAGGTGGTTGCAGCAGACTGGATAGTAATACCGCGCTCAGCTTCCTGTTCCATAAAGTCAGTCGTTGACTCACCGTCGTGCACTTCACCGGTTTTATGGATTTTACCGGTAAGTTTCAAAATACGTTCTGTAGTGGTCGTTTTACCCGCGTCTACGTGGGCGAAAATACCAATGTTTCTGTAATGAGATAAGTCTGCCATTAGTTCACTTTCGTTGGTTCAGAGTAAAAAAAACGGCGCGATTATATAGGATTTCCATACCGGATTTATAGTCCTTTATGAAAAAAGACTAAAACTTATCCAGCGAAAACTCGGCCATTTTCAACTAAATTACTGTTTTAAAAGATAAATTACTTTAATTCTCGCGGATCACGGCAACCGTTACCTCATCCCTATTATGGTAGAGGTGACGAATAACCATACGTGCATTGATATTAGCTGACGCTAATTGTGATCCCACCGCGTCAATTGCGGTGCGCACGGTCTCATAGCGGCGTTTCATGGGCAATTTCAAATTAAAAATTGCGTGGGTGGCCCAATTACGGGTTAACCAGTTCGCCATGAGTACCGCCACCCTGTCGGGTTTTTCAATCATATCGCAGACCAGCAACTCAACATGGCCCATCTGCGGACGATACTTAAAACCGTCTTCGGCGCGATAGTCTACCAGACCAGTGGCCATCAGGTCATCTGCCATTTTACCATTATCTACTGCTTCAACATGCATATCTCTGCTAACCAGTTGATAAGTCCAGCCGCCAGGGCATGCACCAAGGTCCACCGCCCGGGCCCCTGGACGACAAATAGCTTCCCGTTGCCCGGCTGTCAGCATAGTCAACAATGCTTCTTCCAGCTTAAGTGTAGAGCGACTTGGTGCTTTGGGCGGAAACTTTAACCGGCAGATGCCGTTTTCAAAAGGACTGCGGCGCTTTGCCTGACTAAGGCCAATAAAGTAATGTTCACCAGAGGTAAAAAACAGATGAAAGGCGGGTAAGTTAAGCTGCTCTTTGCGACTGAGATAATCTTTAGCGCGTAAAGCCTGACGTAAAGGCACTGCGAGTTTGCGACACAGCTTTGCCAGCGTTTTGCCGTCATCAGTATCGGGATATTCTACCCATAATGTACCGCACCGTTCATGCGCTTGCTCATTAAGCGAGTCCAATAGTGGCCCGATGCGATCAGACTTATCCTCGAGCTGAACTTCTCCCAGCAGCAAAAATAATTGGCGAGGAAAGATAGTCTCCTGCACTGGCACGTCGTTAACAAACTTAGCGGCATCTTCTGCGCTATGAAACTGAAAACGAACGTAACCCTCTCCTGGTTTAAACACCGGGAAACCGTATAATTCACGTTCTGTGGCAATAGCCGTCAGCTCATTACCAGTATCCACTTCGTAACCGGCCCGACAATAGGCAATAATACTCTGTGTGGCGACACTCATGATTCAACCTCACCTTGCACTGGCCCTTTTATCAGGCCGATGACCAGCGCCACCCAACCAGCCATAAAACACATACCACCCAGTGGCGTAATGGGCCCGAACCACTTCATACCGGTTAATGCCAGTAAATAAATACTGCCACTGAACAGGACACAGCCGACAATAAAAAGCAGCGCTGCACGCCTACACCAACGCAGGTTTGCCTGCGCTGCCAGTCCGCCCAGCACAATTACCGCGAGCGCATGGTACAACTGGTATCGGACACCCACTTCAAAGGTGGCCAGGGCATTGGCGTCGAGGATATTTTTGAGGCTGTGAGCCCCAAACGCGCCAAGCATCACACCGAGTAAAGCCAGTAAGGCGCCTATTAACAAATACGTTCTCATATTATTGCCTTTATAAACGCCAGACTCAGCACAGCGGCGCTTTGGATATGCTCGCCCTGGGTCAGGCCGCTGGCCTTACGGGGTTTAAAACTGTGGTCGCCATCGGCCAGGTACGCAGTTTGAATTGAAGCAGGCAGCCCGTAGCTTTCCACTTCTTCGCGACGACCAAAGGTATCCCGTTCACCCTGAATAATTAGCAGCGGCTTTTGCAACGGGAGGAGATGTTCAGTGCGGAGCTTTTCAGGCTTGCCCGGTGGATGGAAGGGATACCCTAACGCAATGGCTCCCAGTGCCTCGGATTGTTCCAGGATAAGGGTGGCAACACGCCCTCCCATGCTCTTTCCGCCAATAAATAAAGGCAAATCCGGCCATTTATTTTGCACACTCGCAATCACCGACTGAAAACACGTTTCCAGTTTGGGCATTTTATCCGGCGGCCGTTTTTTACCGGTGGCTTTTATGGTTGCCATATACTCAAAATTAAACCGCACCACATTAATATTCAATGCGGCCAGTTGCGCGGCCATATCGACCATAAACTCTGACTCTGCGCCTGCGCCAGCACCATGAGCTAAAATAATGGTGGCTACCGGTTGCGCGGGCGTATCCACATACCACTCAGACAAAAGCTTGTTCCTCTTTGACTAAATTAACCACCCATTCACGAAAAGCGGCAATCTTACCCATATCACCCTGTCCCTCATGATACACCAGATAATAAGCATCCCGGCTCTCAAGTTTCTCTTCGAAGGGCATAATTAACCGACCTGCATCGAGCTCAGGCTTTGCCAGCACCGAATTTCCCAGGGCGATACCCTGCCCCAACGCCGCCGCCTGCATCACCATCATGGAGTGACTGAACACCGGCCCCTGATTGACATTTACGCCAGCAACACCAAAATGCTGCAGCCACATTTTCCAGATAGCCCGGCTGGAATCATGGAGCAATACATGATGCTTAAGGTCCGACAGCGTTTTCAGCTGCTTTGCGCCCTGAAATAAGCTGGGTGAACAAAGCGGCGTTAGAAATTCGGTATGCAGCTTGTCTGCCTGAATGCCGTTCCATCTGCCGCGCCCATAATAAATAGCGACGTCGATATCATCAGTTAAAAAGCCTTCATCAAAGTCGATAGCCTTCAAACGTACATCAATATCCGGGAACAACTGACTGAACTGACTGATTCTTGGTACCAGCCACTGACTGGCAAAACTCGGCGGTGTTGCTACGGTAATAGCCCCTTTACTGCCTCTGGCAAGCAAACGCTCAGTCGCATCCTGAAGGTTCTTAAAAATATCCTTCAACTCTAAAAAATAAGCCTGCCCTTCTTCAGTGAGCAGCAGGGTGCGGTTACGCCGGATAAATAATTTCAGCGATAAGAAATCTTCTAATGCTTTAATTTGATGGCTCACGGCCGCCTGGGTAACGAACAATTCGTCCGCTGCGCGGGTAAAGCTCAAATGTCGTGCCGCGGCTTCAAAGGCCTTAAGGGCATTTAAGGGGGGTAAACGACGCTGCATCAGGCACCACAACCGGGCTGATGACGCGATGAAATACTCATAAGTTTTTCTAATCCAAATAAGGTAATTTTTTTCATTTTTCAGGACTGCATAAACTGTCTATTATTCACCCGAAATTTGGAAAATCTTCTTTAAAGGCAGAAGGTTAACCAGGTTTAAAAATGTTAATTTTTAACATTTTTAATACAATTAACTTTATTATTTTATTTAGGTGTGAATATGAAAAAACAACTTACAGCAGTATTATTGCTGGCCACTATGGGCTGGTCGGCTACCACTTTAGCAAATGAACTACAGGCATCACAATTACAGCCTGTTAACACTGCCATGGTATTAGTAGAAATCAGTATCGACCAACCGGCTCTCAACATTGAGTTGAGCATTATCAATCAGGTTAATGAAACCCTGCAACAACAGTCAAAAAACAATGGCGCTTTGCTCATCGCCCGCGAGAGCAATTTACTGCCTGACCAGGAAGCAACCACTCGCACTGAGTAATTTCCTGGCCTTCACACCTGACAAATGCTGTGCTGAACTCTTCAGCACAGCATTTCAGGTCTTACCTTAACGAATCTTCCTACTGAGCACTGGTATCCAGCGGCGCAAACTGCTTAACCAGCTCATCGACTGCCTTCATTTGTTCCAGATATCCCTGCAATTTTGATAACGGCAAAGCGCAGGGGCCATCACATTTCGCTACATCCGGATTCGGGTGTGACTCAATAAAGAGACCAGCCAGGCCAAGCGCCATCCCGCTACGCGCTAATTGTGCAGCCTGAGCACGTCTGCCGTCGGCGGATGATTCCCTGCCACCTGGTTTCTGCAAGGCATGCGTGGCGTCGAATATAACCGGCGCATAGTCTTTCATTGCATCCATACCGAGCATATCGACTACCAGGTTGTTATAGCCAAAGCTGGTGCCCCGTTCACATAAGATAATGTTGTCGTTACCCGCTTCACCGAACTTTTTAATAATGTGGCGCATTTCATGTGGCGCCAGAAACTGTGGTTTCTTTACATTAATAACCGCGCCGGTTTCAGCCATGGCAACCACTAAATCAGTTTGTCGGGCCAGGAACGCCGGAAGCTGAATGACGTCAACGACTTCCGCGACAGGCGCTGCCTGAAAAGGCTCATGAACATCGGTAATGATCGGCACATTAAAAGTGCTTTTTATCTCTTCAAAAATCTTCAGGCCATCGTCCATACCCGGCCCCCGATAGGAGTGCACCGAGGACCGATTCGCTTTGTCGAACGACGCCTTAAACACGTACGGAATATTCAGTTTGGCGCACACTTCCACATAGTGCTCGGCAATCTGCATTGCCATATCTCTGGATTCCAGCACATTCATTCCGCCAAACAAAACAAATGGCTTGTCGTTGGCAACCGTAATATCACCCACGGTTACCTGATTAATATTAGTCATAAAACAACTTCCGGTTATAAGAAAAACACCTGTTTGGTAACAGCAACCTTCGCGGTTAACGCCAGCACAATCAGCGCGGCTAAAAAGGCGCCCCACTTTAATGGCGGTGTTTTAGCCCGCTTTAAGGCCATCATCCCCAGGCCAATATAAGCGATCACACCAATCACTTTGAACGTTAGCCAGCCATTAACTACAGGATACTGAGCCAGGATGACACAAAGCCACACGGCACTGAGTAACAAAACGGTATCAATAATATGTGGAACGATCTTAACCCATTTCTTTTGCAAAAAAGCGGGATTCATCTGGCCATATAAAAAGCGGATAACAAATAGCAAAATACTCAGACCCACAGCGGTCAGATGCAGGTGTTTAGCCATCATGTACATAAAACTAGCACTCCTTGATTTCTTGTTGTTATGACCGGCTAACGGGCATCAGCCGGCGTATTGACTCTGAATCACCTCAAACCTGTCGATATGCTTTAAGAACAGATCGACTAACGTCGGGTCAAATTGTTTGCCTGCAGCATTTTTAAGGGTATCCACTGTTTCCTCCAGCGACCAGGCTGGCTTATAACTACGTTTATTGCGCAGCGCATCATAGGCATCCAGAATAGCCAGTATACGGCTTTGCAAGCTAATGTTATTACCGGCCAGACCGTCAGGGTAGCCCATGCCGTCCCACCGTTCGTGGTGATGACGAGCCAGTTGTGCAGCCAGCCTGATTACCGGCCGTTTGGAATCTTTAAAAATTCGGTAGCCAAATTCGGCATGCTTCTGAATCTCGTGGTATTCCTCACTCGTAAGCGGTGCGTCTTTATTCAGCAACGAATACGGCACAAAGGAATTACCCACGTTATGCAGCGGCAAAGCGGTCAGAAGTTGCTGAATTTCAGCCTCGGGCATTCCTGCCAGGCGAGCTAATAACTCGCTCATGTGATTTAAGCGCTGGGCATGGTACTCATCGGTTTCACGGCTGTCCATAGCATCGCCCAGGCGCTGCACAATCTCATGATGAGTTTCGTTCAGCTCGGCACTGTCGAGCAGATTATCAAAGGCTAGCTGCACATTTTCAGTAAACTTTTGCACCAGGCGTTTGTCGATATCGTTTACCGGGCGCGGTAAACCGGTTAAAAATAGCAACGACCCGTGATTTTTATCACTGCGACAATATGCAACCAGATGCTCTTCAGCATACACCACCTGCTGTTGTTGCAGCGCATCCTGGCACAGCTTATATTCAAACTCGTTAAGTGAATCCTTGAGCCGGTAGCCTTCTTTACCGGCATATTCACCGTTACCGGCAAAAATATACATCTCGCCCGCCTGGCTGACGGGTTTAGGCAGTGCCACGGCAGAGGTAATATACGCAGCGTTTTTCGCTCCGCCCAGAATAGAGGCCAGCTGTTGGATCAGGCCTCGCATAAACCCTTCCAGTGAGCGCGAGGAAAATAAGTCGGCCGACGCATCAATGATTTTTTCCAGTCCTGCCCGGGCTTCCTCAATAACAATGATGTCACGATAAGAGCGCAATGCGGCAATGATAACCGTAAAGAGCTTCTGCGCAGTCAGTTCCGTTTTGGATTTATAATCATTGATATCGTAGTTAATTATGACGTCTTTTTCCGGTGCCTGACCAGGCTGACCGGTGCGCAGAATGATCCGGGTAAAATGGTTTTCCAGGTCATTTCGAATGTAATCGGCGACTCTAAGACCAGCATCGTCTGACTCCATCACCACATCGAGGAGCACTACGGCAATATCGTTATGTGCGCGCAGTACCCGCTTGGCTTCTTCGCCATCGAAGGCACTCATAAAGGTCAGCGCTCTGCCGTTCAGCGTAAAGTCGTTTAGCGCCAGTTTGGTAATGGCGTGAACTTCTGGCTCATCATCAACGATTAATACCTTCCAGTAGCCAACTTCGTCCGCCTCAGGTTCATCATCGTCAGCGACAAACAAAAACTCGTCATCGTTCATTCTGCATATCCATCCTGTCTGAGTATTTCAGTTCCCTTAAGCTTATGTAGAAGCTAGGATTTTCGCCACTGAGCCAGTGTAATTCTTGGCAATCCGTTTAAATCGTCTATGCCCTGGCAGCCGCTAAACCCTCGCTCTTCGAAAAGCTCCTTTATCGACTCATGCTGAGTATACCCGTGTTCTATTAACAACCAACCACCTGATGTTAAAAAATCAGGGGCCCGTTGAATAATGTCACGGATATCTTCCAGTCCATCCACACCAGCGGTCAGCGCAGACGCAGGCTCAAACCGCACATCGCCCTGCTGCAAATACTCACTGTCAGATTCTACATACGGAGGATTGGTGACAATCAGGTCAAACTGATTGGCTGGAGCCATGGCATCGAACCAGTGACTAAGCAGCCAGTTAACCGTTAACTGGCCATTCAGCTGCGCATTTGCCGCCGCCAGGTCAAGCGCTTCGGAGATGCGATCCACACCAGTAAGGTGCCAGGCCGGTTTTTCCGTTTTTAAAGCCAGCGCAATTGCTCCCGTCCCGGTGCCCAGATCACAGACGCTGGCAGTATCGGGCAACGCCAGCGCCAGGGCGGTTTCAACCAGCAATTCGGTTTCAGGGCGTGGGATCAGCGTGCTTTCATTGACCTTGAGAGTTAATGACCAAAACTCACGCGTACCGGTAAGATAGGCCACAGGGTGGCCTTCACGACGTCTGGCGATAAGATTTTTAAAGTGGCTATACTGAGATGACGTTAACGACTTATCGGGCCAGGTAAACAGATAGGTGCGCTGGCATTCCAGCACGGCACAGAGTAAAACCCGGCTATCTACGGCAGGTGATTCGCCTTGTTGCAGTTCACTCGTTGCCCAGGCCAGCGCCCGGGCAATCGTAACAGGATCGGTATCCTTTTGGTGCACTGTTAGTCGTCGGCCAGCGAGGCCAGCAGATCAGCCTGATGTTCCTGACGGATAGGTTCAAGCAGCAGACCCAGATTCCCTTCGATAACTTCGTCCAGACGATATAAAGTAAGGTTAATGCGGTGGTCTGTAACCCTGCCCTGGGGAAAGTTATAGGTACGAATTCGTTCAGAGCGGTCTCCGCTGCCCACCAGGTTGCGGCGTGTCGAGGCTTCTTCGGCGGCACGCTTATCTTCTTCAATCTGGTTTAGCCGGGCCGACAGAACAGACATCGCTTTCGCCCGGTTTTTATGCTGCGACCGCTCGTCCTGACATTCAACTACCACGCCTGAAGGCAAGTGCGTAATCCGAATAGCCGAGTCGGTTTTGTTAACGTGCTGACCACCGGCACCGGAAGCTCGAAAGGTATCGATGCGCAGTTCAGCCGGATTGATCTCAATGGCTTCTGATTCCGGTATTTCGGGTAATATTGCCACGGTACAGGCAGAGGTATGAACGCGCCCCTGAGACTCTGTTTCCGGAACACGTTGCACACGGTGACCACCAGACTCAAACTTCAGTACACCATAAGCGCCTTCGCCGGTTACGTTGGCAATCACCTCTTTGAACCCACCATGCTCACCTTCGTTAGCACTGACCATTTCGATACGCCAGCCCTTGGTTTCAGCATAGCGGCTATACATGCGGAACAAGTCGCCGGCAAAAATGGCCGCTTCGTCGCCCCCGGCACCCGCCCGGATTTCGAGGAAGCAATTTCGGTCGTCATTCGGATCGCGGGGTAACAGCAGGATTTGTAAATCGGCTTCCAGACGCTCTATTTCCTGCTTGGCCGCTTTCATTTCTTCCTGCGCCATTTCCCGCATCTCAGCATCATCTTCGGCCATCATTTCTTCGGCAGACGCTAAATCTTCTTCCGCTTGTTTATACGCGTTAAAACCCGCAACAACGTCTTCTAACTGGCTGAATTCTTTTGATAAGGAACGAAATTTATCCTGATCCCCTATTACGCCGGGATCGCTCAACAGCGCTTGTACCTCAGCAAAACGTTCAACCAGGTTTTCCAACTTAATGACAACGGATTCTTTCATACTTTTCCTGAAATAAAATACAGATTATCTGGACTCGTCATTGTCCAGTTCAAACACCCGACTCAGCCACTTTGTGGTGTGCTGTTCAACCTGCGTTGACGCATCCCGCAATGCACGGGTAGGTGCATGTAATAAGTTATTGGTTAACTTGTAAGCCAGCTCTTCAACTACCGTCTCGGCCGCTTTGCCTTCCTGCAGTTGTTTTAATGCTTTGTCGACCAGTTCCTGACGCTGCAGATTGCCGCGATCGCGGTATTGTTTAACCAAATCCACCGTTTGCCGGGACTGTTGCCACTGTAAGTAGCTAATGACCTGCTGCTGGATAATTTTAACAGCTTCTTCAGCGGCCTGCTCACGGGAAGCCATATTTTGTTGCACAATGTGCTGCAAGTCATCCACAGTGTACAGGTAGGCGTCGCCTAATTCGTTGACCTGGGCTTCTATATCCCTGGGCACGGCCAGGTCAACCATAAACATCGGCAGGTTACGGCGCTGTTTGAGCGCATCCTCTACCATCCCCTTACCAATTAGCGGCAGCTGACTAGCGGTTGAACTGATCACAATATCAAATTTGTGCAATGTTTCCGGTAGCTGACTCAGGGTCATAACCTCAGCACCCAGCGTGCCTGCAAGGTTCTCCGCACGGGCCCGGGTGCGATTCGCAACGGCCAGTTTCTGAACGCCCTGTTCTTTAAGGTGCTGGGCAACCAGTTCAATGGTTTCTCCGGCACCCACCAATAATACTGAGCGCTCAGGTAAACGGGCGAAAATGTGTTTTGCCAGTTGCACCGCGGCAAAAGCCACCGAGACCGCATTCGCACCAATCTCGGTTTCGGTTCTAACCCGCTTGGCTACGGCAAAGGTATGCTGAAACAATTTATCAAACTGAGTATTCACCATGCCAGAGTGCTTGGCATTATTGTAAGCCTGTTTAATTTGGCCCAGAATTTGCGGTTCACCAAGAACCAGTGAGTCCAGCCCACTGGCCACTTTCATCACATGTTCAATGGCGGCAGCCTGTTCATAAATGTAGGCATTCGCACTTAACTGGCTGGCATCAACATTATGAAAATCTGCCAGCCATTCAATGAGTTGGTCGGCACAGCTCGATTCGGAAGACACATAAACTTCGGTGCGATTACAGGTAGACACAATCACCGACTCTTCAACGCCATTCAGGTGGTTTAATGACGACAACGCCTCAACCAGCGAATCCGGTGTGAACGCTACTTTTTCGCGCAACTCAACCGGAGCAGTTTTGTGGTTAATTCCGAGGGCAATCAGGGTCATGGGGTTCGTTTACGGCTACAATGGAGCGGCATTGTACGAAAAAGCCAAAATGATTGAAAGTGTCGATAGTTCTATGTTCAACTATCAACCCGATAGATTTTATAGGTTAGCCCGTGTTTCGTCAGGTATTTATCTTTCTGTTTGTAATCCTTCTCAGTGCCTGTGCAACACGTCCGCAGGCCCCCCAGGGGCAGATTAACTTACCGGCTCAGCTGATCAAGCTTGACGCCATTAAGCATTGGAATATTAATGGTAAGTTGGCTTTAAAAGAGCCGGAAAAATCGGTCAGTGCCACACTTCGCTGGCAGGTGACGGACCCCTTATTTACCTTCAGACTCAGTAACTTTTTAGGTGTTACCCTGGTCGATATGCAACAAAGCGAGGATGGGGCACGGCTGGAGGCTGACGATGAAATATACACCGATCCTTCGGCGACCGCCCTGCTCTACCAGACTACCGGCTGGGACATTCCACTAGAGCAGTTATTAAGCTGGGTGAAAGGCGTGCCCCGGGCCGGCGATAATTATACCCTGAACGAAAACGGCCTGTTAAAACAGCTCAAGCCTGGCTGTCGCCAGTGCGCCGGCTGGCAGGTAGACTATGCGCAGTACGGGCAGGTAGATGACGTTTTCCTGCCTCACAATATAAAACTGACCAATACGGCTCAGCCTGAACAGTGGATAAAAATAAGAATCTCGCAATGGACACTCAATTAAGTCGCGACTGGTGGCCGAGCCCGGCCAAACTCAATTTGTTTTTACATATCCTGGGCCGCAACGAGAAAGGTTATCACCTGCTGCAAACCCTTTTCCAAATGCTCGATGTGGGTGACGCACTGGCGTTTGAAGCCAATCACACCGGCATCATCAGGCTGGCAACCCCCATTTCCGGGGTTAATACTGAAGATAACTTAATTTACCGTGCCGCCAGGTTGTTGCAAAACCATACCAACACATCCCAAGGGTGCGACATTTACATTGAAAAACAATTACCTATGGGTGGTGGCATTGGCGGAGGCTCGTCTAACGCCGCGACCACTTTGGTGGCTCTGAATCATATTTGGCAGTGTGGTCTGTCCACTGAGGCTTTGGCTGAACTGGGTCTGGAACTGGGTGCAGATGTACCGATTTTTGTACACGGGAAAACGGCTTTCGCCGCGGGTGTAGGCGAGCAGATACATCCTGTCAGCCTCGATGACAGCTGGTATCTGGTGGTGTTCCCCGGGGTGAATATAAGCACTGCAGAGGTGTTTTCACATCCAGATTTACCGCGCGATACCCCAGCAATGAACTGGCAGCATTATACTTTTGATGCAACGCAAAATGATTGTCAGAAAATTGTCTGTAAAAGCCAACCGGAAGTTGCAAAATTATTACAGTGGTTGTTACACTACGCACCGTCGAGGATGACAGGCACAGGCGCGTGCGTATTTGCTACATTTAGTGACCCGGATCAGGCAAAGGCAGTGCAGCAAGCGCTTCCTGAAAACTGGTACGGATTCGTTGCCAAAGGCGTAAATACCTCACCGCTTCAATTAAAATTACAACAGGTGTCCTGAGCCAGAACGACTAACATTGATGGGGTATAGCCAAGTTGGTAAGGCAGCGGGTTTTGATCCCGCCATCCGTAGGTTCGAGTCCTGCTACCCCAGCCACCTCCTACTTAAAATGCACTGAGGAAACACTTGTGCCAGACATGAAGCTCTTTGCAGGTAACGCTGTTCCTGAACTAGCCCAGAAAGTTGCCAATCGCCTCTATACCAAACTTGGAAATGCCACAGTTGGCCGTTTTAGCGACGGCGAGATAGCAGTAGAAATTCATGAAAACGTCCGTGGTTCGGACGTTTTTATTATCCAGTCTACCTGTGCACCTACCAATGATAACCTGATGGAGCTTATTGTGATGATTGACGCCCTGCGTCGTGCATCAGCTGGCCGAATCACTGCGGTTATTCCTTACTTTGGTTATGCGCGCCAGGATCGCCGGGTGCGTTCGGCCCGGGTGCCGATTACGGCCAAAGTGGTTGCTGACTTTCTGTCTAACGTAGGCGTTGACCGCGTATTAACCATCGACCTGCACGCCGAGCAAATCCAGGGGTTCTTTGACGTACCGGTAGACAACGCGTTCGGAACACCAATCCTGTTAAACGATATGTTTCAGCGTGATTTCGTTGAGCCCATCGTGGTTTCGCCAGATATTGGCGGTGTAGTGCGGGCTCGCGCTACAGCTAAACTCCTTAACGATACCGATCTGGCTATTATCGATAAACGCCGTCCGAAAGCTAACGTAGCCCAGGTAATGAACATTATCGGTGACGTTAAGGATCGCGACTGTATTATCGTTGATGACATGATCGACACCGGCGGTACCCTGGCGAAAGCGGCGGAAGCCCTGAAAGCCCATGGTGCACGTAAGGTTTATGCCTATGCTACCCACGCTATTTTCTCGGGCAACGCAGCCAACAACCTTAAAGAATCTGTGATTGATGAGATTATTGTTACTGACAGTATTCCATTGAGCACTGACATGGCGGCGATTGGTAAAGTCAAACAACTTACGCTGTCTGAGATGCTCGCTGAAACAATCCGTCGTATCAGCAATGAAGAGTCAATTTCTGCAATGTTTGAATACTAAGCACTGATAATTCGTTTTCAAAAGCCAGCATTGCTGGCTTTTTTATTGCCTGCCTGTTGCGCTGTTCAGGCAAATCAGTGAGCTGTTGCTATAGTTAAAGAATGATGGTGAACCGGCCTCTTCTTTTCATGACATCCTTTCGAGCACAGGTAAGTATCTTTCTGTTTTGTCTGATGCTTTTTCCCTGTATTGGTGCCGAAAACAGCCCGGTTTCCGACCAGCCCCAACACGTTAATACCTTAACAGCCGGTACTGACCACGTGCATTTAAACGGAGGTATGTATTACTTCGAAGCTTTCAGTAAAATGTCCCTCAAACAAATTCGGGGATTACCCGATAAGGACTGGCAGTTTCATCACAGTTCATCGCTTTTTTTAGGTTCTGGCCAGTCGTATATCTGGGTTAAGATCCCGCTTCAAAGAATGCCGGGAGCACCATCATCGTGGGTAATGACGCTTGACTGGCCGCTGGTGAAATCCATCGAATGGTTTCACTACAATGAATCCGCTAACGCAGTGATAGCATCAGGCCAGTTTACGGACTGGCAAATTCCGCCTGATTCTGCCGATGAGTTCCCCTTTGCGATAACCCTGTCACTGAGAAGCGATAGCGTTAACATCCTGTACCTGCGAATGCTACCGTCAGAAAAAGCTTTACTGCCGATAACCCTGTGGCCAGAGGAAAGCTTTCGCGACCACCAGCTACAGCGAAACTGGTATCTCGGGTTATTTTACGGCGTGTTGTTTGCCATGTTTGGCTACAATTTATCGCTTTTTCTATTCCTGCGTCACAAAGCGTTTGCCGCCTACTGTTTTTATGTCGCTACCATGGCGGCTTATACCCTGATAATGAATGGTGCCGGGGTCGCCTGGCTATGGTCAGACTATCCGGCATTTCTTGCCTACGCATACCGGCTTCTTGTGCCACTTGGCTTTTTTGCAGCATTAATGTTCATCCGGCAGTTTCTGCTGCTTAAACACCGTGGTGTGTTTCTTAATCTAAGCAGTCAGATTGTCTGTTATCTGTGGCTGGCAATACTGCTACTGGCGCCGGTTGTCCCCGCGGCGATAGTCATTCCCATAATCGATATATTCGGGCTTATAAACTGTTTGTTTGCCATTGGTGTGTCTGGCTATCTGTGGATGAAAGGCGACAAATCAGCCAAGTACCTCACACTGTCCTGGTCGGTACTTATCGCCAGCACAATCATCTTAATTCTCGGCCTCAATGATGTTATTCCCTACGTTATCGAACTGCATTATTTACAAAATATAGGCGTGACAATTGAAGTGCTGTTGCTGTCTATGGCCCTGGCCGAGCGCATAAACCGGGATCGCAAGATGCGTTCTGAAGCACAGAATATCGCCTTGCAAATGTCCAATGAAGCAGCCAAAGCCAAAGTAAGTGAGGTTGCGGCTCAGCAGCGTCTGCTCGGTATCGAACGGCGAGTCAAAGAAGAACTGTCACTGAAAGTCAACGAGCAGACCAGAGAATTGAAAGTTGCCATGCAGAAGTTGCAGATCATGAACAAGGAGTTGGAGCGCTTAAGCTTAACTGATCCCTTAACCGGCCTTGCCAACCGGCGCTACTTTGACAAGCGGTTTAGTGAAGAAATCCAGCGCGCCAGACGTAACCAGTCTCTTATCGGTGTGCTGATGCTGGATATCGATCACTTCAAACAGATCAATGACACACTGGGCCATCAGGCAGGCGACCATGTCATTCAGTCTCTTTCAGCACTGATCCAGCGCGTCAGTGGCCGCGCCAGCGATCTCCCGGCCCGTATAGGTGGTGAAGAATTTTGCCTGCTGGTTTGTAATGAATCAAAAGGCCGTATCGCCACCCTTGCCGAATCGTTACGAGAGAGTGCCGCCTCAGTACCGGTTAAATACCGCAACGAGATAATTAGCTACACCATAAGTGTGGGTGTATGCAGTGTAATCCCAACGACCAGCACCAACCCTTCTGCGCTTTTAAAATTAGCCGATGACGCCCTTTACCAGGCAAAAAAGGAAGGTCGTAACCGGGTAGTGATTGCCAGTGACCAAGCCATCGACAGCTAAGTTGCGCAGTGGCTGATAAACCGCTAATGTAGTTTCATATTTTCGCTGCACCAGAGACCTTCGTTTGCTGCCCCAGTCCATCGCCTTATTCTGGCCACTGTTAGTCAGTCTGGTATTAGTCACGCTTTTTCTCTCCCTGTTAAACTGGCTGTTATTAAAACGCCACTCACATCTGAGCGGTGAAAAAAAACTCCCCCGACAACTCACCCTGTTGGTTGCTAACATTGTAGGCGTTATTGCTATCGTCCTGACCCTGCCGGTCAGTGAAGCAATTCAAAACCAAATCCTCGCTCTGATCGGTATTTTACTCTCGGGTATGGTGGCTTTCTCTTCTACATCCATTATGACCAATGTCATGGCCGGTTTAGTCTTACGTTTCAATAAGCCTTTCCGGATTGGGGATTTTGTCAGGGTAAATGGCTTCTTTGGCCGCGTGGCGGAGATGGGGCTGCTGGACACCGAAATTCAAACCGAAACCCGGGAGCTAATTTCATTTGCGAATTCAACCCTCGTTAACAGCCCGTTGACGGTGGTGCGTTCCTCAGGGGCTATTATCTCGGTTGAACTGAGCCTGGGTTACGAAATACACCATGCTAAAGTAGAGAAACACTTACTGGTGGCCGCCGCAGAATGCGGCCTGGAAGACAGCTTTGTGCAAGTTATTGCGTTAGGGGATTTTTCGGTTTCTTATCGTATTGCCGGCTTGCTCACTGATGTTAAAAGTATGCTTAGCGCGCGCTCAAAGTTACATAAAGCGGTGCTCGACAGTCTCCATCAGGCAGGAATTGAAATAGTCTCTCCGGCCTTTACCAATACCCGGCCCCAGGAGCCGGGCAACGTTATGATCCCTACGGCGCCCAAAAAAGCAAAAACCCCGGAGCCGGAGCAAAGCCGCCCTGAAGCGGTTATTTTTGATAAGGCTGAAGAAGCCGAAGCCGTACAGCAAGACAGGGTTGCGCTGGAATCGCAAATTACAGCGCTGCAGGCCGCCATAAAAGAGGCCGACAGCGAAGAAAAATCACTGCTAAAAGAGCAATTGGATTTTACCAGGGCAAAGCTCGATGAATTAAATACAACGGTGGCTAAAGAAGAAGGCAGTGCAACACCGCCTGCATCCCGTTAGGCTATTGGTCGAATAAAGGAATGAAAGCCGCCTTAAAACGTGTCCAGTCTTCAAACTGCGGCATATGCCCTAATCCATCGAGTTCGATGAGCGTGCCTTTTTGTAGCGTATCGGCAACTTTTTTACCCAGCACCTGATACTGCCCAAGCTTATAAGTCACGCCGGGTTTCTTAAACGCTCTGCCCGGACCGGTTCGGTCCCGGGTGCCAATGATCAGGGTTACTGGCACCGTTAGCTGGGGTAGATCATTCACAATGGGTTCGCTGAATATGGGGTTATAAGTTAACGCATTATTCATCGCAACACGTGGGTAGTCAGGGTGTTTCAACTGGCCGATATGCGGTTCAAGCAACTCCTGATAGGCTGGCCGCCATTTACCGTCATAGTAGTTTTTCTGCTGATAACGGCGAAGACTCTCTGGTGTTTTTTTAAGTTCATTGGCCAGAAACACCTGCGGGTCCTGGTAATCTACCCATTTAAGATAGTCTTCCAGTCCGATGGGGTTAATTAAAATAACTCGTGCAGTTTTATCTTTTACATACTTAGCGAATTTTACCGCCAGCATACCGCCCATGGAGTGACCAACAATTATCGCCTGCTCAACCTCAATGTGCTCCAGCAGTTGCCTGGTATTATTAGCCAGACCCGCAAACGAATACTGGTAGTGTTCAGGTTTGCTGGATTTACCAAACCCTATCTGGTCTGGCACAATCACCCGGTACGACCTGGCCACTAATTCACGGGCCACGCGCTCCCAGTAAAAACCAGCAAAATTTTTGCCATGCAGCAACACGACGGTTCCTGTCACTTTTTCTGGTTTTATATCCATATAAGCCATCGACAGAGTTTGTCCCTGGCTGGTAAAAGAGAATCTGGCAACGTCAAAGGGGTATTCGAAATTATCGAGCGTCGCATTATAAGGCGCTATATCGTCACTTTGCTGCGCGGCACTCAGCGGCGACATAACGCTTAGCAAGCAGATAAAGCCAGCCATAAACTTATGAAAATAGTGCATCCAGTCTTCCTTAATTGTGTCTGACATTGGCAATAGCATTACGTGGCAGATGAACCTGACCAGCAATCCCCTGCTCACTAACGCTGAGTGTTAAGTTCTAACATACTGCCTTTTAGCAGAGCCAGGCGTCTGCCGTGTGCTGTGGGTTTAACAGGGTCAGCCGCACCTTTTCGCTCCCCTTTGGGTAATTCATTGCCCGTTCAGGCTAAGCCCTGCATACTGTAATTTTGAGGCACTAACGAAACTAACAGGTAATCAAAAATGCGAACCTTAAGTGCAGTACTTTTAATCATTGCCATGGCAGACGGGCTTTGGGCCTGTGCTGACAGTAAGGAGTCATCGCCAGTGAACAAAGAAAATGCCATGAGTTCTGCTCAGGCCACTACGGTTTTTACCGGTACTATTGTGTATAAACAGTTTGAAGGTGGTTTTTTTGCGCTGCTGACCAACGATAATCAGCGTTATACCCTGCGACATTTGCCCACCGCCTATCGCCTTGACGGCCTGGTGGTTGAAATCAACGGCAGTGTCAATAAAGACATCATTACCACCACCCAGTTTGGCGAATTACTCGAAGTCGATACGGTGAAAGTACTCGATGACAGCCATGCCTCGCCACCGAAGACAGGCCCGCGTAAATTAAAATCCCTTTGAGGTTTGTATCTTCTGGCATCGGGTGGTAGAATTCGCCGCCTTTTAATTTAGGGCAAGGTAATTATTTTACGCTTTTAACGGCTGAATTACCTTTTCATGGCAGATTTTGGTCGCAAAAATCTGTGAACAATCATTTTTTATTATTTTGGAGACATCTGATGTCTGATGCGATTTTTAATCTGGATGCAGAAGTCCGTACTGACCTGGGGAAAGGTGCGAGCCGCCGCCTTCGTCATGCTGACAAAGTACCTGCGATCCTTTACGGTGGCGAAGAAGCGCCAGTATCTTTAACTCTTGACCACAACAAAGTAATCAACGCTGCTGATTTTGAAGCGTTTTACTCACATGTTCTGAAACTGAACATCGATGGTAAGCAAGTTGATGCACTGCTGAAAGACGTACAACGTCACCCGTTCAAGCCTAAGATTACTCACCTGGATTTCCAACGTGTAATCGCTGGTCAGGACGTACACACTTCTGTTCCAATTCACTTCATCAACGAAGAACAGTGCCAGGCCGTTAAAGACGGTGGTATTGCTGAACACCACGTAAACGAAGTTGAAATCACTTGTCTGCCTAAAGACCTGCCTGAGTTCATCGAAGTAGACATGGCTAACGTTGAAATGGATCAAACCCTGCACCTGTCAGATCTGACTCTGCCAGCAGGCGTTTCTTCTGTAGAACTGGCTAAAGAAGACGAAGCACACGACCTTGCTGTGGTAACTATCAAGCCAGCGCCAAAAGCGCCAGCCGCTGACGAAGCAGAAGGTGAAGAAGACGCTACTGAGGAATAATTCCCTTGGCAGACATTCGTCTTATTGTGGGCCTGGGTAATCCAGGCCCCGAATACGAACAAACACGCCACAATGCGGGAGCGTGGTTTTTACAAGAACTCGCATCGACGTTTAATACCTCTCTTTCTCCTGAAAGCAAATTCTTTGGCAAAACTGCCCGAATTACCCTTGCTGGTCAGGACATCCGTTTGCTCTACCCCACAACGTTTATGAATAAAAGCGGGCAGTCTGTTGCCGCGCTGGCGAACTTTTATCGTATAGAGCCCTCACAAATGCTGGTTGCTTTTGATGAGCTGGATTTACCGCCAGGCGTTGCCAAGTTTAAAGTGGGTGGCAGCTCAAGTCAGAACGGCATTCGGGATATCGTCTCGCGGATGGGCAATAATCGTGACTTTTTACGCTTGCGCATTGGCATTGGCCATCCGGGCCATAAAAGCAAAGTCACCGGCCACGTGCTGGGTAAACCTGCGCAACAAGAAAGAGAAGCAATTGAACAAGCGATTGATGAGGCAGTTCGTTGTACTGAAATTTTACTTAAAAACGATCTGAAAATGGCGCAAAATCGCCTTCATAGTTTTAAAGCAGATAATTAACTTCAAATTTTCAAGGGCTCCATTATGGGATTTAAATGTGGCATTGTCGGCCTGCCGAACGTCGGTAAGTCAACGTTATTCAATGCATTAACCAAAGCGGGTATCGAGGCTGCAAACTTTCCGTTCTGTACCATTGAACCCAATACCGGTGTGGTACCGGTGCCGGATCTGCGCTTAGATAAGCTGGCAGAAATCGTTAATCCCCAGCGCGTTATCCCCACTACTATGGAGTTCGTGGATATTGCGGGCCTGGTTGAAGGTGCCTCTAAAGGTGAAGGTCTGGGTAATAAATTCCTGGCCAATATCCGTGAAACCGACGCGATTGGTCATGTGGTACGCTGCTTTGACAATGAAAACATTGTACACGTTGCCGGTAAAGTCAGCCCACAGGACGATATTGATATTATTAATACCGAACTGGCACTGGCAGACCTGGAAACTACTGAAAAAGCCATTCATCGTGTCGCTAAACGGGCTAAAGGTGGTGATGCCGATGCGAAGTTTGAGCTGAAAGTACTGGAAAAAATTAAACCTACACTGGATGAAGGCCATCTGCTGCGCTCACTGGAATTGAGTAAAGAAGAACTGGCGGCTATCAGCTACATGAACATGCTGACCCTTAAGCCCACCATGTACATTGCCAACGTAAATGAAGACGGCTTTGAAAATAATCCTTATCTGGATCAGGTACGGGCCATTGCTGAAGGTGAAAATGCCGTGGTGGTTGCCGTTTGTGCCGCCATTGAGTCAGACATTGCCGAACTGGACGATGAAGACCGCGAAGAGTTTATGGCCGATATGGGTCTGGAAGAGCCGGGACTGAATCGTGTCATCCGCGCTGGTTATAACCTGCTGACGCTGCAAACCTATTTCACCGCAGGTGTTAAAGAAGTGCGCGCCTGGACCTTCCCTGAAGGCTCTACTGCGCCACAGGCGGCTGGAAAAATTCATACCGATTTTGAAAAAGGCTTTATTCGCGCTGAAATCGTTGGCTACGACGCTTTTGTTGAGTTTAATGGCGAGCAAGGTGCCAAGGATGCCGGTAAATGGCGTTTGGAAGGTAAAGATTACATCGTTAAAGACGGCGACGTGATCCACTTCCGCTTTAATGTCTAAGCATTTGACTAGCAAATAACCAGGCCCTCAGCGATGAGGGCTTTTTTATTTCCGTTAGATGGTGCTATCGTTGCCATGCTAAAAACACATTAATTCGCACAAAAACACGCCATCCGCGGCTGTTTTGGCTGAATTTCCAGCGCTGACGCACAGATATTAAGCAGTTGAACAAATGAGTTAAAAAAGGGGTTGACGACCCCAGTTCATATACGCATAATACGCGCCACTTCCTGAGAGGGAAGTAAAACAATCGGAGGCTACGTAGCTCAGTTGGTTAGAGCACATCACTCATAATGATGGGGTCGCAAGTTCGAATCTCGCCGTAGCCACCAACCTCGCAAACCCAGTTTATGGTTTTTTTAATGTGCGAGACACTGCGCGGAAGTGGTGGAATTGGTAGACACGCTGGATTTAGGTTCCAGTGCTTCACGGCGTGAGAGTTCAAGTCTCTCCTTCCGCACCATTTGGGGTATAGCCAAGTTGGTAAGGCAGCGGGTTTTGATCCCGCCATCCGTAGGTTCGAGTCCTGCTACCCCAGCCATTTTTTCGTTACGTTGATTTAATATCAGCTAACACACCCAGTTGATTGGGGTATAGCCAAGTTGGTAAGGCAGCGGGTTTTGATCCCGCCATCCGTAGGTTCGAGTCCTGCTACCCCAGCCATATTAAGAACGCCAGTCGCATGACTGGCGTTTTTGTTTTCAGACTTCCCACCTTTTACTGCTGCGGTATGGTACATTTTTGCCATCACCCACTAAAGATGTCTGTGCAATGCCTAACAACCTGTCTGCAACACTCATTAAACTGTTATCCCCTTTTTTGTTATTGCTAGCCTCAGCGGCAATATCAGAGCCTGTAGAGCAAACAGCAGAGCTTGATGGACAGTCGCGCAGTTGGCGACTGTTTGTGCCGGACAATATCGGTAGCGGGGCTCCCTTGCCTGTCGTATTCAACTTTCATGGTACCGGCTCCACACCAAAACAGATTGCCGAGCTGAATGAATTGGAAAGCCTGGCAGAACAGCATAAGTTTATTGTCGTCGCCCCCAAAGCCGAATTCAGCTATGAGCCTGGTGGTCGCCAAACCTGGAATGTTGAGCAACTGGATAGCCCGTACAATGATGTGGCCTTTATTAAAGGGCTGATTGCTCATCTGGCGCAGCACTACCCCATCGATGCTTCTCGTATTTATGCTGCCGGCTTTTCTGGTGGTGCGCGTATGAGCAGCCGTCTGGCCTGCGATCTGGCAGATACCTTTGCCGCTATCGCTCCCATTGCCGGTGTACGCTTTGCCGATAATTGCGAGCCAGCCAGCGCCATGCCGGTGCTCACCTACCACGGCACGCAGGATCCGGTTAATCACTATCAGCATCAGGCCGATTCGCCGCGTTACTGGCACGAGGGCGTAGAGCCGGCAATTGAGGACTGGGTTAAGTTTAATGGCTGTGAGAACACCACTACCACTGCTATTCGTGCAGGCATTACTAAAACCGTCTGGTCTGACTGCCGTGACGACGTAGAAGTGATTTTTTACCGCTCAGAACAGGCAGGCCATACCTGGCCTGGCAGCCCTAAAGCAGACATCCTGGCGAAGTATGGTCTGGGCAGCACCGATGACTTACCCATGTCCGAAATCATCTGGGCATTTTTAAAGCAATATCAGCGCCAGTAACATCACTCCGTTTCGCTAAGTCACCGAAGTCCGTGTTGTTTTTACTTTACAGTATACGTTCAGACCGGCACACTGATATGCGTGTCTTGTTACGGTTAACGCAATCATCCGTAACAAGACGATGGTGTAACCTCCTTCCACATAATAATTAAACAGGATTTCTTCAGTGCTCAACGACATCGTTGCGTTTATTAATAATATTCTCTGGGGTAACGGCCAGGTTCTTATTTATATGCTGCTCATATGCGGCATATGGTTTACCGTCAAGCTCGGCGGTGTGCAAATTAAACACTTTGGCCATATGTTCAGTCTGCTGAAAGGCAGCACCACCAGCAATAAAGAAGGGATAAGTTCATTCCAGGCACTGTGTACCAGCCTCTCAGCACGCGTAGGTACAGGGAATCTGGCGGGCGTTGCGGTAGCCATTTCGCTGGGCGGCGCTGGCAGTATCTTCTGGATGTGGGTCATTGCTCTTCTCGGCATGGCAACCGGTTTTGCCGAAAGTGTGCTGGGCCAGTTGTACAAGGTTAAAGACGATCATGGCGAGTTTCGCGGTGGACCGGCCTATTATATTAAGCAGGGGCTCAATAAAACCTGGCTTGCCGTAGCGTTTTCATTGTGCTTATTTCTGGGTTATGGCTTTATTTTTTCTGCCGTTCAGGCCAATACTATTACCGATGCACTGAACGCCGCCTACGACATACCCACCAGCTATTCGGGTATGGCGATTATTGCCCTGGCAGCGCTGATTGTGGTGGGTGGTTTACGGGGTATTGCCCGGTTTGCTGAGTGGGTTGTGCCGTTCATGGGCATTAGTTATGTACTCGCCGCGTTACTGGTTTGTGCAATCAATATCACCGAGTTACCGGCCATGCTGATGAATATTATTCAATCGGCATTTGGTCTTCAGGAAGCCGGTGCAGGCGCTATGGGTGCCGCCGTGAAAAATGGTATTCAACGTGGTTTATACTCCAACGAAGCAGGTTCTGGTAGCGTGCCTCATGCTGCAGCGAGTGCAGCGCCCAACCCTAACCACCCGGTTTCTCAGGGGTATATTCAAATGCTGGGCGTTTTCCTCGACACCATGGTGCTGTGTACCGCTACGGCATTTATTATTTTACTGGCCGGTGGCTCCAGCAGCGATCAGATGGAAGGCATCCGCCTGACCCAGTCAGCTATGGAAACGCACATTGGTGCCGGCGGTGCTGACTTTGTTGCCGCTGCCATTTGCTTCTTCTCGTTCACCTCGGTGGTGGCCAACTATGCTTACGGCGAAAGTAACCTGCATATGTTCAAGCTCGATAATAAAATGGGCCGAATAGCCTACACCTGCGGTTATCTTGCCATGATATTCTGGGGCTCCATGGCGGCTTTACCCGAGGTCTGGGCGGCCGCCGATATGGCGCTGGGTTTGATGTCTGTCATCAATATTATTGCCATCATGTGGATGACACCCACTATTGTCAGTATCAGCAAAGATTACTTTAATAAACGCGAACGCGGTGAAACACCGGAGTACAAAACCGGTGACTGTGAGATTCAGGGCAAAACCGAAGACGGCATCTGGTAACTAAACAGGGCCTGACTCATCAGGCCCTGTTTTATTCAGGCTGGATGCCACTCATACTTTGCAAACGCTTTATCCACGGGCGTATCGGCCAGGTGATTGATGTAATTGCTCATCACCTTCTGCGCCAGGATCAAAATAATTTCCAGTAGTTGCTGCTTGGTGTAACCCACTTCGAAGAATGCAGCGAGTTGTACCGCATCAGGGTTACCCCGGTCTACCAGAATGGCTTTAGTGGTTTCGCGCAGCACCTCGAGCTTGCCCGGCAGCGGGGTTTTATTGCGCAGAGCATCGGTGATGCTATCGTCTACTTTCATACTTTTGGCAATACCGGTGTGTGCGGGTACGCAGTAGTGACAAGCGTGTTCAACATTTGCGGTTTGCCACACAACAGTGAGCTCTTCTGCACTGAATGACGTATTCTGTGCCTGAGTATGTAAAAATTTATAGCTCAGCAACACCGACGGTGACTCTGCCATGATCCCATGTAAATTGGGGATCATGCCAAATGAAGCAATGGAGTCTTCCAGTAACGGCTGGGAAGCCTCAGGTGCGGTGTTCATTGTGTGAATGGTAAAATCTGTCATAGCTGTCCTTTATTTTTGACGGGTGAAGTTTTACCATAGCGCCTGAATGAACGATCGTTCAAGCTATATTTGAGCGATCGTTCAAATCATATGTTATAAGGTAGATGAATGGGTTATCCACGGGAACAAAGTATTCAACAGGCAACTGAGGTTTTTTGGCTTAAAGGCTATCTGGGCACCGGCATGCGCGACTTGCAGACAGCGCTGGATAAACGGCCCGGCAGCATTTATTCGGCTTTCGGCAGTAAAGAGGGTCTTTATCTTGAAGTCCTCAACCACTATACCGACGTATTGCATGGGCAGATTATGGCGGTGGCAAACAGTGATAATACCCTGCAACAGCTGCGTGAATTTCTGCGCTCCCCTTTAACAGTGGACGACAGCGCCGCCCACAAAATTCAGTGTTTAATAGTCAAAACTCAGGCCGACTGGGCAGAATTGCCCGAAGGGGTTAAAAATGCGCTGCAAACGGCGCTGGCAAATTTACGCGAAGCCTTTAAGGCGGTCATTATCAAAGCGCAAAGTGTGGGCGAATTGCCCCGGGAACTGCCTGAAGAAAGAGTGGCTATGTGGTTACAGGGCCAGTTTATTGCCCTGCGGACACTGGCAACCAGTGTGGCGTTACCAGCAAGCCTGACCTGGATGGCCGATAAAATTGTTTCTGACCTAACCGGAGACTGGGCACAGTCACAGTAAGCGCCCAATCTCAGTGTCCGTATCCACAGCCGGTTTAAGTTACCAGCATCTTGATCAGTTGAGCAACCAGCAAAATCATCAACAATGGCCAGAACCAGCGGGTCAGTTTCGACATGTCCTCACCACTCATCCGCCATTTGGATTTTTCCAGCAATGGCACAATAACCACCAGTGCCAGAAATAAAATGCCAATAATATAAAGTATGGTCATTAAGCTAATCCCATTGCGTATTTGAGAACCTGAGCCTTCACCGGCCCGGTATGTTGCGCCACTTTTAGCAAGCCATTACGCAGCCATTTAAGCGGCGCATGATCATTACTGAACGCGGTATAAAAGCCATCCATTGCCGACATCATCAGCCCGTTGTCACGCTGGCGTGGTCGCTGGTATTCTGTCCGCAGCCGGTCGGTAAACCCTTCACTACCCGCCTGCCCATTAGCCGTTTGAGCCAGTAAACAAGCCACATCCTTAAAGCCCAGATTGACGCCCTGCCCGGCCAACGGATTGATGGTATGCGCGGCGTCACCCACCAGAATAATGCCGGGCATAATGTAGTCACTGGCATGTCTTCTAATGAGGGTGAAAGCGGCTTTATTCAATACCGTAAAGTCATCGCCCAAGGGCGGGAAGTCCTCTTCAATCGCTTGTTTCAGCTGTACCGAGGATAATTTTGACAATGCAGCCAGACGCTGCGGACTGTCATACCAGATAAGTGACGCATAATTGTCATGCATAGGTAATAAAGCGCGGGGGCCAAGAGGCGTGAATTGTTGCCAGGTGCGGTCGGCTACCGGTTCGGTAAATTCAACAATAATCCCCATGGCTTGCTGCGCATACTGCCAGCCTGATATGCCAATACCGCTAAGCTGACGTACCTGGGATTCGGCCCCATCGGCACCAATCAGCCATTTTGCACAAATTTCTTCACCGCCTTCCAGGGTAATGGCCACCGGCTCATTATCATTCGCCGGGCGAGCTAACGCACTGATGTGCGCCGGCGAAAACCAACTGACATTACTAAACGCTTTTAACGCTTGATGGCATCCCAGTTGGACCAGGCGGTTTTCCACAAAATACCCCAGGCGCTCAAAACCGGCGTCACTGGCTATAAAGTCGGTACGGCAATCCGGCCGTTCCCATACTGATAACTCGCTGTAGGAACGCACCCGCATGGCTTCAATGTGCTGCCAGGCTCCGAGCGCCTTCAGCAAGTCTACGGATGCCACGCTGATGGCCGACATGCGCAGATCCGGCGGTTGCCCGGCAGCGAAAGGCTGCGGCGGACGCTGTTCTATAATCGCGACCTGATAACCCTGCTGTGCCAGGCCCAAAGCGGTGGCCGCGCCAACCATGCCAGCGCCATTAATACAAAAATCAAACATATAGGAACCCTGTTTATGTTCAGCGATTATGCCCGAACTCGCGGGCTAATTCTAATACCAATCCGTATAGGCAATTGTTACACAAGCGCGTTATATCAGTGTGTTAGCAATAAATCATGGATTTTAAACTGTTACGTAAACTTGCCTTGGGCTGGATCGAAAAAGCGCTAAAATCCCACTCAGACCGGCTCACAAGGGTAGCGATCGGGGTTTATAACAGTTAAAATACGCGGCTATTTTGACCAAAATCGCTGCGCGCCGTGGATTGCCCTATGCAAACCCCTTTTTGCGCCAGCCTAACGTGATTATTAAATGCTATGAGTAAAAAGCTGTACATCAAAACCTGGGGTTGCCAGATGAATGAGTATGATTCGGAAAAAATGGCCGATCTGCTCGATTCAACTCACGGGTATACGCTGGCTGAAGAAGCGGAGCAGGCCGATGTTATTTTGCTCAACACCTGCTCTATCCGCGAAAAAGCTCAGGAAAAAGTGTTTCATCAACTGGGCCGCTGGAAGAATCTGAAAAAGACTAACCCGGATCTGATCATTGGTGTGGGCGGCTGTGTGGCCTCACAGGAAGGCGATCATATTCGTCAGCGTGCGCCTTTTGTTGATGTGATTTTCGGTCCGCAAACCCTGCATCGTTTGCCCGAGATGATTAATCAAATCCAGGCTGGCGAAACGGCTGTTGTGGATGTCAGCTTCCCCGAAATCGAAAAATTCGACCGCCTGCCAGAGCCCCGCGCAGAAGGTCCAACCGCATTCGTATCCATTATGGAAGGCTGTTCCAAGTACTGCAGTTTTTGTGTGGTGCCTTATACCCGCGGCGAAGAAGTCAGCCGCCCGGTGGATGACGTGTTGCTGGAAGTCGCCCAACTGGCGGAACAAGGCGTACGGGAAGTCAATCTGCTTGGCCAGAATGTGAATGCTTTCCGTGGTGAACACCACGACGGCAGTGTTTGCCGTTTTGCAGAATTGCTGGAATTGATTGCTGCCATTGATGGTATCGACCGAATTCGATACACCACGTCGCATCCGGTGGAATTTACCGACGATATTATTGCGGTTTACGAAACGGTGCCAGAGCTGGTTGATCACCTGCACCTGCCGGTGCAAAGTGGCTCAGACCGTATTCTGAATTTAATGAAACGTGGTCACACGGCCCTTGAATATAAATCAAAGATCCGCAAATTACGTAAAGTGCGCCCGAATATCAGCATGTCATCAGACTTTATTATCGGCTTTCCCGGTGAAACCGATGCTGACTTTGAAGCCACGATGGATTTAATTCAGGCGGTCGATTATGACCTGAGTTTCAGCTTTATTTACTCGGCGCGTCCAGGGACACCGGCGGCGGATGCGGTGGACGATGTAAGTGAAGATGCCAAAAAACAACGTCTTTATTTATTGCAGCAACGTATTAATCAGCAGGCACTGCGCATTGCCCGCAACATGCTGGATACCGAGCAACGCATTCTGGTGGAAGGCCCATCGAAAAAAGACATAATGGAGTTACAGGGGCGTACCGAAAATAACCGTGTGGTTAACTTCCCGGGCACGCCGGATATGATAGGTGAGTTTGTGGATGTCAAAATCACCGATGTATTCAGTAACTCATTGCGTGGTGAAGTGGTTCGTCGTGAGGCCGATATGGGCCTGCGCGTTGCCGTATCACCACAAAGTATATTAGCCAGGCATCAGGCAGAGTTACCTGATGAACTTGGCGTAACCCAATTTCAACCTTCAATTTAAGAGGCAGTAAAGCAACTTGAGTAAACTGGTAAGTAATGAAGTAGTCCTGGAACCGGAAGATAATAAACGGTTGTCCAGTTTGTGCGGCCCGTTTGACGACAATATCAAGCAAATTGAACGTCGTCTGGGCGTCGAGATCACCTACCGCAACAACTTCTTTAAGATTGTTGGGGAGCCTCAACAAACCAATGGGGCTGTTGAATTACTCAAGTTACTGTATATCGAGACACAGCCGGTGAAAGGCCTGGTGCCGGATTTACCGCCCGAGCAGGTTCATCTTGCCATTCAGGAAGCCAATTGCCTGGAACGTGAGGAATCCGGCCAGTACGGCAGGGAAATTAATATCAAAACCAAGCGTGGCGTGATCAAACCACGTAATCCGCATCAGGCGCAATATGTAGCCAATGTGGTTAATCACGATATTACCTTTGGCATTGGACCGGCGGGAACCGGCAAAACCTACCTTGCAGTTGCTTGTGCAGTAGACGCCCTGGAGCGTCAGGAAGTGCGTCGTATTCTGCTCACCCGCCCGGCAGTAGAAGCCGGCGAGAAACTCGGTTTCCTGCCTGGCGATCTCTCTCAGAAGGTCGACCCCTACCTGCGCCCCCTTTACGATGCCCTGTTTGAAATGATGGGTTTCGAAAAAGTAGAAAAGCTCATGGAACGTAACGTTATTGAAGTAGCTCCGCTGGCATACATGCGCGGCCGTACGCTCAATGATGCGTTTATTATTCTAGATGAAAGCCAGAATACCACCGTGGAACAGATGAAAATGTTTCTGACGCGTATCGGCTTTAACTCTCAGGCGGTTATTACCGGCGATATCACCCAGGTAGATTTACCCCGAGGTGCACGCTCAGGTCTACGCCACGCGATTAATGTACTGCAGGATGTGAATGATATCTCGTTTAACTTCTTCACCGCTGGCGATGTAGTACGTCACCCGGTTGTTGCCCGTATTGTGCAGGCTTATGAAGATTACGACGCTGAGCAGGAACGCATTCGGATTGCTAAAAAGGCTGCCCAGGAACAGGAAAAGCAAGACAAGTCTGATGAGAGTGACGATTAAGTGAGCGCCATTGTAGATTACCAGCAGGCCTATGAGGGCGACGCTGAACTGATTGCTTCGATACCAGACGAAGCCCAGCTTACTGCGTGGGCTTCATTGGTGCTAAATCACCTTAAGACGGGTGAAAAAGAGATCACCGTGCGGTTTGTCGGCAACGAGGAATCACAAACGTTGAATCACGAATATCGCGGCAAGGACAAGCCTACGAATGTGTTATCCTTCCCGTTTGAGTGCCCGCCAGAAGTGCCTCTCAACCTGCTGGGGGACCTGGTGATTTGCGTGCCGGTAATCGCCGCAGAAGCGGCTGAGCAGCACAAACAAATTGGCGATCATTACGCTCATATGATGATTCACGGTACGTTGCATTTACTGGGGTATGATCATATTGAAGAGGCAGAGGCCGACGCCATGGAGCAACTTGAAATTGCTCTGTTAGCCAAATTATCCATTGACGACCCGTATCAAGACGATTAACTTTGCAAAAGACGAAGGCGCTTTTTCATTGTTCATGCGGGCCGTAAAGCCAGAAATAAACAAGAAACAGACCCTATAACGCTAATTAGACACGGACATTATGAGCGACGATAACCCCCACTCTACCAACGGCTCCTCGGGAAAAAGCTGGTTTGATAAACTGAAGCTGTCATTCTCCGGAGAGCCGCAAAGTAAAGAAGACCTGGTTGAGGTCATCACTGAAGCCGAACAACGAGAGCTGATTGACCCTCAAACCAGAGAAATGATCGAAGGCGTTATCGGCGTCAACGAAATGCGGGTAAGAGACATTATGATCCCGCGCGCTCAAATGGTCACCATCGATATTGACCAGCCGGTTGAAGAATTTTTACCTGTCATGCTCGACAGTGCACACTCCAGATTCCCCGTAATCAATGAAGATAAAGATCACATCGAAGGCATCTTACTGGCCAAAGATCTGCTCCGCTATGCATTTATTAATAACGACGATCAGACCTTTCATTTACGTGATGTATTGCGCCCGGCCGTCATCGTCCCAGAAAGTAAACGGGTAGATGTACTGTTAAAAGAGTTCCGTCAGCAACGTTATCACATGGCCATCGTAGTCGATGAATACGGCGGTGTTTCAGGCCTGGTAACCATTGAAGATATACTGGAGCTGATTGTTGGTGAAATTGAAGACGAATATGATTTGGAAGAAGATGGTACCGATGATATTCGCCCGCTGAATAAATATACCTACTCAGTAAAAGCACTGGTGCCGGTAGACGAATTTAACCGTTTCTTTGAGACTAAATTCAGCGAAGAAGAAGCCGACACCATTGGCGGCATTGTGTTGAAAGCCTTTGGCCACATGCCTGCCACCAGCGATGAAATTGTTATCGACAATATCCAGTTTAAAATCACCAACTCGGATAAACGCCGGTTGATGCAACTGAAAGTGACCCTGCCAGACCTGGAGTAATTGGCTTGAGAAAGTGGCTTCCTTTAGTGCTGGTCCTGTTGGCCGGCACGTCGTTAACTATGGCCTATGCCCCTTTCGATTTATGGCTTATTACGCCTGTCGCTCTGGTGGTGGCGCTACGTCAGTTACTCCTTACTGATACCCTTAAAAAAGCGTTCTGGCTGGGCTGGACCTTCGGTTTGGGTTGGTTTGGCGCCGGAGTAAGCTGGGTGCATGTGAGTATTGCCGACTTTGGCGGTATGCCACTCATTGCTTCAGTGCTGATGATGTTTTTATTAAGCGCTTATCTGGCGCTGTTTCCCGCCATCAGTTTTTACCTTGCCAAACGGTTTGTAAAGCCGGCCCTGCTGCCGCTATTGCTGCCGGCTATCTGGTTTTCGGCAGAATGGCTCAGAAGCTGGTTTCTGAGCGGCTTCCCGTGGTTGTCATTAGGGTATAGCCAGCTCGACAGTCCACTGGCCGGCTGGTTACCTGTAATAGGTGAAACCGGTTTGACCTGGCTGTTAATTGCCATTGTCAGCTCTCTGGCCTGCGCCACCGTCACCAAACGTTTTTTACAGGCCATTGTTGTTACCGGCACGCTAACAATTGCGGCGCTGCTGCTAAATACGGTTAACTGGGTCGAGCCGTCCGAACCGGTGTCGATTGGCATGGCCCAGGGCAACATTGCACAGTCGTTGCGCTGGGTGCCAGAGCAGGATGCGCCCACTATGAATACCTACCGGGCGCTTACCGACCTGATATGGGATAACGACATCATCATCTGGCCTGAAGCAGCCATTCCCAAACTGGAAATGCTCGCTCAGGACTTCATTATAGAGATGAACGATGAAGCTTCCCGGCACAACACGGCCATTATCACCGGCATCGTCAACTACAATTTTGAAAGTCAGGAAGCCTGGAATAATCTGATCGTTCTGGGGAATGCCCGCCCTGACGATAACCAGGGGCAGTACCGTTATTTTCACGGCAATCGATACGCCAAACACCACCTGTTGCCAATCGGTGAATTCGTGCCATTTGAGGACTTATTGAGGCCACTGGCGCCCCTGTTTGACCTCCCGATGTCATCGTTTAATCGCGGCGAATTTCAGCAGCCTAACCTGCTTGCCAATGGCCGGCATCTGGCCCCGGCCATCTGTTTTGAAATTGCCTTTCCGCGGCAGGTACGAGCTAACCTGTACGCCAACACGGATTTTATTATTACCGTGAGCAACGATGCCTGGTTTGGCCGTTCCCACGGCCCGGCCCAGCATTTACAAATTGCCCGAATGCGGGCTAAAGAGCTGGGTATTGGCGTGATCCGCTCTACCAATAACGGTATATCGGCCTTTATCGACCATCAGGGAAAAGTGGTTGCGCAGTTGCCGCAGTTTGAAACTGCCGCTCTATCAGCCAGGCTACCAACCGTCTCAGGCAGCACCCCCTACCGTCGTTGGGGCGATTTTCCAATGTGGATGTTAACAGCTTTGCTTGGCGTGGTTTTCCTCATTATTAAACTGCGCGAGCGCGGCAGTCAGACCCATTAAGGTTTCCTCGCGCAGTAGCGCTGCTTAATCGCGAATAAACTATACCTTGCGCTGGCTAACTGCTAGGTTTGTACCTTAAGCTTTAACATTCCAGAGTATTCAATGAAAACGATAATAACACTCCTTGCATTAACGCTGGGCGCTTCTGCCGCGTGTGCTAAAACCACCGTACTGACTGCCGACCGGATGATCGATGTAGAAAATGGCAAGCTAATCAATAATGCCGTGGTAGTGATGGAAGATAACACCATTGTGGCTGCCGGTTCGAAACGCTCGGTGACCATTCCGACTAATGCCGATGTGATGGAGCTGGGCGATTACACGCTTATGCCGGGACTCATGGACATGCACGTTCACCTCACCTCGGATGCCACCAAACACGGCTACAAGCGCCTGGCCGATTCCTTACCGCGTGTCACCCTGACTGGCGTAAAACACGCTAAAGCCACGCTGATGGCCGGCTTTACCACAGTGCGTAACGTTGGCGCGCCTGGTTTTGCCGATGTGGCGTTAAGAGATGCCATTAATGATGGCGACATACAAGGGCCACGGATGTTTGTGTCGGGCCCTTCACTGGGCGTAACCGGCGGACACTGCGACAACAACCTGCTGCCTTATGAGTTTCATACCGTCAGTGAGGGTGTTGCCGATGGCCCCTGGGCTGTGCGTGAAATTGTACGCCGCAATATTAAATACGGCGCCACGGTAATCAAATTCTGTGGAACGGGCGGTGTACTTTCCAAAGGCACTAAAGTGGGCGTACAGCAATACACCTTTGAAGAAATGCAGGCGCTGGTAGACGAAGCCCACATGCGCGGCTTAACGGTTGCCACTCATGCGCACGGTACCAGCGGCATTAAAACAGCCATTAAAGCCGGCGTAGACTCGGTAGAGCACGTTAGCTTACTGGATGAAGAAGGTATCGAACTGGCTCTTGAGCACGGAACGTATTTCTCCATGGATATCTATGTCACTGAATATATTCTCAGTGAAGGTGCAAAGGCGGGTATCCTTGAAGAAAGCCTCGCCAAAGAGCGAATTGTTGGCAAACGTCAACGCGAAAACTTTCAGAAAGCCGTTAAGGCCGGGGTGAAAATGGTATTTGGTTCCGATGCAGGGGTATATCCTCATGGCGATAACGGCAGACAGTTTGCCCGCATGGTGCGCTTTGGTATGTCACCAATGCAGGCTATTCAGGCTGCCACTATTCATCCTGCCACCCTGCTTAAGCAACAGGATAACCTGGGCAGTATCAGCGCTGGTAAAAAAGCCGACATTGTGGGCGTTAAAGGTAACCCACTGGATGATATTTCGCTGCTCGAAAACGTCGGCCTGGTGGTTAAAGATGGTCAAATAGTAAAATCAGTAGCCATGTAAAGCATTGATTAAATTAACACTTTAAAAAATCCCGCCAAATAGTGCGGGATTTTTTTATTGCCGCTATTGAAAAAAAGCCGCCAGCACATATCTCTTTTAGTGTCGGGGCTTAACGATAAGGCCGACGGAACCATCGCCGCTAAGCGGGATGGTGTTAAACCTAACTTTACATATTGCTTAATTGCGAGGATATGACTATGCGTACTATCGATCTATCTCCACTTTACCGTTCTTTTATTGGTTTTGACCGTCTGGCATCCATGATTGATGCAGCTTCTCAAAACGGCAATCAAACCACTTATCCGCCTTACAACATTGAGTTACTGGGCGAAGACAAATACCGAATCAGCATGGCCGTAGCCGGCTTCAGCAAAGACGATGTGACCATCGAAGTGCTCGAAAACGCGCTGACTGTGGCCGGTAAAAAAGACGCCGAGGAAAGCCAGAATGAGGAACAAAAACGCCAGTTCCTGCACAAAGGTATTTCCGAGCGTACGTTTGAACGTAAGTTCCACTTGGGCGATCACGTGAAAGTAACGGGCGCTAACCTGGAACACGGGTTACTCAATATCGACCTGGAACGCGAAATTCCGGAAGAGAAAAAACCCCGCCATATTGAAATTGGCAGTGCATTACTGGAAAACAAACAGTAACCACTAAGACATTATCTCCCTGCTAAGCGGCGCATTTTGCGCCGCTTTTTTATAGCTTGGTCTTTAGTAGATCAACTCTGAGCTGACAGGAGCGGACGTACTGCTGACCATAACGGATTTCTGCTTTATACGTAAACCAGACTTTAAGGCAATGATAATTCCATCTCAAATAGATGTAGCCTCATAACAGAAATACTCTGCAGTGTAGTTTTCACTGATCACAACACAATATACGCTAACTTTCTAAGCTGCCTGTGCGGCAGTGAACTGCGGCGCCACACCTTTGGCCACTGGCTTAACTTTCTAAGCTGCCTGTGCGGCAGTGAACGTTACACACACACCGAGCGCCGTTATCTCCCTTTTCTAAGCTGCCTGTGCGGCAGTGAACAACACGGCGGGCGTGTATCCAGCGGCGGTATATTTCTAAGCTGCCTGTGCGGCAGTGAACTCATTCCCCGACGTATTAAGCACAATGCGAGATTTCTAAGCTGCCTGTGCGGCAGTGAACCCTGTATAGGGCACATCCCATTGTATTGGCGCTTTCTAAGCTGCCTGTGCGGCAGTGTACCCGCGCGGAGGTTTCCCGGCAGGGATCAGCATTTTCTAAGCTGCCTGTGCGGCAGTGAACGGTGGTGAAAAGCATACCCAAACTTACAGTCATTTCTAAGCTGCCTGTGCGGCAGTGAACCGTTAGCACCGTAACTGGCCAATGATGCCATGTTTCTAAGCTGCCTGTGCGGCAGTGAACTGTAATAGACTTCCTCGCCTGCTGTTACTGATTTTCTAAGCTGCCTGTGCGGCAGTGAACCTGGCCGGGAACCGAAACCTTGCCACCCTTCTTTTCTAAGCTGCCTGTGCGGCAGTGAACCCCATATCGTAACTGGCTTTGCCATCCACATATTTCTAAGCTGCCTGTGCGGCAGTGAACCTCAGGGAAAGCGCCATCAAGCGCACCATCAATTTCTAAGCTGCCTGTGCGGCAGTGAACGTGTCCGCCAGTTGCTTAATGTGCGTTCTAATTTTCTAAGCTGCCTGTGCGGCAGTGAACACGCCTGCAAGCAGATCATCCGCATCAATTACTTTCTAAGCTGCCTGTGCGGCAGTGAACACCGAAGGGTGACAACGAACTCCACGGGGATATTTCTAAGCTGCCTGTGCGGCAGTGAACCTTCAAGTTTAATAGTTCCTGAAGTGCCAACATTTCTAAGCTGCCTGTGCGGCAGTGAACACAACGCCATGCTGATACAGTCGGCCCGTGAATTTCTAAGCTGCCTGTGCGGCAGTGAACTCAAGGGCGGCGATTTGCTCACTGACAATACTTTTCTAAGCTGCCTGTGCGGCAGTGAACCTGGCATTGACGGTTTCCCAGCCGTTTTGGTCTTTCTAAGCTGCCTGTGCGGCAGTGAACTATACAGTGCCCTCGACGCCAGATATGGCGCTTTTCTAAGCTGCCTGTGCGGCAGTGAACGGTTCCGCAAGTAGCCGGGTCATTTAATTTAGTTTCTAAGCTGCCTGTGCGGCAGTGAACGGATCCGGGTGCCAGTTCGGTGGTACCAGAAGTTTCTAAGCTGCCTGTGCGGCAGTGAACGACCAGATTGAATGGTCACGGTCTACGTCGTTTTTCTAAGCTGCCTGTGCGGCAGTGAACTTTCAAGCGGTGCAGGCTATTTGATTTCTGGTTTTCTAAGCTGCCTGTGCGGCAGTGAACAACACTCTGAACCTAAGCATTACCACCGATGATTTCTAAGCTGCCTGTGCGGCAGTGAACATTTTTCACCACCTAGTGCAGAATTTTCACTATTTCTAAGCTGCCTGTGCGGCAGTGAACTCTTGGTTAACGCCTCGCTGACCGTCGATAGTTTTCTAAGCTGCCTGTGCGGCAGTGAACACGCCTGGACTGACAGATTGTTAGGTGTTGGCTTTCTAAGCTGCCTGTGCGGCAGTGAACACGCCTGGACTGACAGATTGTTAGGTGTTGGCTTTCTAAGCTGCCTGTGCGGCAGTGAACAGAAGATGCCTAGCACATTGCCTATCGGTAGCTTTCTAAGCTGCCTGTGCGGCAGTGAACCTGATAATACCGGTGACAGGCTGACACTTAACTTTCTAAGCTGCCTGTGCGGCAGTGAACGGTGTACTGCTCTGCTCACCAGTTTGGCTGGTTTTCTAAGCTGCCTGTGCGGCAGTGAACGGGCAGTCATCATCAATATGTGCTTTCAGTTGTTTCTAAGCTGCCTGTGCGGCAGTGAACCCAGATATACCTATAGTTAACTGCGGGGCATTTTTCTAAGCTGCCTGTGCGGCAGTGAACAATGCCATCGCAAAGTGCCGTACAGAGTCACATTTCTAAGCTGCCTGTGCGGCAGTGAACGACATTGCGCTGCCAGTATTTGCAATCTGATTTTTCTAAGCTGCCTGTGCGGCAGTGAACAGGGAAAGTTTAGGTCTCGCTCATGATTAACTTTTCTAAGCTGCCTGTGCGGCAGTGAACATCCCTGAATCTTCTGTAGCATGATTCTCTAGTTTCTAAGCTGCCTGTGCGGCAGTGAACCCTAACACTGTAATACGTTCGATAATTGTACTTTTCTAAGCTGCCTGTGCGGCAGTGAACCTCCAGCAGTCCGGCCTGGCTGTTCTCCTTAATTTCTAAGCTGCCTGTGCGGCAGTGAACGGGTTCAGGTTCCAGCAACTAAAAAAGGTAAATTTCTA
The DNA here is from genome assembly GCF_057547795.1 of Alteromonas sp. 4NH20-0104. Lineage (NCBI taxonomy): Bacteria > Pseudomonadati > Pseudomonadota > Gammaproteobacteria > Alteromonadales > Alteromonadaceae > Alteromonas > Alteromonas sp. 4NH20-0104. Next base: position 49,830 of record NZ_BAAJLP010000019.1, on the reverse strand, counting down.
AGCTGCCTGTGCGGCAGTGAACACACACGATGTTGTTAACAACAATGCGATAATTTTCTAAGCTGCCTGTGCGGCAGTGAACGAAGGCCAACAACTTTGCAACTTGCTCACTGATTTCTAAGCTGCCTGTGCGGCAGTGAACACTGCCAAAGCAACTGACGGCCACTACCTGATTTTCTAAGCTGCCTGTGCGGCAGTGAACCCCAGTATTTCGCCACCTTTCGCCGTCCAAACTTTCTAAGCTGCCTGTGCGGCAGTGAACTTGGCAATGTCGTAGGTTTCAATCTGGTTGGCTTTCTAAGCTGCCTGTGCGGCAGTGAACAGTAACATGCCATTTAATCGAGGGAAAGTTTATTTCTAAGCTGCCTGTGCGGCAGTGAACACCCGTACCTCGGGGCGCATGGTTGACGGCAATTTCTAAGCTGCCTGTGCGGCAGTGAACACAACCTCCGGTCAGCCGACGTTTGCTGAAATTTTCTAAGCTGCCTGTGCGGCAGTGAACGAACATGCTATCCACTTCAATAACATGGTTACTTTCTAAGCTGCCTGTGCGGCAGTGAACAATGAAAATCTCTCAAAAACTGTCGCATTTATAGAAATTTAATGAGGAAAAGAAGCTTTTACCCTCTAAATTCCAAAAAACATTAAGCTACTGTTTTTAATTTGATTTTTAAAGAGCCAATAAATAAAGGGTCAAACCGACCCCTTATTATTAGAATATAGGAACGAGAGTTGGCTTGCCTTTATCACATGCGCTCAACCCGTAACAGGTAAATACGTTGACAGTCTGAGAGCAGTCACTTACAACTTCACGACCAATAAACAATCTAAACTGATGTGGCTCGGAGTTGCTAATTGAAGACAAGCTTTTCACATTGATGAAGGGCAACTTAGTTTCTAGCGAATTTAATTCAATATTGCGAAGTAACAGCTCTCGCATTTCATCTTCGTCCACCCGATGCTTCTCCGATAGCACAGCTACTCGGCGATCTAGCTGCTTTAAACGCCGTTGCTGTGATTTAGCGTTTACGCGATAAAAACAGGCATATTGATTCACTTCTGTCGGTATGGCTTTAATCGACTTTATATGAACGTAATCTCTAAACCGCTGTAGCCACTTGGAAAGATTCGCTTGAATTAACTTATCTTCATTCTCAGCTAACAATCGTAATTGATTACCTAAAGGAAAGGTTTTATCGCCGTAGGTAGGGAAGCTAAGCCCCATCGAGGATTGATTTTCCGCACACTTACTTTCCACTAATAACAAATGAATCTGTTGATAAACCTTTTCCCAAATAAAACTCAACGGCACATCGACATTGGGCAGCAAGGTGATATCTTGATAATATTTCATATCTTTTCCTTATTCGCCGAAGACTCCGCCACGAATCAACATTGCCATAATGTAATGCTGTTGTTCGATTTCTGGAGTTTGGCCTTTTAACATCCAACTATCGAGTAGTTTGTAAAAATCTATTTTTTCTTTTGGCTGGCGATAAGCGGCTCCACGGTTAGTTACCGAGCCATATGGCTCAACGGCAATGGGACCAACTTCTTCTGCAGCGGAGTGCCAGGTATCAATGGTGCGTAACGCATTACCTATTTTCTGAGAATGCATTGCCGCTTGCCCATTCAACTGATAAAGAAATTTACTCTTGTCACCCTTACCACCGCCCATTACCAGCTCTTGGGATGGGTAGACTGCCTGACCTTCGCCAAGCTTGGCATAAGCCGAAATGTTCAGGAATACTGCTTCGCCTTTTAAGCCTTTTTGAATTAATGTTGCCAGTTCATTCACTTGTTCTTTCTCGTCAAAAGAGCGCAAATCAAATTCGTAGCTATTAAAAGTAAATTGTTCAGCGGCAGCTTGTACTTCAACACGCAAATTTTCTGCGCCCACACGGTTACGCCATAAGAAGCGGCCATTGGCAATATTTTGAGCATAGCGCCTTGCTAATTCAGTAAAATCTGTTTCTTCCTGATAAGCTTTGATTTTTTCAGCAAGTGCCTGCTGGTACTCAGGACTATTGCACGTCGATGGAATGTCTAAACCGCCCAGTACACGTAAAGAAAGAGCTAGTTTTAAAGTATCAGTGTTGTGTGACAACGCTGCAGTATCAACCGTTTGTAAGTTCGCTTTGCTGACTTCAGCATCCAGTTTTGCAGGATCGTTGGCAATCGCACTTTTCAAGCGGTTTGAAATCGTACCTCGAACTGCTTTTTCGCCCACAATAATTGGAGTCCATTGATCTGATTCCCAATTGCCGGCAAACATAAGGGCATCAGATGGGAGCATTTTTGCTTCAAATGCGAGTACAGACGGTGTCGTTAATTTTTTATCAGCCATTATTTAAGTCCTTTAAATATAAAAAGTCGGGATCGAAACCAAAATTATCGGCTTCATCTTGTTGGTCAGGTTTAGGTATTTCGTGTTGTGTTACTTCAGTTTCAGGCACGTGTCCTTGCGCTAGGTACCAAGGGAAATCATAGTGGTAATGCCACAGTCCACGTTGGATATTTTTCAATCGGTGTACACTCAGCCATTCGCCAACGGTGTATGCGATTTCGGCAAAGGTCACGGGCACTGTGTTATCACGAACATTGGAGACGACGCCCGGCTTGTAACACTCGGAGATAGCGCAATAGCCACTTGCCAGTGGCACTAAGTAGCCAGGATTAGTCTTACGTTCGTATTCCCAATGCGCCTTGGGTTTTCCTTCGTTGTCATTCGTGCTTTTGTTTTCAAGCGGCTTGGCTTTGTAAGACACAGTAGCAAAATCACACCACGCATCCATCAAGGTGGTTTTAGGATCAATTTGTTGCTTAGCTAAAAAGTGCTCTGCTAAATAATTGCGACGGTCTATTAATGCAAAACCCGGCATTAAGCGGCGCAATTCCTTTAGCTGGCTTTTCTCATCAGTCAGCGGCAAATAATCCTGTACGTCAATAATTTGTCCGCCAGCAAGGCGCATAGAAGGGACTAACTTGCTAAGTTCAGTAATTAATTGTTGTCTAGCTTGTTCATCACCGGAAGTAATGCCTTTTAGTTCAATTAATAACGATACTTGCAAAGACATACGCCCTTCTTCATTAATCGGCGCGGTTTTGCCTTGCTGCGTGAGGGGATTGCGAGTTAATGCGAATACAAAATCCCCCCGTCCACTCGGCTGCCGTGCATGAACCACATTTTTATGACTGATCACCGCTACACCATCGAGACTGACTCCCATTTTGGCAACCAATTTACGCGATAACGCATGAGCAAAGCCCAGAAAATTGGTGATAGCAGGAAAACCATAAGTTAAACCAGCAATGGCATTGGCATTTTGTACATCCATTTTTTTTAATAAGAGATAATGCTTCATACATATTTCTCCTCTTGCACACTACCCATTCGTTCAAAGGCTCGTAGTTCATTCAAGCAGAGCTTTTTGAAATACCGCTGCTCAACATCACCGAGCAGGTAATTTTCTTTACTTTCCAGTTTACGTAGTAACCAATTGGCAAAATCGCTGGCAACTACCTCGAGCCAATCCCCCTTGTCGCGTTCTTGTTGAAACGCTTCATTCGGATTGTCTATATCTAAAAACAGTTGATGCGCTCGTTTCATATTGCAATCAGAAACATCAGTCCAACCCGCACTTTGTGGGATAGTCTGAATTTCTGAAGCGAAATTGAGAAGGCAATCTATCAGAGGTTTGACGTAGAAATAATCACGTTTGTAACGGGTTTGGAAATTCTTATCTGTCTTTTTTAACCCTGTTAAAAAGGCTTTGAAGTCGCGTACTAAGTGATTGGCTCTCCAACTAAATTGGCGATTAAACAAGGTGTGGCTTGATACCGGAGGTTTGGATTGCGCCAGATAACTTGGCGGTGCACTACTAAGCAAAAAGCCTTGCCCATACCGTTCACTATTCAGCTGAGAAATATTTTGTGGCTTAGAGCCGCCAAACATTTGCACGGCAGTAGAAGGAAAGCGCACATCAATTCGTTCGTCGTACTCTCCTTTTTTACGGGCGTCGCGGACATCCTTGGATTCACCAAAACGAGATTGTCTAATTTTTACGTATAACTGGTCTGATAATGAAGAAGCATATAACGGGCAAAGCAAATGATATTCTATTGCCTCAACCTCAACAGGAAAGTAAATTTGCTTTGTGAGTGTATGCGCTGATTGTTTCTCATCCCTTAAAGCTTTCTGGAAGTCACGTTTCCATGTATCTAATAGAATAGGATCTTCAGTAAATGATGACAAAGCATGTGCTTGATCCTTCCGCAATTGATCAATAAGAGTTTCACCCGAAGCTTCAATTTTTAATAAGGTAGCAACATCTAGTACCGCCGCATTTCCAATAAAATCAGCTTTCAAAGCTGGTAAATGTTGAGACACTAAATAACTTCTATCTAGCAGCTCAAATTTAGTTTGATAAACTCCTGTAGCTTTGGCATCACTATTCAAATATTTAGGTGCATGAGTCGCTATCGTAATTTGCTTCGCTAACTTAGCTTTCTTCGTTAACCAAATTTCGGGCGAAAACTCAGTTTCAATAGGACCGGCTTTTTGATGGTAATCTGCTTTTGCTTGAGCGATAGCAACGGGATCATCACTTTTCTCCAGTACTTTGTTAAGCGCTTTTTGCAAAGGCTCCAGCTTTGCTTGCTTACGCTGACTAATATATTCCGCAATTGCGGCACTTAATGTTCCGTCCATTCACCTTCCTTAATGATTAATTTGTTGAAACACACCAAGTTGATCATGCCAAGACCACACAATATCTAGCTCTTGCCGTTCAGCGCGAAGCTGAATTTCACCTAGGCGGTTACTGATCTGGCGCGGTGATTGCCCTAGCAGCTCAGAGAAAAGACTGTAGATTTCAATTGTTGTGTCGGAAAACCACCATTGGCAACCAGTAGCCAGCTCAATATCTGCTGAGCGAAATCGATGAGATTTATTTATAAATTGATGTGGTTTAGTAGAGGTATCAAACTGCCCCCACTCTATTTCTTCTTCGTCACATCGCAGTACAAAGGGTTCTTGCGGGTCAGATTTTCGAAATTCCGTTTGTTGAATAAATTCTGCATTCCAGGCAGCGTGATGACCATTTTCTTTAGACCACCAGCGATTTGCTTCACGCCCGCCATGGTAAAACCCAGGCTTTGGTATGCTTTCTAAGGCAAACCGTAGTGCACGATGCTCTTGCACTAAGAAAGATTTAGCGGGATAAGCATGACCTTCTGCTGAGTTAGGGTCTATCATAAAATCCTGGCCGTTTTTGTTGAACAAAGGCTCTTTGACACGAGTGATCGCAGAGATGTTTGCTAATTCACTGCCCAACAATTCGCTGATATTGTGACTTTTCAATGGCAAACCGGCACTTTCAAAGCCCGGATGGCAATATGCTACGCTTTTACCTTTTAAAGCATTAATGTTCAGATTTAATACAACTAAATTAGCGTGCTCTTGAACCTGTTGCCTGTGACGCTGAATACGACCTGCCAACTGAATCAAAGCTCGCATAGAACTTGGCTCTGCAATTGCCCAGTCGTAGTCATGGTCACGACCAACCTCAACCACAGAGGTTCCGAGCACTACAAAGACAATGTTCTCTTCAACTGAACTCTCTAACACTTTTCTGATTTCTGGCTGCTGCCACAATTCAACTGGATCGTGCCTGTCTAATAATCGGTCTAATTTTTGTTCTTTATGAGAACGCAGTGCCAATGGAAACTGCGAGTGATAAACGCAATAGCAAATACGGTAATTATCCTGGGGATTAAGCTGAGTAAGAGCTTCTGTAACGGCGACCATTGGATTGATATTCGCCATACGCACCACACCTATAGAGACTTTTTTCCCGTTCGGCGAAGATACCGCATGAGCGCGATGCAGGAGATGGATGTGTTCATAAACGGTTTGTGCTACCGCTTGATTTACAGAATTTTCACACACCGCGTTATTTGCATTGGCCTCAAGATTAGGTGTACTCACCTTTACAATTGAACCTTTACGTACCGGAAGATCAATTTTTTCGAGCCTAGTAACACGCTTGCCCACAAATTTGCGATGCACTGCGACGAAATCGGTCACATTTGTCAGCGGCTCTGTATGGGTGGTAAATTCATCAATCCAGCCACACCAGATCGGGGGCTGTTTTTGTTCTGAGAATTGCGCCTGATTAAACTGCTCGCGACCAGCTTTGTAAGCATCAAATAAGTTTTTAATCAATGAGGGTGGTAAGGTTGCTGAAGAAAGCAACACGCGTGAGCCAAGCATGCCAGCCCAATTAACCAAACGGCATAGAGCAGGCATATCTTCCAAACCAAAATCGTCTGGTTCATCCAGCACTAAATCAGAGGTCAATAAACGGAGCATTGGTGCAATTTGCTTACCTCCACGCTGGCTTTCCGTCGCTGGCATCAGATGATCAATAGTGCTAACTAAAAGTGGCGCACTCACCATTTGTTCCAGCTTTGGACTTGCGCTTAACCAATGCTTTAAGCGTCCATCGTAAATTTGCCCATCGTAGCTAACAGAAAGATGTTCAAACCAATCTTCTGCAGACTCACTGCCTTGCTGCTCTTGCGAGCTTGTTGCCACGTGCAGATCTTTTACCGCTTGCGAACCAATCAGCACTGCAAGTTGATCGTCGCCTAACTTTAATAAATTCCGGTAAGCATCACCGGTTTGCAGCGTTAAAGTGCGTAAGCCTAAGGCAACGGAAAAACGACATCCTTCCCGCTCATCTGCCAGTCCATACATAAAACGCGCATTAGCAATGGTTTTACCGCAACCAGTGGATGCCATATTCACACCAAAGAAGCCCTGTCGTGCAGTTTCTTTAGCTATGGCTTTAGCCTTTGCAAAGGCTTTATCCTGCCATTTGTATTTTTCAATACCCGCGCTTTTTACAAACAAGCGGTGTTGAGAGATAGCTGGTAATGTCGTTTTTAGCGCCGGTAAATTATGTGCAAAACGCTGTGCGTTAACCGCCACTCCAATATTGTGTTCATCCAGCTTTTGTTTTGGTGTGGTACTGTTGATACCGGCCGAATGGCGATCGGTATTAGCGATCGCTGAATATGCCTGATCTTGCCAGGCCGTTTTACTTTCTTGCAAAGAAAGTGAAGAGTAATAGTGATCTGCCAACATCAGTGATAAACGCGCCATATGTGCTACAAATCGCTGTTCAAACCAAGTGATTGAATTATTAAATAGCAAGGGAGTGTTTTTCATCTTTCTTGCAAGTTTTGAAGCTTTAGTCTGCCAGGTACGACTTAATATCGGCGTACCGTTTGGGAATGACCAGTTGTTTTTTAATGCTTTTGCTGTGTATTGACTAAGATCCAGCGCATTCGGAGAGTTCCAATGACAATTGAAAATACGAAGCCAATCATGCATTTCTTCAATATTGACGCTGACATCATGATTATTTTTCGGTAAGCGATGATGAGACACCACCAACCACGCGATCAGTTTAGCGAAAGGAGCGAGTTTTCCTTGAGCAAAAGGGTTTTGCCAAGCATCCGGCGTATCTTTAAATATTGATGCCAATACCTGCTTATTGCACTCTTTTGCGAACGTTGGCTCAGTCAGTTTCGCTAAATCTTCAATCCACTCACGATCTGACTTATCCCGGGCAAATGCTTCAAAAAGACGCAAAGAAACCCATTCATGCCGATAAGGTTCGCCTTTAGTCTGCGATTTCCCCAGTAGCTTTTTCTGAAATAAGGCATTCGCTTTTCCAAAATCATGAAATAGTCCTGCAACGGAGCTCGCAAGAACAACGATCTCATTTAAATACCAACCTGATTCCCACTCTCTATGCTCTAAATTAAGCGAGGTCCGGTTAACTGCGACAACTCCATCAAAATTGAATTTGGTACGATTCCCCACCACCCAAAGCAACTGACTACGAGAGCGGCTACGTATCCAATGACAACTAACAGCGGTGCTCCGGCTTGCAGTTTTTCTAAGCATTTTCTTCACCGTCTGCAAGCCGTCCTCGGTGATCAGCGTTTGCCATGTATTGTTGCCGATACGATCAGCGAAGGCATCTAATACCCGGCGGGTTTTCGTTAGTGCATTTTTCTCGCATTCAGAGACAAACGTAACCATCATAAGACATTATCATCCGTATCTGTCGGCTCATTTATTGCGATCGCTTTGATTGTGTTAAACATAAACTCCATCGACTTATGTTCGATAAAGGCTTGCAATATTTGCTGACGAAATTCTTGTTCACTCGCATCTTCTTTTTCGCAAACAAAAGCCCATGGAAGTACCACCGCATCTTTAATCAAATCAGCCACATCAAATACCAATGCCCCGCGTCGGGTTTTACCGTGCATTACTGCGAAACCATGCGGTATACCTAATACCCATAAACAGCTGGCAGCTAATCCATAAGCGAGATAGTTCCCGTGGTTGAGAAAATCATTGGCTAATGAGGTGGAGTCATGCTGGCGAGTGAAGTTCTTTAACCCAGTATTATTGGCAGCATATTTATAAAGCGCTTTTGTAAGTTGAGCTTCAGTAAGGAGTAAGTCAGACGATTTATTTGCAGCATATGTTCGAGCATGAAATGTCTTCAAGGCTTGCTGAATAATCTCATCTTTATAAATGAAGCCTTGGCTTTTTAGCTCTCGGTCCCTTGACCACACCGTCTCTAGATATGTAATTCTGGCTTTTTGAAAATGCTTAGCCACATCGAGGCGCTTTTGGTCATCAAACCAAAAAGAGAGCCAACCTTGCAGATACTCAGTTGGACGATATTCGCTTTGAGGAGTAAACCACTCAACTTCGGTAGCCATATGCAACGGTGTGCCGCCACCGCCGCAAAAACCAACCAAAACGCCAGCCTGCGACAACATTCGCATTGCAGCCTGAGTGATAGATGTGCCATTGCCGAGCAATATTACGGTTGTATTAGCAATTGGAATACTGTAAAAGAGGTTTTCTTTTTTTGATTCAGCCAAGTAAAGCACTCGACCATCCTTTTGCATCACGCGGCAATACTCTAAATAATAAATATTAGCGCGTTTTGAATGTAAAATTGTTTTTAAATCTGAGGGTGAAATATCTCTCAATTTGATGCTCCCAGTCCTTTAGGATCAATACGTTGGGCTCGAGTACGCCCGAATATCGTATCAATTTGTAGCATTACACTTAATTAAGAGATATTCAATGATAAGTCAGCGGCAGTCGTTCATTTCGGAACATTAAGATGATAAGCCCGAAAGGTGCTTGATGGCCAGAAACTACAGCTAATTTTAAGGCTGTCAGACTTCCGCTGTTTGTCTGAAGCTGACTACCATGGCTGTTCTCTTTTAATTTTGCAATTCGCTCGTAGCTGCCATTAAAAATTCAATGAGACAACCGCTTTTATGTATCTAAGAGACCGTCAGTTTTGCTTTCAACCTGTTTTCAAGAAGTCAGAGAATAGTTCTGTCAATCTACCTGCAGCGACAACTCCACACTGCTCGACTGCGACTGCAGATGCTCCCGGCTATTAAGTAAAAACAGGCGTCCTGCCTCTATCTGAGCCTGATTGACCAAATAGGCTTTTACTCGTTTGCCGCGCTCCTGGGCCAGAGCTGCCAGCTCACTCTCGGGAATGGTAATACTGTCTCTTAAGCGATTGTACATCGCGATATGCAGGGCCCGTGTGACCTGCTGTTCGGTAACCGGTTCGTCGTGGTTATTTTGCAGTTGCGCCCGGATCCGCTGTTGTTCGTCCTGAACAGGAACCTCAAGTGTTTCGCTGAACAGCGTTTCCAGCGCACTCGCCAGCGGCCCTTCAAGGGGCACATTACTGGCAGAGAAGTTATCGGGTAAAGCATCCTGTCCACTGCGTTCAAGTAGTTGCTGGTGCAATTGCGCCACGGCAAGTTCCCGGGCGTCGCTCACTGCATCGACCGTGCCCTCAATACTTACCCGTAAGCCCGGTCGCTTATTCAGCGCTTCGGCCAGCGTAGTAAGGCGCTGTGTAGCTTGTTCATTAAGCGATTCCTGACCAGCCGCGAAATCGATCCGGTTAAGTTCATCCTCACTGCCCATCAGACTGGCCAGAAAGGTAAACGGCGCGGTCACGGCTTTGGTGATCAGGTTACCCAGGGCGTTTAATATAATCGAGCCGAAATTGAAATCCGGACTATCCAGATCGCCAGACACCTCAAGCCCCAAATCAATCACCCCGTCATTATCCTGAAGTAACGCCACGGCAAGGCCTAGCGGCAAACTGAGAGCCTGGTCCGAATCGCTTTTTCTGCCCAGCGTAAGCTGATCAATCACCACGTGATTATTGCCGTCGAGCTCACTGTTTTGCACCTTGTAGCGAACATCCAGCGACAACAGTCCTTTATCGATGTAATACCCCATGTAAGTGCCTGAATAAGGGTTCACCGAGGTGAGCTCAGCCCCCTCAACGGCAAAATCCAGATCGAGGAACAGTTCTTCCAGCAAGGGGTTAATTTCGCCTTTGAGTGAAACCGGCGCGTAGCTGTCTATCTTACCGTTTATGGCAACTTTCGCAGCACTCCCGGCATCGGAGGTGAGTTGTTCAATAGAACCGTTTAACGACTCAATACTTGATGCAAACTGTGGTGTTAAGGACTCATCAGCAAAGTAAGCACTGCCGTTATTAAGATTAATGGCCCCGATGCTGATTGCTAACGGAGAACCTTCAGCTTCGCCGGTTTCTGGCTTATCAACAGAGCCTCCCTCAGCGTCGTCTGCACTTTCACCACTACGTAGAATCGCACCGATATTGGTACGTTTTTGCTCGTCGATAAGAATTTTTGCGTAGGGCTCGGTGACATTAACAGAGGCGATATCCAGCGTATTTTCATCCAGACTAAAGCGCAACCCGGCTATGTCCAGGGTTTGCCATTTTACTAACGGCTCGTAGTGCAATCCATCCAGAATGGTCAGATTAGCAACGGTTGCATCACCGCTCACCTTTAGCTTTTTACCGCTATCGGCGACTTCGTAGCGAGTAGTGGCAGACAGCGCGCCCTCAGATAAGGATAAGTTGACGAAAGGCGTTAAGTACGACTGCACCTGTGGCAGCGCGATATCCGAAAGAGTGAGTTCACCGGATACTCCCTGGGTTGCCAAATCAGCACTGCCGCGAGTGACTATTTCACCCTGGGCGGTATCAGGAATAGCCTGTGAATTGCCGCCGATAGCCAGTGCAACATCATAGTCAACCGGCGCTGAGAAGCTGCTGTCGATTTCACTGGTCGTCACCGTTATCGGGTGTACCCGCCAATACATACTTTGCGCAACAGCCTTGTCATGCAGTTGAATATCGCCCTCGCTAATCGCCAGCTTACCCAACACAACCTGCCAGGCCGGTGAGGTCGCTGGCTTTTCGTTAACTTCAGGCTCTGCAGTATTCTCGGCTGGGCCGGCTGGCATCAGCAGACTAATTAAATCCAACCCGTCATTGTCGTAAACCCCATTGATATAAGGTGCTTTAAGATTTAAAGCGGTAATATCTACCCGCTGTGAATCGGTGTCGAGCTGCATATCCGTTAAACTAAAAGTATCCAAAGAGATGCGTTGACTGGTAGCATCAGACAAAGCCAGCGAGTGAATAGCCAGCTGGCCGTCAGTTGCCCTGAAGCGCATCCCTTGCTCAGTTTCACTTAGCGCATAACCTACTGAGAAATCCAATGTCCCATCGGTTAACCGCGCTTTGATGATGTCATCAGACAGTGGCCACAGCGGTGGCAGCGCGAGCTTTTTTATAACCACTTTGCCGGTGAAAGCCAGTGGCGCCAGTTGAAACAAACCATCCACGTACAAAGTACCGCCTTCCGTAGTGCTCACATTCACCTGATACAAATTATCCGGGCTGCCTGCCTCCTCGCTTCGCGCGGCATCCGAAATCGTGGCGTGAGTATCCAGGTTAGCCAGCTCCAGCGCCAGGTTGGGATAAACCAGTTCAGCGCCGCTCAGCCGGTCAAAGACTTCTACCTTGCCATCCGTTACGTTTAGCAATCCGAGTCGTAGGTGTGGAATGCCGCCGTCATCACTAGCCTCTTTTTCTGTCTCTTCAGAGGCAGCCTGAGACTGGATATGCCTAATAATATCTGAGAAATTAAACTCGGTGGTATCACCGCCCTGCTCACGAGCTAACCGCGCATACGGGGCGTTTAAATAGAAATGCTCAAGGGTGGGAGTAAAAGTTAATAAGGTGCGCCAGAATGCCGCGTCGACTTCCAGTTGCTTAAAGCGCACAAAGTCGCCCTGTTGATCAGCCTCTGCAATGCGAAAATTAGCCACACGTACCCGTAGCAAAAAGGGATTAATCGAGATGTTCTCAACGGTTACTTCACGCCCGAGACTTTGCGATAACGCCGTTGGCAATTTAGACGTTAATACATAAGGCGTCACCAGCCCCAATACCACAGCATAAAGTACATAAGCCAACAGGCACCACTCGCTGATACGCAACCAGCGAGGCTGCTCGTGATAACCTCTTCGCCAGGTAGTAATCTTACTCATTAAAAATTCATTCCTGATTGTTCCCGTTGCGGCTGTTGGCGCTGTTTCTGCCTGCCACAGTAGCAGTAAAATAACCGGCTAACAATTTGCCAGACCGTACCATTAAATAACGCCGTCCCTGCCGGTCATTTATCAATTCCAGACTGACAATCGTTCGGCTAACTTATGACCTTAAGTTTCGGCCACTTCTGCAACCATTGCTTGCGGGCTATGCGTTGCTCAAAGATGCCTTTACTACGACGTGGATTGTGAGTGAGTTTACCTTCCAGCAAAGATTGAATCCCAAAAGGTGCAGCCAGCTCCAACCGATTGTTGTCATTCAGTCGCACGCCCACAGCCGTCTCTTTTTCTGGCCAGTAACGCATAGCATCGGTACTGGTTTGATAAGCCGGGTCCTGATTGCGCAGATGCATCACGGCCTGATTTTTGACCTGCCAGTTTACGGTTGGCTGACGGGCCTTAAGCTCAGCTTCCAACGCCTGAGTTCTGGGCGCACAGGTCGCATCAAAATAGATAACATCCACATCATTGAGCGGTGTAGGTGGATAGTTGTGCAAAACATCCCACACCATATTGCGCACAAACCCAGCGGCAATAAAGCAATCCGGCAACTGTAGTGCCTGTACGGCCTGCAATAGCCGCATCCGCTGCTTATCCTGACTTAGAATGGTCTCAATGGTTTTCATAGCTCATCCTACCGGTTGTCACAACCTAACGCTTTAAACAACTGTGCTTTTTGTGCCGACGATAGCGCATAGTAACTAAAATGAATATCCCGGCCATTTTGATTACAAAGCCGGATTTGTTTTGGGTACCCCGAATTAATTTTACACCCACCAACGTGTTGTCTTTCAATGGTGCGTTTACGGCCGAATTCGGTGACTATCAGGTGATCATGATTAATAACAATACTAAATGGCTCAACACGTCCGGTGCCACTATTGAACAGCAGTAACCACAGCGCAAAAACCAGATTAAAGCCAACGAGTAACACCGTCGATTGCCACAAACTGGCCATAGCGTTTTCGCTAAGAGTCACAACCAAAGCCGCAGCACTGAGTTGCGGCACCGCATATAAAAAGAGGTGCACATACAAGCGGTTAAAAAATCCCTGTCGATTACTTTGTTTAAATTCCATTGATTATCTTTCTGACAGCTACACTTTATGCAATATCTATCCTAAATCACCAGTTATTTTTAGAATACACTGCACCGGTTTGCGGTCTGAATACCATTAAAAGTAGCTAAATTACTCTCAACCCCGGATGCAGAATAGTTTACACTGGTCCCATTATTTAATCTCCCAGTAACCAACAGGAAGACAAAGTGCCCTCCATGCAGTCAGGCGCTGACAGCCAAGCCCCTTTATCCTTTGCAAAATTAATCAAATTACTCGGTCCGGGCGTATTGATGGCCACGGCGGCCATAGGTGGTAGCCATCTGGTAGCCTCTACTCAGGCCGGTGCTAAATTTGGCTGGCAACTGGCTTTGTTGATCCTGGTCGTTAACCTGTTTAAGTACCCGTTTTTCCGAGCGGGGGTGAGCTATACCATCAGCAGCAATAAAACCCTGCAACAGGGTTACCTGACCATGGGCAAACCTTATTTACTGATGAGCTTTGCATTAAACGGCATTTCTTCCTTTGTGAATGCAGCGGCCTTGCTGTTGTTTTCGGCCAGTTTGCTTGGTTATTTTATTCCGTTTGATATTGCCCTGCCCTGGCTGGCGGCCCTCCTACTGCTGGTGTCGCTGGTGATCCTGATTGCCGGCCATTACCACGCGCTGAACCAGGTTGCGAAAATCATTATGCTGGCACTGGTCATAGCCACCATTTCGGCCACGGTAATCGCCTGGCAACAAGGCCCGGTCGCGCCGGTAGAGTTTGAATCCCCCTCGCCCTGGACCTTAGCGGCCATTGGCTTTTTGGTAGTGACCATGGGCTGGATGCCTGCGCCGATTGAAATATCCGGGATCACGTCATTATGGTTAAAAGAGCAATGTCACGAAGCCAAAGTCACGCCGCAGTCAGCCTTATTTGATTTTAATCTGGGCTATCTGGTTACATTACTGCTGGCCTTAATGTTCCTGGCGCTGGGTAGTCTGGTATTGCATGGCAGCGGGCAGGAACTGGCCAGCGGAGGGATTGGCTTCTCTCATCAGTTGGTCGACTTATATGCCTCAACCATTGGTGAGTGGTCACGTTACCTTATTGCCGTTATCGCTTTTTTATGCATTTTTGGCTCAGCCATTACCGTATACGATGGTTATTCCCGGGCGCTGGCGGAATGCTACACCTTACTAAAAGGCAAGCAGGATGTTACCCACAGTGTGTTTGCGGTATGGCTGCTACTGGTTGCCGCAGCGAGTTTTGCCATGGTGCTATTTTTCCAGTCGGCATTACTGGCCATGCTGGGTTTCGCCATGACCCTGGCTTTTATGACCACGCCGGTATTTGCCTGGCTCAACTACCGTCTGGTCAACCGTCACGATATCCCGGAGTCACTGCGAGGAGGCCCCGTGGTATTGTGGCTGAGCCGGGCCGGGCTCGTTTATTTATTTGGATTTCTGCTGGTTTTTATTGTTTGGAAATGGTTTCTCTAACCGCTCAAGGTATAAAAATGAAAACACTCTATGCACTCTTTAGTCTGCTGGTTTTATCGCTGAGCAGTTTTGTTAGTGAGGCCGAAGGGTTTCGCACTGTGGAGATAAGCACTCATCAGGCGGCGTTACCACCAATAATGATTCAGGGGCCCATGCCTATAGAGGCTGAATATTTCGCCTCTCTGCTTACCGATGTGCGGATGGAGAAAGCGGGCCAGGCTACGTTTTATATTGGTTATTTTAAGGGTTACCCGGTTGTCGTTGCGCAAACCGGCAAAGGTCTCGAGAACACCGCGGCCGCCACGGCCATTGGCATCGAACGCTATCACCCAAAAGCCATCATTAATCAGGGCACCTCCGGTGGTCACGACCCGACGTTGCAGGTGGGTGACATCGTATTAGGTAAACGCAGCGTCAACGCGAGCAATTTTAAAACGCCCTTCCGGGATAAAGGCGCAGGCTCCGCTCCGCTTGAGTGGTTACCCATGGATTTACTCGCTTCTGCGGGAAGTGCCGGTGAGGGTGACTCAGCAAAAGATGCAGAACGCATTCGGTATTATCTGGGCGACCCTGAATTAATGGCTGCTGCGCATGCAGTAAAGGCACAGTATGAACGCGGCAAGGTGGTTGAAGGGACTATCGCCAGCGGTAACTTCTGGAACAATGAACTCGACCGCATTGGCTGGCTCCATGATAAGTTCGGTACCAGTACCGAAGAAATGGAAACCGCCTCGGCGGCACAGATTGCCCACAGTTATGGTGTTCCATTTCTCGGCATCCGGGTCCTTTCCAATAATCTGACTAATGGTGGCCATTACGATCCTTCCACTGCCACCGATTGTCAGGCGTTTGTTACGCTGGTAATCGAACAATATATTAAGCACAACAAAAAGTAGCTCAAAAGAGCTACCTTTTGCTTTGATTGAATCGAAGATTTAAGTGGGCGAATAAGGCAACGATGACTGATGGGCCACAATTCTTAGCTTACCTGATTTGTCTTTAACGTAGGCAAAGGTGTATTCCACTTTAGTCTCCCCTCCCTTTGCATCGGTAAAGTAATAATTCCCCATAGCCACCGCCATGCTGCAGCTGTTATTAATAATGCCGACATTATCAAACTTCACTTTGGTGTACGGTTTGATGGCAAACCCTTTATCTTCAGAGTAGGCCTCATTGCCGCCCACAAAATACGATAACGCCGCGTCAAAGCTCGATCTGAACTGTACTTTCGCAGCCAGCGTCGGTTTAAATAACACGCTGCTCAGGTCGTAGCCGTACATATCCTGAATAAAGTCTGCCGCGGCAGTTTTATAGTCGCCTTCAGAGGAATAAACCGTCCCTATTTTTACAATCCCGTCGCCCCATAGTTTCTGAGCCTCTACCACTTCACGCTCTGAAATACAGGCATCCGAATAAAGCAAACGATTATCCACCACCGGCGTTGTTGCAGTGTTTGCCGCAGGCTCATTCATGCTGCTTTTTAATTGCTGGGATTGTGCGGTAGCGCATCCTGTTAACACGGCTGAGGAGAACGAAAGAACCACTAACATTTTCAAGTTCATTTTTTGCATAACAATACTCTCTTATTCCGAAGTCAGATAACTAACCAGTGCTGAATAATCACTGCTTGGTGCTCATGATTAAGACTATTCATCGCGCCTGAATAAAGCTTGAAAGGAAGATTAAAAGAACATTAAAAAAGCAACCGACCGCAAAAAGGTGGAGCAACTCATGGACTTGCACTGCCCATTAGTCTGCATCAATAAACTGAAGCTTATTGCTTCTCGTATTACTTAGGGTGTCTATACTTAGAATATAAATCTGCAATTTTTTAAGTGGGAGTCGTGGATGTTAAGACAGCTCGTGTATCGAAGTCGTGCAACCCAAAAAATGTCGGAGCCGGATATCGATAAAATAGTCGCTGACTCAGAGCCCTTTAATCAGGCCAACGACGTTACCGGCATATTACTGTTTGATGGCGAGTTCTTCTTTCAGGTGCTTGAGGGTGAAGGCGAGATAATCCACCGTTTGTTTGAGCACATTAAAAACGACTCCCGCCATACCAATATCGTAAAAGTGCTCGACAGCGCCTGTGCTAAGCGCGATTTCGGCAAGTGGAACTTACGTTCGTTAATTCTTAAGCCCGGCAGCCATTGCTACTGGCTCCCTTCAGATCTTACCGTAAGGCGTGATAGCAGAGTGTTTTCGCTGCTCAACAGCTTCGCTACCGGGCGCTGGCGCAGCTGTGTTTCTGCCGCAGAACGCGCTACCGTTAGTTGTACTATTGCCACCAGCTCGATTGACCTTACTCCTTATCCTTCCAGTGACATTCAGTTTGCCTTTCAGCCCATTGTGGATACCCGAATTGGTGGAATTTCATCCTACGAGGCATTGTTGCGCAACAGTGTGGGGCGTTATCCCGAGTTAATTCTGGCCGATCTGCCGGAGCACCAAAGATATGAGTTTGACTTAAAATCCAAAGCTATTGCCATTACTCAGGGGGCCAAACTGTTACAGCCTGGCCAGTCTTTGTCGGTTAATTTATTGCCGGGGGCTATAACGCAAAACGAACAGGTAGTAAGTGAATTGCTGCGCTATTTGAAAGAAGGTGGTTTACAACCCGAACAGTTAATTGTGGAAATTACCGAAAGTGAAATGGTCAAAGAAAGCGAGGCTTTCTTTGCAGTCATCGAAAATATTCGTGCGGCAGGGATCCGACTGGCGCTGGATGATTTTGGCGCCGGCTACGCCGGCCTTTCGTTACTGGCCGACCTGATGCCGGATAAAATTAAACTCGACCGTGCCATTACCCGTGGTATTCATGAAAGCGGACCGCGTCAGGCAATACTGCATTCGGTATTCGAATTTGCCAATGCCACGGGCAGCCACTTAATTGTAGAGGGCGTAGAAACCTTCGACGAATGGCTGTGGTTAAACAATGCCGGTGTGCGTAAATTTCAGGGCTTCCTGTTTGCCCGCCCACAGTTAAACGGTGCCAACGCCGTTTACTTCGATGCCAGAAAATTAGTGAACCAACCATAATATTCGTTGCACAGCATTCGTCGTTCACTGTGCAACGGCGCAATGGATTACTGGTCTATTTTGCCTAACATTCCTGCCAGATCGTCTATCCGGGTTACGGTGTCTTTTACCAATTTATCAATCTCATCGCTGGCCTGCCTGGAGTGGGATGCCAGACTTCTAACTTCATCGGCCACCACCGCAAAGCCACGACCTACATCCCCTGCCCGTGCCGCTTCAATGGCTGCATTAAGCGCCAATAAATTAGTTTGCTCTGAAATGCCGTTAATAGTGCCAATAATGTTGCTAATGGTCTGACTGACATTTAGCACGCCTTTCATGGATTCCTGGGTTTGATTCACAGCGATCCGGCGAGCGGTGATATCAATGCCAAATAACACGTATTGGGTAATTTCATTTTTGAAGTTTTTCAGGGCACAAATCCCGGCGTCCAGTGACAACAGAAAATCGCCCTGACCAAAGTTGATTTGCAGCTTAATATTGCCGATTTCTTGCAACGCTGCTTTTTGCTCGGCAGTTAATTCACCTAGTACATGATCAACGAATGCCTGCTGGGTAGCGCTGGAACCGAGTTTTGAGGCCAGTAAATCACTTGGCGCTTTTAGGTGACCGTCTTTATCGATATCGAGAAGTACCAGGGAGTGATCGATAGCATTAATTTTTCTTGTGAAATCCAGCGCCATCTGTTTAACCTCGGTAATATTCGCCTGTACCGAGATATAATTTTTTACCTCTCCCTGTTCATTCAGAATGGGAGTAATTGACAGCGACACCCAATAAGGCTCACCGCTCTTGGTATAATTAAGAATTTCATCGTAAAACGGTGTACGGTCGTGCAGGTTTTTTCGGATGCGCGCAATGGTATCTTTCGAGGTTTCGGCGCCTTGCAAAAAACTTCCCGGTTTCTTATTTTTAATTTCTTCCAATGCATACCCAGTTAATCTTTCAAAGCCTTTATTCACATACACAATCAGCCCTGAAGGATTAGTAATAATTACTGAATTATCCGTTTCATTGGCCACCATAGAGAGCATTTCCCGCTCTTCCCGCATGAGTACATCCTGGGTGACATCTTTAACGAACGCCGTATACAGGGTTTTATTTTCAAGCCTCACTTTCGACAGCGATAACTGCCCCCACAGCACTTCCCCGTCTTTGCGTTCGATTTTAATTTCCCGGCTGGTACCCACAATTTTATCCTGGCCGGTTTCCCGGTTAGCATTAACATAGTTATCGTGGTTCGCCTGAATGGCTTGCGGCACCAGCATTTTAACGTTTTGGCCGAGCACTTCTTCGCGGTCATAGCCCCAAAGCTTTTCGGCCGCGGCATTAAATAACGTAACGCAGTTATGCTCATCGATGCAGACTACCGCATCCAGCGCCTGCTCCAGGGTTTGTGCCATGGTTTCCCTGGAGTCACGCTCCTGAGAAATATCCCGTACAAAAGCGGTGTAATGGATGTGCCCGTTAAGCACAATTTTAGACAGCGACAGCTGTACCCAGAGCTTAGTGCCATCCTTACGTTGTAATTGCACGTCCCTTGAACTGCCGACAATCTTATCCTGACCGGTCTGCCGATGATGGTTAACGTTATTATCATGATTTGCGCGCAATTCGTGCGGTAGCAGCATGGCCACGTTCTTACCAATCACTTCATTTTTGCGATAGCCCCAGATTTTTTCGGCCGCCTGATTAAAAAAGGTCACCCGATTTTTCTCGTCGATACTGACTACTGCAATAATACTTTGCTCAAGGGCCTGAATAGCCTGATTGGTTTTTGTCTTCTGTTGCCAGAACATGCTGCACTCCACCTATAAAAATATCTCTACTTCAGGATGGCGTTTACCGAACACTCACTCGCTGCAAAGAGCCAGCTGCGCTCAGTCAAACCGTATGTAATACGCGACAAATTTACATTCCGTTCACAAAGCGTAGTTCAAAATTGTGCTCTTTTTTGAATTTTTACGTATTGGATGTTAAAGCGTTGCGAAGTAACTTCATGTATAAGCGAAAAATCTATTTGTTTGGCATCACCTCAGGGCTGATCATGATGGTTGCTCTATGCTGTACGGCTGTTTCCGCCTACCTGACACAAATTAACCTGGAGCAAAGTAATACCGGCCAAACCCTGCTGGCAGAACATCAGAAACTCAGCAGCATCTCCTATCGAATGTTTAAACAACTTACCGACGAGCTGATTTTTGGAGAAAGTGCCAACCAGGCTATCATTCGCAATAAACAGGCGCTTATTGCTCAGTCGTTAGACAAAATTCGCAGTCTCGAACTGCAACAAAGGCAGGCTCTGGGCAGTAAGATGACCGCCGGCAGCATTGAAGATACCGACGAACTGGCCGGCCTGATAGACGCCATCATCAGCGAATTTAAGGCCATCACAGCAACTTATAACAACACCCCGCTGGACCAGCAGAACCGCTTGCAAACCTTGCTCGAGGTAAAGATTGATAATGAATTTCGTGAAGCAATTAACGCCGCTGTAGTACGTCAGGGCAATGTGGTTTCAGCCATTAATGCCAAAATAGAAACCCTTAACACTGCCATTGTGTGGTTTGCCGTGGGCGTAGCGCTGTTTGCCATGCCCTGTATTATCCTTGCCTGTTACTGGCTGTTTAATCAGCTCTATCAGCCGCTAACCATTATCAACAACGGCACTAAAGCCATTGCGGCAGGCGATTACCACCAGCGCTTACCAGAAACTCTGGATACCGAGTTCTCCCAACTGGTGTCGTCGCTAAACCTGCTGGCGTCACGGCTGGCTGACCACGAAATGAAAGCCGAACACTCCCGCAAGCAACTGGAGTTCGAGGTAGAGCAGCGCACCCGGGAAATCAAACAGGTAAACGAACAACTCACCAGAGTTGACTCCCGCCGGCGTCAGTTTCTGGCTGATGTCTCCCATGAACTCAGAACGCCTCTAACCATAATCAGGGGCGAGGCCCAGGTTACTCTGCGTCAGTCTTCTGCCTCGGAAGAGGTTTACCGGGAAACGCTGGAGTCAATTTTACTGCAAGCGGTAAACCTCAGTGAACTGGTAGATGACTTACTGTTGCTGGCCAGAGCCGAACTGAGTCAGTTAAAACTGGACACTTCGCGCCAGCCGCTAAGCGATTTCCTGCAAAACCAGATTAGCCAGTGGCAGCGTCTGCACGAAGATCGTCAATTTACCCTCGAAATTAGCGATAGCGCTAAATCGTTACAGCTCAAATTTGATCAGCAACGTCTTAAGCAGGTGGTTGCTATTATGCTGGATAACGCATGTAAATATTCAGCGCCGCAATCGCCCATTAATGTGTCATTAAAGCAGGTAGATACCAGTGCCTGCATTGAGATAAAAGACTTTGGTGAAGGGATCTCACCTGCTGATATTAACCATATATTTGAACGCTTTGTGCGCTTTAAGCACAAGTCCGAAGGGCTGGGACTTGGCCTGGCTATAGCCAAAGCCATTATTGAGGCGCATGGCGGCGAAATACAGGTTAACTCCACCCAGGGCGAAGGCACCCTGTTTCAAATTTATCTGCCAATGGATGTTGAATAATGAAAATTCTGATTGCTGATGATGAACTCTCGCTGGTGAATTTCCTTTATCGCGGACTCACTGCCGAAGGATTTGAATGCATCAAAGAAACTGCACTGCATAACCTGGTTGATTTAGCAAAGCGGGAGCAGCCTGATTTACTGGTGCTCGACAGAATGTTTGGCGAAGACGATAGCGTGGAGATACTGCCCGCCCTGAAACAGCTCAGCCATGGCCCTATGGTGTTACTCCTGTCGGCACTCGATGATATTGTAGAAAAGGTCACCGGGCTCGACAAAGGCGCCGACGACTACCTGTGTAAACCCTTCGATTTCGACGAGCTGCTGGCCAGGGTTAATGCACTCGGCAGACGGCATCGGGCGCAACCGGATAAAGCGCCACGCCAATTGAGCTTTGCCAACCTGCAACTGGATCTGGAGTCCAAACTGGCCAGCATCATCCGAGACGGTAATGCTGAAGAACTCACCCTTACCAACATTGAATTTAACCTGCTGAGCTATTTTATTGAGTCGCAAAATAAAGTGCTCACCCGGGAGCGTATTTTAAGCCGGGTCTGGCAAAGCAACACTGATCCGCTGACTAATATTGTGGATGTTTATATCAGCCGCCTGCGCCAAAAACTGCCGCCTGCTGCGGGCATCGAAATCGCCACGATCCGCGGTAATGGTTACCGGTTAAAGGCATTGAGTTAATCCGGCTGCCCACTACTCTATCCACATCTCGTTGATGAGCGGCGCTTCAGCGCTGTTAGTAAATGTGATATTTATCACAATATCATCACTGGTATGGGTATATCGGGCCACAAACAGCAACCTTGGGTTGCCTCCCCGGTTCAACGCTGCAACAAGGCGTTTAGCTATAAGCGGGCCAAGCTGGGGAGCAATTGCCTGGTAGGCGTTTTGAAACCCCTCAGGCGTAATTCTGGCCGCCAGCGAGTTGGTCATCACGTCTCGAAATGCCTGATAGTCGCCTGTTTCATGGGCTTTTAGCGCAATATCAACCACCGGCATTAATATCGCTAATGCCTGCGTTGCGTTTTCCCCAAAGCAACCAAAATAATCTTCCGACGGCTGGTTATCGTCATTCATGCTCCCTCCTGCTGCGGCGTAATGTGGATTTCACGATTTTGCGCTGCCCGCACACTAATTCTGCAATCTCCAGCATCGCTTGTGGCACTGCCCCCGGGCAAGTTCAAAATTGTAAAATTTTGTAGCGTCAATTTTTTGAAATTTAATTCACCCCTTTTGTGCTGCCCGGTCGTTATACCCAAAACCAGGGAGTACACACTATGCAATTAACTGCGAATCCAACCTTTTCACCCCGTGATTATGTCAGGCCATTGAGTCACCTGCTACTGGCCGCACTGGTCACTTTTGGTTTGTTTGTAATGATGGCCAAACTAATAGAGCAACACGGCGAAGTGCCCAAAGTGGAAGAGCCCGTGGTTCTTGACGATTTTTTACTGCATGTAGAAGAGCCGGAAACCATTACCAGACAACCGGTTAAGCCCATGGAAAACCCCCTTGAGCAACCCCCTTCGCTACCAGAGCCGGTTGAATCCGATCCCGGTCCTAACGAGATCAGTGTTAACGTAAACCCGATAATACCCGGCAATCAAATAGCCTTTAACACGGAATTTGGACAACAAAGTGATACCTCAGCCCGGCCGATAGTCCGGGTGAACCCCAGCTATCCGGCAGATGCTGCAAGGCAAGGTATAGAAGGATGGGTGCAGCTCACCTTTGACCTCACCCCGCAGGGAACCGTTACCAATATAAACATTGTGGATGCCGAACCGCTGCGTATATTTAACCGGGAAGCCAAACGAGCGCTGGCAAAATGGCGTTATCAGCCTCAGTTAGAAAAAGGTGTACCTGTGGCACAAACCGGGTTACAAGTAGTACTCACCTTCAAGCTGGAGCAGTAAGGACCGTCTGTGGGGATTGCCAAACTCGGATTTCTACGCACTTTCCTGAAAACGGAAACTGCCACCACCTGCAACGAAACGTTGTTCAGGCACTATCGCCAAACCGGCGATAGTGCAGCTCTGAGCACGCTTTACGACCAACACTGCAATAACCTTTATTATTATTTGCTGGTGATGAGCGATCCAACCACCGCCGCGGATGTAACACAAAAAGTCTGGCTTAAGGTGATGGAATCCCGCCACGACTATCAGAGTCAGGGCCGCTTTCAGGCCTGGCTGTTCACCATTGGCCATCGTATGCTGATTGACGAATTCAGACAAAGCAAGCGCTGGCACGCCGATACCGATCCGGATACGTTAAGCTCTCCCCTCAGGGGCGACGAGAAAGACACCGACTTTCATCAGTTAGTCAAACAACTGCCTTTTACTCAGCGGGAAGCTTTCTCATTGCAACAGGAAGGATTTAGTTTAAAGGATATTGCCGCCATTTGCGGAGTACCGGTGGAAACGGTTAAAACCCGTTTGCGCTATGCCCGGGACTCCCTGAAAAAACACTGGAAATCATCATGAACGAGTCCGACCCGAAAGACGAGCTACAACAGGCATATGATGCTGCCAAGCACCGGTATCCGGCGCCGGGGCGCATTAAGCGGGCGGTCCTGGCTCAACAACAACAAGACCGCAGCTGGCGCCATTTGCTGCACACTAATAGTCGGTTGCCAGGCCGGGAATGGCTGGCTCTGGCCGCTGCAGTGGGTTGCCTGATGTGGTTGTTAAACACGGCGATGTTTGCTCACAAACCGCTTCCTGACACTGACATCATTGCGTTACAAGTGGAATATCATGGTTATCAGGATGACGTGGCAGGTCTTCCCGACTATCGCGAAAAACTCACGTTGTACACCCGTGAATTTACCCGGCAGATCGAGACGTTGAATATCTTTTATTCTCGTCCGGCGATGCTTGCCAGCCATGAGGGTAACTGGCTGTTTACCGATTGTGACAATCAGACCATCACCGTTTCCCATGAATTGATCGACGATTTGCGGGCTCTGCAACGGGTCGATCCAGCCCTGGTTGAGGGCACTTTTGTCGCCCTGGCCTTCGATAAGCAAGGCAGACTGATTAAAATTGAACAGGCACAGGCGAAAAGCTGTTAGCCCTGGCCCCGTTATTTTTTGCTGGTCAACAGCAAAACAACATGGTTTCATTAGGTTTTATACTATAGTTGCATTACTGCAAGCGGCCTTACTTGCAAGGAACACATTGTGAAAAACCTGTTTCAAGCCATCGATAATAAAGACACCGAAACCTTTGCCGGATTTCTGTCTGAGCATGCAATCTTTCGTTTTGGCAATGCCCCACTGGTGGAAGGCCGGGCCAACATTGCCGCGGTAGTAGACGGCTTTTTTAACAGCATCAAATCCTTATCCCACAGTGTAACGGAAACCTGGCGTACGCCTACCGGAGTAATATGTCAGGGGACAGTCACCTACACCCGTTTTGATGACAGTACGCTGACCATTCCTTTTTGCAATATCTTTAAAGTCAATGAGAACCTGATTGAAGAGTACCTCATTTTTGCAGACGTTTCGGCCCTCTGACGAGCGTATTCCCCACTGCAAGGCTCCTCCTGTAGGCCTCCCCGCCCACAATAAAAAATGCATGCTTTTTGCCTTACAACTGTGCTATGTTATTTTTTGGTAGTGTACTTACATAAAAATTAACAATAATGAGTACAGAACAGGAAATAATAGAAAAACATCAACCTGTGATCCGCGCGTTAATTCCTTATCAGCAACAAGGCAGGTTGCTTGAGGGACTCAACCGCTTTTCGTCACGTCTGAATGCCAATGCCAGACAAGTCATAAAAGACGAAGTCATCCGTCTGACATCGCAAACCGACGCTCCCGCCGATAATTCAGCCTTCGCCCAGTTTCCGGTAAAACGTTTCGCTCACTTTGGGATTGAAATGAAACTCGATAAGGTGGGCACCGAGATTTTAAAAAAAGAAACCGCCCGCTATATGGAGCAATATACGGTTGGCGTGTTTGAATCAATTACCAATTCTGCCCATTACCAGGGCCTGGTGCAGCGTCAGTTACGCGAAAAAATCATTAAGGCTTTTACGGTTCAAACCCAATCGTATCAGGATATTCAGTTCAACAACGACCTTTCTGTTACGCCCAACTTTTCGGTGTCGACGCCGGCTTATCAAAATGGCAGAAGCGTTGCGGTGGTCGCTTTAAGTGCGACCCAACTTACCATTGCCTGCACCCGCTCGCCGAAATTCACTACATTAACCGACATTGCAGTGACCTTTGGGCAGATTCCGGGTTTATGCTCAGGCACCGAAGTAATCCATTTCGATTATGTCACAGTGGATTTTAACGCGGCTTCCCAGCGGCACCACGCGGTACTGCAACTGGCTGAACAGGACAAACACTGGCAAGCGGTTTTTCAACAGTATCTCAACCGCGTCATGTTGCGTTTGCCGCTGGAGCGAGACCTCGAAATTGAGCGTTCAATGCAGGCACTGGATCGCGACAGAGTGGTACAAAGTGCCCCATGGCTGCCGGTCCTGATGAAAAAGGAAGAGACCTGGCTTATACCGAGAATGGTGTTGTTGACGCCGGTTAACACCCAACGCAATCCGGCCTACAGAAGTAGAGAGTTGTTGCCGGGAAAAACGGCATTGCAACGAATATTAAAGGAACTCGGTGCCTTTAATGAAGCTTTTGTATTGCGACTGACCATTGCGCAACGGGGCTCCGCACCGGTTTCTCTGTGCACAACGGTGCGTCAGTTAGAGCGACAAAATCTGCTGGCCAACTTTGTCTACCTGGGGTTAGAGCATAACAGTCTGGAAATCTGGCAGTACCGGTTAACGAAAATTAGTCGTGACAGTCAGGAAACAGCGCGCATCCTGCAGGATATGTCGCACCAGGATCATAATGATATCCTGTCGATGGGACACGTTCTTTACCTGCGCTCAATAAACGAGGCGATTGGCCCGTTACAATTACTCAACCCGCCACAGAAAGCCAAACTTCCCCGCCAGTACATTGATAATGACAAACACTACCCCCTTCATTTTGTTATGAATGAGGATATTGACCGGCGCAAGGAACCCCGCTTCCGTATTGAAACCAATGCCTTAATTAAAGTGAGTTTAATGACCAGTTACGCCGCCACAGTGCGGGATTTTTCACTCAGCGGGATCCAGTTACAACTTCACGACTGTGAAGAATCGGTTCTGCCGCCGGAGGTAAAAGTCAGCATTGCCGATTTCAAACTGAAATCACAGCGTTACAAAGTGTTGGATTATAACCCGAAGACTGGGGTGTTAAGGTTACTCGCTATTACCAAAGACGTTACCTCAAAGGTACTGAAAAAACTCAGCTCAACCTCCTCGCTGCAATCCAGTATCGAGAATATCATACTGAAACAGTCACTGTATTTCCGTTACATCTGGGAAGTGGTCAGCCGTCACTACCCCAACGCAGCGTTACAAGTGGTAACGGGCAGGCAAATGATCTACCGCACGAAAACCTTGTACACTGCACAACATAATAGCGACCTGCATCCCTTTGCCGTGTGCGATCATAATGCGCCACTGCATGGTTTTTTCGCCGATATGGGTAAGTCGCCACCAGACTCTTCGGTTTTGCGCCGACTTTTGCAACAAGCCGAGCGGTATCATTTAGCAGTCCATTGCGAACGCAAGGCTGACAACAAACTCATCAACCTTACTCAGGTACAGTGCTTTGAATCGTCACTGCGGTATAAAATTAAAAAGTCGCTGGAAGATGAGGAAACCCAACTGTACGTCGCCGGGATTGAATGCCAGAAAAATGAATCCGTGAATACGCCAATGACCAGGCAACGGCTGGCCCTGCTATCCAGGATTGATTTGGATGTCCATGAAAAACTGCAGGCCTTACAGCAAAATTATTCCCACGTGATCCACATCATCGACCTGTCGGCTTTGCTCAATTCCTTTATTAAAGCAGGCATAGTGCCGGGCAGCAGTAAGGAGAATGCCGCCAGCGCGGCACACTCCACAAACGTTACATAATAAAGTCGACCACACCGCCGTCGACACGCAGTGCACTGCCGGTAGTGGCGGATGCCAGCTTAGAGCAGGTGTAAGTGATCATACTGGCCACTTCTTCCACCGTTGCCATACGCTGAATCACTGAAGACGGACGATTTTCCATCACGAATTTCACGCCGGCTTCTTCAATCGAAATACCATTTTCTTCTGCAGACTGAGCCAGAAAAGCCTGGGCGCCCTCACTCAGGGTAGGTCCCGGTAGCACAGAGTTTACCGTCACGCCGGTGCCAGCCAGGCGCTTAGCCAGCCCTCTGGACAAGCCCAGTAAAGCGGTTTTACTCACGCCATAATGGATCATATCAGCGGGAATATTCAGAGCAGATTCCGACGCCACATAAACAATGCGGCCCCAGTTATTTTCGACCATCGCGGGCGCATAATGGCGGCTCAGACGGACAGCCGACATAATGTTAACGTCGAAGTATTGCTGCCATAGGTCATCGTCAGTGTCAAAGAAATCCCTGGTACCATAAATACCCAGATTATTAACCAGAATATCGGCTACCGATACGGCTTCAATTAGCGTATTACAGCCTTCTGCAGTGCCTAAATCCGCCGCTACACCTGAAACTTCGGCGCCGGGAACCGCTTGTTTCACTGCTTCTACTGCTTGCGCTACCTTTTGCTCGGTGCGGCCATTAACAACAACTTTTGCACCGCACTGAGCGAGCTGCCTGGCGGCACCGAGTCCGATACCTTCCGTTGAGCCGGTAATAATCGCCATTTTTTCATGTAAATCAATTTTCATTTGCTAAACTCCATGTTTGTAGGGTGTATTAGTTATACGCTGAAGTTGAGTTTTCGTCATAAGTGGTTGTGAGACTTGATGTTCGAACTAATCGAATCATGCCCATTTTAACCTTCGCAGTTTTTACAAACCGTTCATTCTAAATAACTATTGCATAGCTTTGGGCAATGTTGCTAATGTGTGAGTCTGTGTTTAGAAACGGCTTAAGACCGTCAAAGCAGTTCGATGCTTTGGGTTGTTTAAAGCACACAAGATTATGATTAACTACAAAATTTTACTAAAAATAACGCTGTTCGCAGTGAGCTTAGCCGGCAGTACCCAGGCGGTAGCGAAAACCGTAACCCTGGTAGACGAGCAGGGCCAGCCATTTATTAATGCTGTTATCAGTGTGAAAGCCACCGCTGGTGAAGTGTCGAGCCCGTCTGTAGCGCCTGCACAGCCAGCCATCATGGATCAGGTAAACCGCCAGTTTGAACCTACTACCCTGGTGATTGAACAAGGCCGGACGGTGGTGTTTCCCAACAGTGATAACATCCGCCATCATGTATACAGTTTCTCACAGCCTAAACCCTTTGAAATAAAATTATATGCCGGTGACTCCGTGCCACCGGTAAAATTCGATAAGTCAGGTATTGTGGTGCTTGGATGTAACATTCATGACTCCATGGTCGGTTACATCTATGTAAAAGATCAACAACCAACATGGGAAACCGATGCCAGTGGAAAGGCAGAGTTAAACACCACTCAAACCGAGGTACTCATCTGGCACCCGGACCTCTCCGTGAATCACCTTAACCGGCTGCCCTTCACGCTCAGTGACGATGATAAGCCAGTTGAGATTGTTCTTGAGCGCATTGCACAACTCGAAACATCCAAGCGCGTATTCGGCAACAGCAAGTTTAAGCGCCAATGACCCTTACCCTGCGTCAGTCGCTGTTTCAGATACTCTTTATTGGTATTTTTATCACAGCGTCGCTGATCCTGGGTAACGTCTGGACGGTAACATCAAAAACTGCCTTTAATCAGGTGACCAAAAATATTGAGGTCGCAAACACTGTTCTGGAGCAATTGCTGCAGGATCGCAGCGAGCAATTACTCAATTCGGCACGGGTTCTGACCGACGACTTTGGCTTTAAGCAGGCCGTCGCCACCGGCGACATTCCGACCATTCAAAGTGCCTTGCAAAACCACGGGCAGCGCATTGAGTCAGATTTTATGATGCTGACTGACTTATCCGGCAATGTGCTGGAAAGCCAGCCCGAGTATTTTACCAGTGGTGCAGCCTTTCCCTATCCCAATATCATTAACCAGGTGCTGGAGGATGGCGGTTCGGAAAATGCCATTATTGTCGACGGCAGTCTGTATCAGATTATTATGCTGCCGGTTTACGCGCCGAATCCCATAGCCATTGCTGGCATTGGCTTTCTCGACGGCGATGAATTTTTAAAACAGGTCAAACGAATTATTCAGGCCGATATTATTGTTTCATCGAAGCGCTCAGTGAATGGCTCTCATGTGGTATTACACAGCAGCCTGCCCTATATTCAGGCGCAACGTGTAATTAATGCCGACCAGCAAACGCTAAGCTGGTTCGATGTGACTTTTTCCCGGGATACCCCCTACCTAACCCGGGATATCCAGTTACCTGACACGCTCAATAAAGAAGTGTCTATTACACTTGCTGTCGATGTATCGACCCATTTTGATAACTTTACACAGTTGCAGTTTAATATTCTGGGCATTTCGTTAATAGCGATAGCCGGCTCAATGCTGTTGTCAATGTTCATGGCCAGCCGGGTGAATAAACCCGTGGCCAGTCTGGTCAATGCAGCGAATCATCTGGCAGATGGCAATTACGAGCAAAGTGTAAAAACGTCGGGCCATTTACAGGAAATCAACGAACTGTCTGATGCCTTTATGCGCATGAAAGACAGCATTCAAAATCGCGAACAGCGGATCCTGATGCAATCCAGACTGGATATGCTTACCCGACTGTACAACCGTAGCTATATGGAAGAGCTCATCCAACAGCGGTTAGACGCTGGTGAGTCACTGCAGGTTATTGGCATAAACATCCGCGATTTCAGAACCATCAACGATCTCTACGGGTATTCTAATGGCGATACCTGCATTATTTCCATTGCCGAACGCATTAAACGTTGGCGCGGTACAGCAGCCCGGTTATCCGGCGGCGAACTGGTGTGGTTTGCCAACGAACCATTAAGCGACGAGCAACTCGAAACCTTTCACACTATCCTTGAGCAACCGGTTGCCACCCAGCAGTTAGTTATGCCAATTAAACTGGTATTTACCGTGGTTAACTGCCCTGCCGATGCCGACAATGCACAGGATCTTTTCCGCCGCATGAATATTCTGCTCGATGAAGCGGAAATGGGCGCAAACTGGTTGCTGCAGTTCAGTTCAGAAATAGAACAACGCTACTTGCGTCGCCTAAGTATTATTACCGAACTGAAAGAAGTGCTGCAGAGCGAACAGGATGAGTTGTCGATGGTTTATCAGCCTAAGATTAGCCTTAAAACCCGTCAGGTAAATGGCCTTGAAGCACTTATCCGCTGGAACAGCCAGCGCCTTGGTTTTATTCCACCGGATGAGTTCATTGAAATTGCTGAACAAGCTGGCTTTATTGAACAGGTAACCGACTGGGTACTTAATCGGGTGGTCGTAGACATCCTGTCACTTCGCGAACAGCAGATATTTATTAAACCAGCAGTTAACCTGTCGACTCAGGATATTCAAAACCGGCCATTGCTGGATCGGCTTATCTCATTACTGGATGATAATGGCTTAACCGCCAGCGATATCACCCTGGAGATAACAGAAAGCGATCTGGTAGCCGATGCAAAGATTGCTATTGCCAACCTGCAGTTTCTGCAGGATAAAGGCTTTAGTATTGCCATTGATGATTTTGGCACTGGCTATTCCTCACTGGCCTATTTAAAGAATTTACCAGTGTCAGCGATTAAAATAGACAAGGCGTTTGTACTTAACTTAAGCACCGACACTGAAGATCAGCAAATCGTGCATACGGTGCTAAGCCTTTCTAATATATTTGATTTAGAAGTTGTGGCGGAAGGCGTAGAAGATGCCAATGCCATGGAAATCCTGGCTGACTGGGGTTGTGATACTGCACAAGGTTATTATATTAGTCGCCCGCTACCACTTGGCGGACTAATTGACTGGCTGGCTTCATCGGAATATTACCAACAATAAGGAGTTTTGAGTGCGACTAACAAAACTGATAAGCAGTACCCTTATTTTCTGCACCGGGCTGGCTTTTGCCGGCGACGGCAAACTGATTGGCACAGCAGGCCTCAACCAGCTGGAAGGCAGTGGCGGCGGCGGCATAGTGCCCTGGGCCACTTTATCGGGTTATGACAGCCAGGACGAGGTGTCTGCGAATGCTTTTATCACTCAGGTTAACCTTGAGGATTACCGGCTTAACGTATTGGGAGCAAGCGTCTCATTGTATGATCGGGCGGAGTTCAGTGTGGCACGCCATGTGTTTGACCTGACAACTCTGGGCGGCGAGATAGCGCAAACCGTTTATGGTGCCAAGTTTAAGCTTTACGGCGACGTGGTTTACTCAGACTGGCCGCAACTCAGTGCCGGTATTCAATATAAGGACCTCGAGGATACCGCAGTGGCCAATCTGGTCGGTAGCGAAGAGACTTCTGGCACTGATATCTATCTGGCCGCGACAAAAGTCCATTTAGGCGCTGTGGGAGGTTATAACCTGGTATGGAACCTGACCGGCAGGCTGACAAAAGCGAATCAACTGGGTCTGCTGGGTTTCGGCGGTCCGCAAAACAGCGATTATGAACTGATGCTGGAAGGCAGCCTTGGCGTGTTATTTTCCCGCCATTTTGCTGCCGGGGTTGAATATCGTCAGAAGCCCGACAATTTAGGACTTGGCGAAGATGACTTGATGGATGTTTTTGTGACTTACATTCCCTCAAAGAAAGTTAACTTTACCCTGGCCTGGGCAGATTTAGGCAGTATTGCCGGTGCCACAGGGCAGAAAGGCTTGTATTTATCTGTGGGAGGTCAGTTATGGTAAAACAACTGATGGTCATTGCTGCTTGTATAGCAATTCTGAGCGGCTGTGCCAGTCGTTCTGACACACTGTATGAAGAACTGGGCGGCCAGGCAAAAATTAACGAAATCGTAGAAAATTTCGTTTATGAAATCGAGTATAACGAAACCATTTTGCCCTACTTCGCTGATACCGACATCGACCGCTTTATGGAAAAGTTTGCCGAGCAGTTGTGCGTTTTTTCAGGTGGGCCCTGCCGTTATTCGGGCGATACCATGGAACAGGTACACGGCGGTATGAATATTACCGAGGCAGACTTTAACCTGACCGTGGATTTATTCATTAACGCTATGAACAAAGCCAATGTGCCGCATACCTTACAGAATAGACTCATTAATCAAATGACACATACCCGCGAACAAATGCTCTATCTTTAATAGAAGCGCGCCACGGGCTGTTGCTCAGAAAATGCCAAAAATACCCCGCCGTACAGCGGGGTATTTTTATCTATTATGGGCGTTATCTGGTTTTTTCAGCAGGCACTTTACACTGTGTAATTTGAGGTATCAGAACGTTAAAAGGTGCCATCTCGGAAAACGGCTTGCCGGCCGCCGCTTGTTCGGCAAGCTCTTCAAACTCTGCATCGGAGAGGGAGTTTCTCAGTATCTTGTCCATGCAATCACAGAACGCCACCGCATGGTTATCCTGACGCTCAATCCCTCGCGAGATACACCCTTGCTTAATTGAGCTCTTAAACGCCTCTAGTTGAGGTAAACTCATTTTGACCTTAGCGCTGCCATCCAGAGTTACGAAAAGCAAAAACAGCGCCGTATACTTCATTTTGTGCCGCCATAGAGATGAATGGATCAGGCCCATGGGTTACTGCCCGTTAGCGCAACGTTTAAAGTTACGCTGCATAATAAAGTAATAGATAAGCTGCATCAGTAGCCCAAATAGCATGCCTGAGACGAGCCAGGTGTTTTCAGGCAACTCATTAATATGCTGCACAGTAACAAAACTAAAGAGAAACCCATACAACAGACCCAATAACAAAGAGATAAGCCAAACCTGTAATCCAACCGGCAGCGATAATGCCGCCCAACGCAGGAAGAACGCTTTACCGTCGCCCTGTTTATTAGTGCGATAGAGCCAGCTCATTCCCCAGAACTGGAGCAGCGCAAAGGCGAAAAAATTGGCAATTTGATACCAGAAGCTAAAAGTATCACTTTGTGTACAGCTAACCACTATAGGATATGTAATAGCGCTGGCAAACAGCATGCTATATAGCAGCAAATGTTTGAAAGCTAACTCTTCGCTGATGTCGTCCTTGTGAAGTTTATCCGCCAATGCTTTTGAGTTGATGAAAAAAAGATCTTCAATCATAACGTCCTTATTAATTTAACTTGCTGTAAAGTATTACAAAGTAGATTACCTGACTGATATCAAAAAGCCCAGTTGCGGGATAATACTCGCCACGAGGCGACTAGTGGCCAGGTGACTAAAGCCAGCGGTTGCAAATAAAGTTTGTAGTAGCCCCACAGGCTGGTATTGAGAATGCCCTGAGCCAACAATCCCATCAGAGCAAGCAATAAAAACAAACCAACAAAACTGAAATTCAGTTGCCGCCAGATCTGAGGGCTTAAATTTAGCCGATAGCCAAAGAGAAGCCTAATAACCCCCGGCGGTGCTACCAGAGTAAAAAGCAAGGCAAAGCTCATGACCATCAGCCAGAAAGCCATAGGGTGAAACCGAGAGTTCTCAATCAGCGATAAAAAAGGCAGTTGCACAGCCATCACTACCACTGTAAAAAAGACTATCGCCACCGCAATAAGGTAACGCCAGTAAACGCCCCACAGCGTGCTTCGCTCAATCATTCGGTTCTCTTATTAGCCATTAAACACTGACGGTGATGAATCCTCGCGGTATAGGATACCAGACCAAATCAATCACCAGCCACTTCCCGCAATGGCGGATTGGTATTTTTCAGCGTAACAGAGGTTTGAATGTGGCGCGTGTGGTGGACGATGCGACAGTGATGTATAGGGTAATGGTGAGCTATAACCTGTAATGCTAATAGCCCCTATGCTCTGACGGGGGGCTGGAAATCCTGACACACCGCAGAAAGCAAAAAGGCTTGCATCTCTGCAAGCCTTTTTATGGAATGTGGCGCGTGTGGATGGGTGAAGCCGGTGGTTTTAAGCAAGTCAACAATTTGACTTGCTCCGGCTGAACGCCCTCCGCTCTGACGGGGGGCTGGAAATCCTGACACACCGCAGAAAGCAAAAAGGCTTTCATTTCTGCAAGCCTTTTTATGGAATGTGGCGCGTGTGGATGGGTGAAGCCGGTGGTTTCAAGCAAGTCAACAATTTGACTTGCTCCGGCTGAACGCCCTCCGCTCTGACGGGGGGCTGGAAATCCTGACACACCCCAGGAAGCAAAAAGGCTTGCATCTCTGCAAGCCTTTTTACGGAATGTGGCGCGTGTGGAAGGATTCGAACCTCCGACCGCCTGGTTCGTAGCCAGGTACTCTATCCAGCTGAGCTACACACGCGTAACTTAATTTAGTGAGTGGCGCGTGCGGAAGGATTCGAACCTCCGACCGCCTGGTTCGTAGCCAGGTACTCTATCCAGCTGAGCTACGCACGCGCTGATACACTAAATTAAAAATGGCGGAGAGGGAGGGATTCGAACCCTCGATACCAGTAATAGGTATGGTTCCTTAGCAGGGAACTGGTTTCAGCCACTCACCCACCTCTCCGTCATGTGGGGCTGCATTTTAATGACATGCGGTGGGAAGTCAATGCTTTTTTAGATAAATACATTTCGTCTGCCGGGATTTTAAACAATCGCTATATTTTGCCTAAAAAGCACACATTTACTGCCCGAAAAAGCACCATTTACCGCCAAATCCCCCACCCCACTGTGGGTACAGTTAGCCAAAACCGTCTTACCATTTAGCGTACAAAAATAAAAAAGGCCGGAAAAAACCGACCTTAATAATAAACAGTGACCAAAAAACTGGTCTAACCTCTTATTATTTACTTATTGCCATCAGGCTGACCGCCTTTTTCAGCCTGGATGCGCATATAAATTTCTTCGCGATGCACCGAGACTTCCTTTGGCGCATTCACACCAATACGTACCTGATTACCCTTAACGCCTAATACAGTTACGGTGACATCGTCACCCACCATCAGCGTTTCACCCACACGACGAGTTAAAATAAGCATTCTTTTGCTCCTGGTTCCTTGATTACATTGCCTCCGTGCGGTCTTCGACGCCTTTCACTCCGAAAAAGCGCTTTTGGTAGGATTAATGCTGGTGTCACGACAGCATTAATCCGTCCATATGTGCATTATAGCTTATCTTCTAACCAAACGTTAACAGACTGTAACGCAGAGGCTAAATTTTCCGGCTGACTACCACCAGCCTGAGCCATATCAGGGCGGCCACCGCCCTTTCCGCCAACCTGAGTGGCGATGTGATTAATCAGTTCGCCGGCCTTCACTTTTGCGGTCAGGCTTTTGGTAACGCCGACAATCAGACTGACTTTACCGTCGGCAGGCACGCCAATAACAATTATGCCTTCACCAATACGGTTTTTCAGATCGTCAACCATACCGCGCAACGATTTGGCTTCAACACCTTCCAGCTCAGCGATAAGTACTTTGTTACCCTTTATATCCACAGCGTTGCCAAGTAGATCAGCACCTTGTTGACTTGCCATCTTCTGCTTCAGTGAAGTAACTGTTTTTTCTAACTCTTTTTGTTGAGTTTGCAGTTGAGTTACTTTCTCTGTCAGGCCATTTGTATCCGTTTTTAACAGCCCGCAAGTGCTGTTCAGTACCGCCTGTTGCTGCTGCACATAGGCCAGCGCCCCCATGCCTGTTACCGCATCAATCCGGCGTACACCAGAAGCAATACCGCCTTCGGTAACAATCTTAAACAAACCAATATCACCGGTTTGCTTAACGTGAGTACCACCACACAGCTCGGTTGACACCGGCCCCATGGAGACTACCCGAACTTTCTCATCGTATTTTTCACCAAACAGAGCCATAGCACCGGTCTTTTTGGCTTCTTCCAGCTCCATCATCTGCGTGGTTAACGGATGATTATCCTGGATATCCTTATTAACCCGTACCTCGATTTGTGCCAGTTGCTCAGCAGTCACGCCCTCAAAATGCGAGAAGTCGAAACGTAAACGCTCAGCGTTCACCAATGAACCTTTCTGGGTTACATGGTCGCCAAGAATATCGCGCAGAGCTGCGTGCAATAAATGCGTGGCACTGTGGTTCTTCTTAATTGCACTGCGCTTGATGTCATCAATTTTGGCAACCGCTTTGTCACCTTTATTGATGGTGCCTTTTACCTTACCGCGGTGGGCAAAAGCATTACCCATTTTCTGCGTATCGGTAACAATAAACTCACCATTAGCAACCTTCAGTACACCGCTATCACCTACCTGACCGCCAGCCTCGGCGTAAAATGGCGTTTGATCCAGCACCACAACCCCTTCCTGGCCATCGGTCAGTGCCTCGCAGAAGCTGTTGCCACTGATTAATTCCACCACGTTGGCGTCGCCTTCTGCATCGGTGTAACCGGTAAAGGCGGTTTCAGAATCAACTTTTAAGGTACTGTTGTAATCGGCGCCAAACTGACTGGCTTCCTGAGCGCGCTGACGCTGCGCCTGCATTGCCGCCTCAAAACCTTCTTCATCGATTTTATAATCGTGTTCGCGGGCCACGTCGTTGGTTAAATCTACCGGGAAACCGTAGGTATCATAGAGTTTGAATACCAGTTCGCCAGGAACGGTATCACCTTCCAGCTCATTAAGCGCATCGTTGAGCATATTCATGCCACGAGACAAGGTTTTACTGAACTGCTCTTCTTCTACACGTAATACCTTTTCAATAACCGGCTTCTGATCAGTCAGCTCGGGATAGAAAGCGCCCATTTCCTGGGTCAGTGCATCCACCAGCTTATAGAAGAAAATGTCATTGGCGCCCATTTTGTAACCATGGCGTACTGCACGGCGGATAATCCGGCGTAATACATAACCGCGGCCTTCGTTGCTGGGCATTACGCCATCGCAAATTAAAAACGCACATGAACGAATGTGGTCGGCAATCACCCGCAGTGATTTATTATCCAGATCGGTCGTGCCAACAATTTTCGCGGCCGCATTGATCAGATTTACAAACAAATCGATTTCGTAGTTACTGTGTACATTCTGCAAAATGGCAGAGATACGCTCCAGCCCCATACCGGTATCAATCGATGGCTTAGGCAACGGCTCCATAGTGCCATCGGCCTGCTTGTTGAACTGCATGAAAACCAGGTTCCAGATTTCAATAAAGCGGTCACCGTCTTCTTCCGGTGTGCCCGGAGGACCACCCCAGATGTGCTCACCGTGATCGTAGAAAATTTCCGAGCATGGACCACAAGGACCGGTATCGCCCATCGACCAGAAGTTGTCTGAAGTTGAGATGCGAATAATTTTTTCTTTCGGTACACCAATGGTGTTTTCCCAGATATCGAAGGCTTCGTCATCCTCAGAAAACACGGTAACCAGCAGTTTTTCTTTTGGCAGACCCAACTCTTCGGTTAAGAACGTCCAGGCAAACTGAATAGCTTCTTTTTTGAAATAGTCACCAAAGCTGAAGTTTCCGAGCATTTCGAAAAATGTATGGTGTCGCGCGGTATAACCCACATTTTCGAGATCGTTATGCTTACCACCGGCGCGAACACAACGCTGTGACGATACCGCTCGGCTATAGCTGCGCTTTTCGGAACCCAGGAAAACGTCCTTAAATTGGTTCATACCCGCATTAGTAAACAATAACGTGGGATCATCTGCTGGTACCAGTGAAGAACTGGAAACAGCCTGGTGGCCATGCTGGCCAAAATACTCGATAAATTTGCGGCGAATATCAGCAGTTGATAATGTCATTGAAATCCTGAAATCCTTAGTTAACCTGTAGAAGCTTATATGCAGCCTGTGTGCAGTGAATTCAAGTTAACTCAACTCAAGTTAAATCGACTAGTAAGCACATGCCCGGCCACATTATTATGAGGCCGCAACAATACCATGGTTAATGTTGTTTTGTTAAGCAATCCACCGTGAAAAGAGGCCAATCATCACCATAGAAAATATTGATTAAGGGCGGCATGCACGCTCCGGCTATTCGAGGTGGTCGTCGAAAGCGTGCTGAATATGGTCAGAATAAAAGCCCCGATATTGTAAAAAGCGGATTTGCTTAAACTTTTCCTTATCGGTTGCCGG
This sequence comes from Alteromonas sp. 4NH20-0104, assembly GCF_057547795.1. Classification (NCBI taxonomy): domain Bacteria; kingdom Pseudomonadati; phylum Pseudomonadota; class Gammaproteobacteria; order Alteromonadales; family Alteromonadaceae; genus Alteromonas; species Alteromonas sp. 4NH20-0104. The sequence goes on along the minus strand of NZ_BAAJLP010000019.1, from coordinate 10,988 downwards.
TGGTTTGAGGCCAAATCGCTTGCGTCTTACCTGCCCGGCGAGCGTAAACCAATCGGTGTCATTTTCGAGCATAGCCTGTTCCAGCAGCGATTCCTCAATACCAAACTGCTGGCACTCTGCCTTTATTCTGGCCGGCCCCTGCCCTTTAGCTACCCCCGAACGCACTTTCATTTCGGCAAAACGGGCGTCACTTTGGATCCCGGCTTGTTGAAATTCCGCGACTACCGGCACGCAATCATCCATTGCAAAACCTTTCTGCGATAATTTTCGTAACAATTCGTGATAAGCATGCTCTCGTCGCGAAAGCATGCGGGTAATCGACTCTATAATGATTTTACGTGGGTTATCTGTCATTTTACCGATGATTTTTTAGAACTTAGCACTCAATATATGCCCGGTATCGTACCAGCTATTACGCTTTACTGCGGGCAGGATATTTCATAAGACTATGCAAAAACAAGCTGCGGATAATACGCTTACTTTTACCCTGCATCATAGCATCAACGAAATTGATGCGTCGCAGTGGCAGGCACTAGCCGAACAGGCAGGCCCGTTTTTGCAATATCAGTGGCTCGAGGCGCTGGAAGACACTCATTGTGTCGATGGTCACATTAATAAACAAACCGGATGGCAAACGGCATTTTGGAGTGGCTCGCTAAACGGTGAGCTTAAAATAGTCGTCCCGGGCTATTTGAAAACCCACAGTTACGGCGAATACGTATTCGATCATAGTTGGGCCAACGCCTACCACCAGCATGGTTTGGACTATTACCCGAAATGGATTGGAGCCATTCCATTTACTCCGGTTACAGGCCCTCGCCTGCTTATTGCCAGCGACGTTTCTGCCGCACAGTGGCACAGTCTGGTCACCCACATCAACAACTGGGCCAGCGATAATCAGTATTCGTCCTGCCACTGGTTGTTTAATCCGCTTAGTTCCCAGGCCGACTTCGCCAACCTGGGCTTTAGCTCACGTTTCAGCGTGCAGTTTCAATGGATGAATCGCGCCTATCAGAATTTTGATGACTTTCTTGCCCGGCTCACCTCCCGCAAGCGCAGAAGCATTCGTAAAACCCGTAAGCGTTTTCACTCCCCTAACCTGCAAGTGGAAAGGTTAAAGGGAGATAAACTTAGTCGCCAAGACATGGCGTTTTTTGTGCGTTGCTACCAAGATACCTATCTGAAGCGCAGCGGCCACACCGGCTATTTAACCCCGGCCTTTTTCGATGCGCTGTATGCCCGTTTCCGTGACAACATTATGCTCGTGAAAGCCACTCATAATGACGAGGAGATTGCCGCAGCCCTGTTTTTATTCGATGATACAGGGCTATACGGGCGTTACTGGGGATGCCTGGAAGATGTTGACGAGCTGCATTTTGAGTGCTGCTACTTTCAGGGCATTGAGTTTGCCATCGAACAGGGCTTGCCGCTGTTTAATCCCGGAACCCAGGGCGAACACAAAATCCTGCGCGGCTTTGAGCCGGTTTATTGTATATCCCACCATAAACTGCACGATATGAGGTTTCATCAGGCTGTGGCAGATTTTTTACAGCGCGAAAAACCGGTTATCGAAGACTATTTCAATCAGGCCCGGGATGTATTACCTTTCAACGCGGACTATCTGAACGAATTTGTAACACCAACAAGTACAAACGGGGCGACAATAACGCCTGAAAAATCCTAACACAGAGACAACAATATGAAGTACACATTGCTCGCAGCCACTATTGCTGCATCGCTGGCCCTGACGGCCTGTTCCAAACCAGAAACGACCACGCAAACCGCAGACATCCAAACTGAAGCGCCAGCCGCTAAAGCCGAAATTGGCTCATTTGGTGTAGATCTGACCGCCCGTGACGAAAGCGTTAAACCGGGTGACGACTTCTTTATGTATGCCAGTGGTACCTGGTATGAAAACTACGAACTACCAGCAGACAAAACCCGTTTTGGCGCGTTTAACGCCCTGGCCGATCGCAGTGAAGAGCAGGTTAAGCAAATCATCGATGACATTATGTCGTCGGATAATTTAACCGCCGAAGAACAGCTGGTTCACGATTACTACAAAGCGTACATGGATACTGAAACCATCAACGCTAAAGGCATTACCCCCATCAATCCTACGCTGACTGACATCGACAACCTGTCGTCGGTTAAAGAACTTACCGAATTCTTCGGCGAAAGCTGGCTGACCGGTGCATCAGCGCCTTTATACGGTGGCCTGTGGTATAACCGCCTGGATCCAAACGAATACCAGCTGAGTGTGGGCGTTGGCGGCCTGGGTTTACCCGACCGTGATTATTACCTGAACGATTCAGAGCGCTTCAGCAATATCCGTGATGCATATGTAAAACACATCGCTGAGATGCTAACCTTCGCCGAGGTGGAAAACCCGGAAGAAAAAGCGCAGACTATTCTGGCGCTGGAAACCAAAATTGCTGAAATTCAGTGGCCACGTGAAAAGCGTCGTGACCGCGACCTGACATTAAACCAAGTTGAGCGCAGCGCGCTGGCCGACATGTATCCTGACTTTGACTGGAATGCCTGGTTAGACGCCATGGGCTTTAAAGCCCCAGAGCTGAATATCTCCCAGCCTGAGCCGGTCAAAGACGTTATCGAAATCATCAACGATACACCGCTGGAAGACTGGAAAACCTACCTGACCTACCACACTATCTCTAACAATGCGTCGATGCTGTCGGATGACATCTACCTGGCTAATTTCGACTTCTATGGTAAAACCCTGAACGGACAGCAAGAGCCTCGCCCGCGCTGGAAACGTGCGCTTAGCGCCATGTCTGGCACTACCTCTTTAGGCTTTGCCATTGGTAAGAGCTATGTGGATCGCTTCTTCCCGGAAAGCTCTAAAACGCAAATGGCTGAGCTGGTAGAAAACCTCCGTGCTGCCCTGGGCGAGCGGATTGACGGCCTGGACTGGATGGGTGAAGAAACCAAGGTAAATGCCAAAGCCAAGCTGGCAGCGTTTAACCCTAAAATCGGTTACCCGGATGAGTGGATTTCTTATGAAGGCCTGGAAATTTCCGACCAGGATCTGCTGACCAACGAACGTAATATCAGTAAATTCTTCCACGCCAAGCAGGTAGAGGATGAACTGGAACCCACTAACCGCGAACGCTGGGGTATGACGCCACAACGGGTAAATGCTTACTACAATTCATCGTTCAACGAGATTGTATTCCCGGCGGCAATCCTGCAACCTCCATTCTTTGATCCAAACGCCGACCCGGCAGTGAACTATGGTGCTATTGGCGCCGTTATTGGTCACGAAATGGGTCACGGTTTTGACGATCAAGGCTCTAAGTCTGATGCCAAGGGTATTCAGCAAAACTGGTGGACCGACGAAGATCGCGCCGCGTTTGAAGCAAAAGCTGACATGTTAGCCGCCCAATACAGTGCTTATGAGCCAATTGAAGGTAACTTCGTTAATGGCCGTAACAGCCTGGGTGAAAACATTGGTGACGTGGGTGGTTTGTCGATGGCTTACCACGCTTACAAACTGAGCCTGAACGGTAAAGAAGCACCGGTTATCGACGGCCTGACCGGCGATCAGCGTTTCTTCCTGGCCTGGGCTCAGGTATGGAAAGAAAAGCGTACCGAACAAAGCATGCTTAATCAGTTACGTGCCGGGACTCACTCTCCGGGTCGTTACCGTGCACTGGCACCGCGTAACCACGATGCCTGGTACAAAGCCTTTGACGTGCAGCCAGGCGATGCCCTGTACCTGGCACCAGAAGAACGTGTAAAAATCTGGTAATTAGCTACCAGCAATATAAAGACGCAAAAAGCAGCCTTCGGGCTGCTTTTTTTGTGTTTGCAATACAACGGAAATCCCGCCTACTAACGGCTTAGGGCAAGCGTCACTGCCACGGTTAAAAACCAAAGTAGTGAAATTACTAACACGGATTTAAGGGTGCTCGATTGTGCTCGTGAACGATAAAATGAAAAAACAGCATAGAACGCGGGAATCAATGCCGCTACCCCGCCAAAGATAAACGCTTTCACAAAGCCAACCACGGGAGCCCATGAACTCTGGATGACCAGAATCTCAAACAGCAATACCACAACTGCCAGGCCTACACAGCCAAGAAATAACCAAAATGCCCTGTCCTCAGACAGCTTTAACCCTGGCGTAGTCAACATTAGCCTCCGTGCAGTGAGCTCCTTGTTTTAACACTATCACCCTAGCACAAAATATCGTGCCACAAATACCCAACCCCTGATTAGTCCGTTGTAAAAGAGCGCGTGACCGGTTTGCTAAGGTTGTAAAAGTTTGGTAAACAGAGCACATAGTTCTTACCATACACTCTGATTAAGGTCCCCCTGTGATTGCAAAGTTGAGTTCGAAGTTCCGCCCGGGTTTTGTTGCCACGCTAACCGTCCTGTTAACCGTAAGCTTTAACGCCAACAGCACCCCCGATAAAGCAGCAGGCTCAGCCATGGCAGACCAACACAATCAGCTCAGCCAGACAGAAAAACAACAGGGCTGGCAACTGCTTTTTGATGGCGAATCACTTAGTGGCTGGCATGTGTTTCAGTACCCGGATACGGTGCCGGCTTGGACTGTAAAGGGGGATATGCTGACCTTCAACCCGGCGGCGCGAGGGCTGCAGCATGGAGATTTAGCCACCGATAAGGTGTTTGAAGATTTTGAATTAAAGTTTGAATGGCAATCTCCTGAAAACGGTAACAGTGGAGTGTTTATTAACGTTCAGGAAACGCCAGAAAGCGTAACGCCCTGGCAAACCGGGCCAGAATATCAGCTGCTTGGCGTAGCTCATGGCGATAACGCGGATCCGGTAAAACGCTCTGGCGGGATCTTTGGCATCGCTTCGCCACTAACCGCCTCAGACTTTCTGGCAAGCTCTGGCTGGAACGAATCCGTTATTAAGCAGCAGGATGGCAAGGTGGAATTTTATCTCAATGGAAAATTAACTGCCCGGTCCGACTTTAACTCTGAGCAATGGCAGTCACAGATAGCTGGTTCAAGGTTTAAGGATCAGGCCAGCTTTGGTGCCTATACCAAAGGCCATATTGTGCTGCAGCAGTGGACGTCACTGATCTACTTTCGCAACATTAAAATAAAAGAACTTTAGGGCATGTTGTGGCTGAACGACATGCCGGGCTTGCCATCGGTTTGTTTACGCTGCCTGGTCAGCACTGCTTTAGCAGTGCCTCCCACCATTCTATAAACATTCCCCTGGGTTGGGTAATCACGCAGTCTTAATTATCAATGTAGTAGCTGCGAGCTAAGTCGGATAGCGGGTATCCCAACACCGATACCAATCCCGCTATAACTCATATTCAAAATGACCTTAGACTTTGATTTAGTCTGCGGCCAACAATAACGCCAGGACCTGTTTCAGGGGAGATGTCACATTGCCGGCGAGTGGTTGGCATTTAGCTTATCCGATAAGAAATACTTCCGAGGTATCGCTACTGATCTAATAAATATTAGAAACACACTGATTTGAATTGTAAATTTTAAAAATTATAAAATTTCATCACATTTAATTAACAATGTTTTTATAAGTCATAACGTTTGGGGTGTTGTAATGGTATCACCTTCACACTCTCAGAGATCACATACATGGTGCTTTCGCGTGCTTATAAAGTTAAATTCTGTGGTCGTCATTGAGGTGCAGTAATGATTGAGAATACAAAGATTGATAATAACAATAACAGCAAGAAGATCTTGGTTTTTATTCTTACGGTTTGTTCTTTTGCCGCCTTGCTAGCACTCATTTTTGTCAGGACTGAGTACTCTATTTTTTTATCCGCAACAGGCATGCTCTTGGTAGCAATAACAAGTTATGTATTTTTTACCTCCCCACTAATTATGGTCCAATCAGAGATCCAATATGTTGAGCGTGAAAGCTATATCGAAAACCCTGATACTGAAACGTCAACGGTAGAAAAAGACAGTGAGCCTGATAACTCGCTGAAACAAGTTGCGCAAACACAGTTATTGTCTGACCAGGACTCCTCCCTTATCAATGAATGCTTCGCGGATATTTTAAATGGTATGGAAGAAGCCAGGCGATTAGCAATACTATCAGGGGATAAGGTTCTGGAGAGTCATCACAATATAGATGTTACCAAGGTATCGCTTGAAGCATTAAACTCAAAGCTAAAATCTGTAAAGGATGTGTTTGAGCATTTATCAAGCTCCTCGAGTGGTATAAACACTATTGTTATGAATATTCAGGATATTGCTAAACAAACTAATTTATTGGCTCTGAACGCATCGATAGAAGCAGCAAGAGCCGGAGTTCATGGTCGTGGATTTGCGGTTGTTGCGAGTGAAGTCAGAGAATTAGCAAACAGATCAACCAGTTCTAGTGAGAAAATAGCAACAATAACCAAAGAACTGCAAAAAACATCAACTGATGCAGGAGAAGGCATTGAAGAATTAGTTTCTTCTTGTGAAGACTGCCAGAGTCACAGTGCTAAAGCGCTGATAGCAATGAACCATATCAAAGCAGGAAGTGGAGAGCGCAAGTTAATTGTTGCCTCAATAAATCAAAAAATAAGTGAGTTAAAACAGCAAATTGGAAAATATGGTCTATCGTAACACCATTCTGATTCTGATTTCCGCACAAGCATCAATGAAGGAACCAGTCATTCTGTTCCGCCCCCGCGTGGACTAAATTAATTTATGTGATTAACGGATGTTGATGAGGTTGCCTTTTAACACCAGGCATTTGGCGGCTACAGGCCAACAAATAACAAGCCACTGCTTGTTAGCTGCCCGTCATCCCATCGTATCGCCTTCTCTGAATTATTAACGCTAAGTATTGCGTGATTTTACCGATGGCGTACTGTTGAACCGTCATCTCCCCTCAGCCTTTTGTATGGCAAATATTCCTATCAATTTGTATAAAAACACGAACACCCTAACACCATTAAAATATAAAATACTGATTATTATCACAATAATCAACACTGTTAAAACTATGATTTTTTATTTGCCAATTATTAACAACTGATCAACAATACAATAATAATATAATACAATAGGATATTTACTATGCGATTACCTGTAATTGGTCGGGCGTTAGCTATTGTTGCACTGGGGTTATGTGCGGATATGGCAAATGCTATCGATAATGGTGTCTACACCATTACCTCTATACACAGCGGTAAGTTAGTGGAAGTGGGCGCCGCCGATGTGAATGATGGCGCCAATGTCATTCAATGGTCCGCTAATAACCATAACACGCAGCGCTGGTTGATTGCCGAACAATCCGACGGTTACTACAGCGTTATTAACTTAAACTCAGGCAAAGCGCTGGAGGTGTTTGACTGGCAAAGCAGTAATGGGGCCAACATCGTTCAGTATGAAGATCGCGGTTTGGACACTCAGCGCTGGCAAATCAATGAACTGTCTGACGGCAGCGTAAGTTTTATTAATAAGCACTCCGGTAAAGCCCTTGATCTGTATGGCTTTGATACCTCCGATGGCGCCAATATTGCACAGTGGGATTTCTGGGGCGGTGATGCCCAGCGCTGGCAACTGAATAAACTTGCCAGTGTTGAGAATACCCCCTGGGATCCGTCGACAACCAATGGTGCCGTTAGCCACTGGCCATTAACCGGGAGCCTGGTCACCCACGACCCTACCCTCGCCTATGAAGATGGCCAATGGTGGATTTTCCAGACCGGGCCGGGCATTGCAGGTAAATGGTCTGATAACGGTGTGACCTGGAACGACGCGCTGGCTATCTTTCCTAATGGTCTTTCCTGGTGGGGAAATTATGTGCCGGGTCACGATGGCCAGGATGTCTGGGCACCGGACATCAAACATTACAATGGTCGAGCCTGGTTATACTACTCAATTTCCACCTTTGGCTCGCGGGTCTCTGCTATTGGTCTGGCTTCCGCGCCCAGTATTGCCAGCGGCAACTGGCGAGATGATGGATTAGTGATAAACACTACCAACAGCAATGACTACAATGCCATCGACCCGGAATTGGTTATAGCCGAAGACGGGAGCCCCTGGATGACGTTTGGTTCATGGAACTCTGGGATCAAGGTAACCCGCATTAACCCGGTTACCATGAAACCCTTCGGCCCGCTTTACAGTATTGCCAGCCGTTCAGGCGGTATAGAAGGTCCGGCGTTAGTCTACCGTCAGGGCTACTATTATTTGTTTGTCTCCATTGGCGAATGCTGTAAAGGTACCGACAGTACCTACCGCATTGCTTATGGACGCTCCACCGATATCCGTGGCCCGTATTTAGATAAAAATGGCCAGGATATGATGCAGGGCGGCGGTACTATTCTGGATTCAGGCAATTCCCAATGGGTCGGTCCTGGTGGCGAAGACATCATGAATACCGATGTGATTGTACGCCATGCCTACGATGCCAGCGACAACGGCGTCCCCAAACTGCTGATCAGTACACTTAACTGGGACAGCAGCGGCTGGCCTCGCTACTAGCCCACCCTCCTGACAACTCACTGTAAAACAAAGGGCATCAACCACTGGTTAATGCCCTTTTTCTATTTGACCTGAGAAAGCGGTTACCAAAAAGTTGTTTACCCCAACCGATAGACCCGCGCGCTCCCACTCCCCCACACAAGCAAACCCGCCCTGTGTACAGTTGTCTCAGTACGCCGCTAACTTATGATTTGTTCGTGAGTGTTAAAACTGTCAGCGATAAGGAAATAAGATGGAACTTAGTCAGGCTAAAGACGTGATTTATACCCTCTCGCAAGGGATAGATCCGGCATCCGGAGAAGTACTTGCCGACAACAGCTGTTTTAATCAGCCAATAATTATTCGGGCGCTCTTTATGGCCCACGAAGCACTCGACAGGTCAGTGAAGTACCAGCAGAGAAAATTATCATTGCCGCCCAATGCCGGTAAGCCCTGGCCGAATGAGGAGGACGAGCAGTTAGCGGGTGCCTTTGATGCAGGTAGTAGTATTACTCAGCTAGCGAAAGCACATGCGCGCACACCGGGTTCTATTAAAGCCCGGCTGGAGAAGCTGGGCAAAATCAGCGGCGCTTAAATGTTGCGGCTAAGCGCCTGTAGCTAATAAGAACTACTGTGGCTTTTGATACGAGTTAAAACTCGGCCTCTTCGGCCACTTTTGCCTGCCGGATCAGTTGAGTAAACTCGCCACGGTAACCATAATAATCCTCCCCTTTGTTTGCCAGCGCCAGGTTAAATGCATCATCTAATGACCACTGGCCGGTATACTTACCGTCTTTCATTAACTGAGCAAAGCCCGCCACCGCAGTGGCAAAGTTTACTTCCTGCATGATCGCAGGGGAAACGTTAGCGGCGCTCATAATCGGTTGCTCCAGCAATTGCGAACGCTCCTCCCCCGGCAATTTATAACGGATTTTTAAGTATCCCAATTCTGCCGAGGCATCACTTACCGCACTGCTGTCGTCGCTGGCATAACGGGATTCATCCAGGTAGCTACCCGGCTGGCCGTTAAGGGTAACCTCGTAAATTGCCGTCACCGAATGGCCAGAACCTATATCACCGGCATCCACTTTATCGTTATTAAAGTCTTCTTCTTTCAGCGCCCGGGTTTCATAACCCAGTAACCGGTATTCATTAACCACCGCCGGATTAAACTCCACCTGGATCTTAAGATCGTTAGCAATTGGAAACAGTGATGACGTGGCCTCTTCCACAAACAGTTTTTGCGCCTCGCCCAGAGTATCAATATAAGCGGCTATCCCGTTGCCGTTTTGGGCCAGCGACTGCATCAGCGCGTCTTTATAATTGCCTTGGCCAAAACCAATCACCGACAAATAAATACCGTTCTGGCGCTTACGCTCAACAAAGTCTGTTAATTGTTCAGGGTCTGACAGGCCAACATTAAAATCACCGTCGGTGGCGAGCATAATGCGGTTAACCGCTTGCTCATCAAAGTTCGACTCAGCCAGTTGATACGCCAGTTGCAGGCCTTCGCCGCCAGCCGTGGAGCCACCGGCTTTGAGTTGGTCCAGCGCTTCGATGATTTTTGCTGCCTGCGCTACTTTTGTCGGCTCAAGCACGGTACCGGCTGCTCCGGCATACACCACTATAGCTATGGTATCGGTTGGCTTGAGGGTTTTCAGCAACAGCTTGATGGATTGCTTCACCAACGGGAGTTTATCTGGCGCGTTCATCGAACCTGATACATCCAGCAGAAACACCAGGTTGCTATCCGGCTGTTCCGTTTGCTCCAGTTCATATCCCTGGATACCAATATGCACCAGTTTGCGATGCTCGGCCCAGGGCGAGTCATGGACTACCACGGTGGACAAAAATGGCTGCTTCGCACTGGTTGGTAGCGGATAGTTATAATCAAAATAATTAACCATTTCTTCCAGCCGCACAGCATCCTTCTCGGGCAGATAGCCACGGTTTAATTGCTTTCGCACAAAACTGTAGGAACTGGTATCAACATCGGCAGAAAACGTGGAAACGGGTTCATCGGTAACCCGCTTTACCGGATTGGCATCAAACTGCTCGAAGTCGTCCTGGTACTGTGGCTGTGCGGGCGCCGGCACAGGTGCCATACGGCTGCCAGTTACCATCAACGGCATGACCAATTCGGCGGCAACATGACGCTCGCGCTGTACTTTCATGTATTCGGCTTTTTCTGCCTGTTGTCTGGCTTGTCGCTCAGCGGCCAGCTCTTGTTCGCTCGGTCCTGAAGTACAATTAACCAGCGCAACGGCCATGGCAATTACCAGCGCACTGTGGCCAAACCTTGTTTTTGTCATTTTCCGCTCCATGAGGTCAGAGTTAACTGATAAATATACGATAACAGTGGTAACTTAACTGTAAGCTGAATAGCCGTATAAAGAAAAGGCAAGCGAACATACTTGCCTTGTTTTTGTTCACATATCAATGTGAATAAGTTCAACTTGACCTGGCAGAGTACAAATCCAGAACTCATTTAAGTCTGAAATTTCTGTAATTGTTCAACAGCGGTCATTCCGAAAAGAGCACCTAGCTCACT
>NZ_BAAJLP010000018.1:0-116745 GCF_057547795.1 Alteromonas sp. 4NH20-0104 | reverse complement strand
AGTTCTTCGAACAGCGTCCTTTGGTGATACGTCCCTGTAGCGGGCATCCAGCTCGCCATCCATGCCTCGCGTTCATCACTTGTCGAATGCCACTGGCATTCGTCATGCTTCTACGAAGCACCGTTCTTCACCCCATGTGAGAGTAGAACACTGTCCCCGCGCCGGCTACGGGGCTCCCAATAAAGAAAAGAAGCCCACTCATTGAGTGGGCTTCTTTTCGTTTCTGCACTATCAATATCACGCTGATAAAACAAAGAACCGTCATCCCGGAAAGCACGCAGTGCTTATCCGGGATCCCCCTTCGTCCAACCGTAGAGTTAAAAAACGCACCGAATACAGCGCTAATAAAAGAAAGAACGTCATCCCGGAAAGCACGCAGTGCTTATCCGGGACCGCCATCGTACAACCGTAGAGTTAAAAAGCGCACCGAATACAGCGCTAATAAAACAAAGAACCGTCATCCCGGAAAGTACGCAGTACTTATCCGGGATCTCCCTCGTCCAACCGTAGAGTTAAAAAACGCACCGAATACAGCGCTAATAAAAGAAAGAACGTCATCCCGGAAAGCACGCAGTGCTTATCCGGGACCCCCATCGTGCAACCGTAGAGTTAAAAAGCGCACCGAATACAGCGCTAATAAAAGAAAGAACGTCATCCCGGAAAGTACGCAGTACTTATCCGGGATCTCCTTGGTACAACCGTAGAGTTAAAAAAAGCACTGTAGCTATCACCCAAACAACACCGTCATCCCGGAAAGTACGCAGTACTTATCCGGGACCCCCTTCGTGCAACCGTAGAGTTAAAAAAAGCACTGTAGCTATCACCCAAACAACACCGTCATCCCGGAAAGCACGCAGTGCTTATCCGGGATCCCCCTTCGTACAACCGTAGAGTTAAAAAACGCACCGCATCAAGCGCGCATAAAAACAAAGAACAGCCTCTACCCCGGAGGAATAATAAAACGTATAGTGCGAACTTAATAATAAAGGGACGTTAGTACCAGGAAATATGAAGTTAAGTACGGTTTTATACGTTATTCAGTCGCGGATTGCAGCGCTCAAATACCCTCTTTACCGACGACTGTATCAGCAGCAAAGTGCGGTGCCTAAGGTTAAACTGGTAGCAATAGCCAAAAACGAAGCCGCTTACTTACCAGAGTGGATTTGCCATCATCTGTACTTCGGTTTTGCTGCTATTGATGTACATTATAACGGCTGCAATGATAATACCCTTGAAGTCGCTGAAGTGTTTAAAGCTGATCCCGTTAACTTTATAAATGCCGATGGTATATTCGAAAACTCTAAAGCTAAGCCACAAATAGAAGTCTATCGTAGTGCTTTTCGTCAAGCTAAAAACGAAGGTTTTGATCACGTTATGTTTTTGGATATTGATGAGTTTTGGGTGCCCTATGATCTCAATACATCTATTAGTGAATTTATCCGCTCTGCGCCCTATTTTGATGTACTAAGTTTTCAATGGGCGAATAGAGTGTTTGACCATGAGCCTTTTTCCTCAGCAATTAGTGAGCAGGTTAGTGTGCAGCCAGCGCGGCAGTTAAAATCCGTCTATAAGTCGTTCATTACTCCCGGTCTGCTCAACCCACATAATATATTGGATAATGCTCTCGTCAGGCTGGAATCCTCTTTGAGACCCTTCGTCCCCTCCAATCGTTTCCATTCGCTGGCGGCAGAAGAAAAGTTAGCGCCTAACGCATTTATTATGCACAGAAAATATCGCAGTCAGTTAGAGTATATTGTCAGTTTGGACAGAGGTGTAGTCGGGCGTGGCAAGAGCCAGATATCTCAGTTTAAGAGTAATCGCGCTGGCTTCGAGAATAAGAAAACGTTTGAGTATATTGAGTTTCCTTCACAAGCCCTGGCTAGCTACCAGAAGTCAGTAGCAGACAGGCTACGGCCATTGGAAACTGAAGGTATACTGCTCCGCGCCAGAGATGGCGTGATGCAGCGTTTCTTTGATGTGCTGAATAATATCCGCAGTGCGCCATCCAGTGAATCAGTTGTAATAAACAAAATATTGCGCAATGTCACCCTTGATGAAGTGACCGAGGCCGTTGAAGAGTATCAGCAGCGCACCCATAGCAGACAGGCCTGAAGCTGCTATCAAAAAGCCAGATAATTGCCGGTATTAACCGGCAACTGATACCAATTCCTACAGTGGTGTTGCTCTGAACCAACCGGTCACTGATAGTCTCGGCGTTAACGAAAATGGCGTGATGTAAGTAACACTATGAATGTGTTCCACATCGAAAATACTTAAGCTGTTGAAACCAGGCGCCCAGGCATCTCTTGGTGTACCGTTTTTTTCGTAAAACTGTAATAGCCCGCCCCAGTCAGGATGCCAGTTTGGCGAGAAGCTCAACACATAAGCAAGCCGGCGTTGCTCGGTGCTGTGGGTATCCATATGACGAGTTAAGAACTGGCCCGGCGTGTAACGGGTAGCCTGGGCACTGGCGGCAACAATATCCTGATGGCCACTCATTTTACGCGCCCAATCCAACACGTCTTCGCTGTTTAACCACTGATGCAGTGCTGCCAGGTTAGGAATGGACTCACGCTGATTAGACAGCTGATACCTGCCATAAATAAAACCGACCCCCTTAGCCGCATTTTGCATAGTTTCAGTATGAATACTTTGTTTTTGATCTGCGGGTAATTGCTTCCACTCGTTATCAGCCAGTGTTGTTGGCCGGCCATTGCGGAGCAGCGCCAGGCTGTAAGGCGTTTCTTTGCTAAGACTAGTGTAGATCTGCTCAGCCTGAACCATGGGAATTAAACTTTGTACTCTTACGCGCTTATCGTGCTGGTATTCTGCATTTATTGCTGCAACGTTGATGTCGGGATGAAAAGTAATCTGCAAGGTGCTTCCTGTAATTGGTAATTATCGCTATCAGCCAGGATCTCAGCTTCAATTTTTACTAACTGGCTGGTTAAAACTATATAAAAATCTGTCTGAGCTGCCAAGTTATCTCACAATATCGTCATTTATCCTAAAGTCTAATTTCCGAACTGCAATTTCCGGGTAATCAGAATATAGTGCCGGTGGGTAGCTGTGATCTTAATAATAAAACACAGCTTCTACACGCGCTTGTTGCCTTAGCCGTGTATATAACAGGGATTCTTTCGGAGTTTTTTCAATGACAAAAAACAATAATTCGCTAATTCGGCGCAAGCCATTAGCGTTAATAATTGGTGCGTTATTAGCACCTCAAATGGCTTTTGCACAAGAAGCCGATTTAACGACAGCAGACGAAGCAGAAGAAGTAACAGAAAAAATTACCGTTACCGGTTCTCGTATCCGCTCAGGTGGATTCGATGAAGCGCGACCGGTCGACATCATTGATGCTGATATGGCAATCGATCAGGGGGTAACCTCTATCGGTTCATTACTGCAAGCATCTACGGTTGCCGCGGGTTCGCCCCAGGTAACTGCTGCATCATCCATTGCGTTTAACACCAATGGTGGTGCTGGCTCACAAACACTTTCATTACGTGGCCTTGGTGCTAACCGCACATTGGTATTATTAAACGGTCGTCGTGCCGGACCTGCGGGTACCCGTGGTGGTGTAAGTTCTTTCGACTTTAACACACTGCCTATTTCTACCATTCAGCGTGTTGAAATCCTTAAAGATGGTGCATCGTCAGTTTACGGTTCAGACGCTGTAGCTGGTGTTGTAAATATCATCACTAAAAAAGATACTGGCGGTCAGTTTGACGTCTTTGCATCACAGCCCACAGAGAGCGGTGGTGAGCAATATCGTATCAGCGGTACTTATGGCAAGGCGCTCGATAAAGGCTTCTTTAGTCTGACAGCCGATTATCAGTTAGACCGCGAATTAGCCAAAGGCGATCGCGACTACTTTAACTGTGGCGAGCGCTACGTTTTTGATCCAGCTACCGGACAGCGAGCCGACAATATCGATCCTCGTACCGGCAAGTACCACTGTAATGATTTGTTATGGGGCCACGTTTGGCTTTATGACTACCAGGATGGCGGCGCTACCGACAACGTGCCTAGTGGTGCCAAAGCCCAGTACGACTACGATGGTGATCTTGGTCAGTATATCCCTGGATTCAATCCAATCCCGGGTAACCCAAACAACATGAGAACGCCTCCAGGATGGTTCCCGGTAAACTACGACGATGCATCTGATGCCGTGTCTAACGCCGACCACCCGTTCCAGGATACCTCTTCACTTATTCCTGAAACAGAAAAAATTACCCTGTTTGGTCAGGCTGAGTATGAACTGAATGACCACACTCAACTGTATGCCGAAGCATTATTAAATCGTCGTACTACCGA
The DNA here is from genome assembly GCF_057547795.1 of Alteromonas sp. 4NH20-0104. Classification (NCBI taxonomy): domain Bacteria; kingdom Pseudomonadati; phylum Pseudomonadota; class Gammaproteobacteria; order Alteromonadales; family Alteromonadaceae; genus Alteromonas; species Alteromonas sp. 4NH20-0104. The sequence continues at coordinate 112,425 of NZ_BAAJLP010000018.1, read as the reverse complement.
GTCTAATGGTTATCGTCAGTACTGGAGCTACATTTACAATGAAAACTTCTTTGCCGGCAATCCACTAAGCGAAGGCTGGAGAGGTTCTCAGTGGTTAAGCCCTACGGCGATTACCGATCACGCAGACGACAAGATTACCGTTGAATATCAGCGCTATGTTGCCGGTATTACTGGTGATATTGCCGGTACCGATTGGTACTACGATGTCAGCTATCAATACAGTAACAGTGATGGCGACTACGGCGGCGACATCATTTATGATGACGCGATCAGCGATCAGAACTTCCTGTCTGGCTCTTGTGCCGGTACTACCACATCAGTTCGTGGCGTGGATTGTGTTGATATTCCATGGTTGGATCCGCAACTGCTGGCAGGTAATATCTCTCAGCAAGTCCGCGACTTTATGTTTGGTTACGAAGTGGGTAACACCAAGTATACCCAACAAACCTTTGAAGGTTTTGTATCCGGTCCGGTATTTGAATTACCGGCAGGTGAAGTCGGTGCAGTATTCGGTGCGAGCTTCCAGAAAGACCGCATTAAGGATACACCGGGAGAAGCAACCCTGGCACAAAATACCTGGGGCTCTTCAGCGGCTGGCATTACCTCTGGTAGTGACGAGACCAAAGCGGTCTTTACCGAGCTGAATATTCCGGTTATCAGTGATGTATTCCTGGCTCAGTTTATCGACTTGGAGTTATCAGCCCGTTATACCGATGTGAAATCGTCAGGCGACGATACCACGTTCAAAATTGGTGTTAACTGGCAGATTGATGATCAGTTCCGTATTCGTGCGTCACGGGGTACGTCTTTCCGTTCACCTGCGTTGTTTGAACTGTATCTGGCCGATCAAACCGGCTTCCTTGGGCAGCGCTCAGTCGATCCTTGTGTTAACTGGGGTAATAACCTGACCGACGGCAGTATTTCACAGGCTCTTGCCGATAACTGTGCGGCAGATGGCATTCCTTCCGACTTTACCGGTGGCGCGATCTCGGCAACCACGGTAACTGGCGGTGGCTTTGGTGTACTTGAACCTGAAACGTCCGTGGCTAAAACCCTGGGTTTGGTGTGGACGCCAGAATTTGCTGACTTAAGCGTGTCGATCGATTACTTTGACTTCTTAATTGAAGGGGAAGTTACTCAAATCGGTGCGGCCAACATCGTTAGCCGCTGTTATAACTCAGACTTCTTCCCAACCGATCCTATCTGTAGTCAGTTCGATCGTGATCCGGTAGATAACCGCATCACCGAAATCCGCGATAGCTTTATCAACGTTGCTGAACAAAGCAACCGTGGTTATGACATCGCGTTAAACTACAACGTGGATGTGGGTTACGGTGAAGTGACCTTTGATATGCAGCACACCTTCCAGAAAGAAGCCAGACAAGGCTTGTTCGAAGATACTGTTATCGACACCAACGGTGAGTTTGGTGATCCTAAACACGTAGCTAACTATAACTTGCGCTTCGACCGTAACAACTGGTCAGTAAACTGGCGGGTTAACTACATTGGCGCCGTGTCGAATGTCGACAGCTACTTCCAGCGCTCGGGCGACTACACTGCCACGGTTCGTGGTGATGAGGTTGACGTAGTACTGGCTTCAGACAGTGTTATGTATCACGCTTTCTCATTCACTTATGACTTTGCAGAAGATGGCCTGAAAACCACTCTGGGTGTGTCTAATGCATTCGATAAGAAGCCACCTCGGGTGACTACATTGAATCTGGGTGAGCTAAACACCGAAGGTAATTCTGCGTTCTACAGTCAGTATGACTGGTACGGACGCCGTATCTTCCTGAACGCTACATACCAGTTCTAAGCATTACTTAACGCAGAAAGCCGGCTGACAGTGTTAGCCGGCTTTCTTTTATGTTATGTATAACCGCATAGTTCGCTACAAAAGATAATAATGAATCCTCGAATTTACGCGAAAAGCGATAACCTCAATGAATTAAATGCCGATTACGAACAAACCCCATTGCAACAAGGGGTGTTTTTAAATTCGGTGCCTAAATGTGGCACTCATCTGTTACGCAATATATTCCGTATGTTTGTGCCGGTTGAGCAGCAATACCACAACGATTTTATTCAATTTCCTACGTTGCCAAAAAACATGGCGGCGTTTGATCCGGCCAGCCCAAAGTTAAGCTGGGGGCACCTGCTATTTTCCGATCAGTCTGCGTTGGCGCTCAGTACGGTTAAACAGGTATTAATTGTCCGCGACCCCTACGACTGGGTACTGGCCCGCGCCCGGTTCTTTTTGTCGGATACCTTTCAGGCGCAGCTGGATCACCTCAAATCGGGCAAGCTGAATATTGAGGAAATACTCAATATGATGATTTTTGGTATTCATCAGCGGGTGCCGGACTTAAAAGATATCTTTACCCACAACGGTGTAGCCTGGCTGGGTACCGGGATAAAACTGGTGCGCTATGAAGACTTGATCAGCCACCTCAACGATCTGAACAGTAAACGGGCACAAGCCTACTTTACCGATTTACTGTCGGTGCTGGGCATTAACGAGTTGCCTGATGACTGGCAACAACGTGTGGCAACCGGCGCCGACCGCAAACAAAGCGGCACCGCCAGAGAAAACCTTAAAGAGGTCAGTTACGAGATCCCGGCAATATTGCCGCCGGCTCAGCGTCAGCTGGTTGACTTTGCCGCACCGGGTTTACGTCAGATTCTGGGGTATAACTAAGCAATGACTAAACGACTTGCGATAATCGGAGGCGGCTCGGCAGGCTGGATGGCTGCGGCCTACCTACACAGTATACTTAACGCCCGGGGCCAGCAGCAAAATGTCAGCATTGAGCTGGTCGAGTCGCCGGATATCCCGCGCATTTCAGTGGGCGAAGCAACGGTGCCATCCATCCGGCATTTGCTGAGTGTTATCGGTATCGACGAAATTGAGTTTATGCGTGCTACCGATGCTTCCTTCAAGCAGTCTATAAAATACGTAAACTGGGTGCACAATAACAACACCTTTTATCATCACCCTTTTACCAGTATGCGCGTCCAACCGGTCGACTTTGCGGGAATAAACTGGCTCAAAAGCGATCGTTCCATTCCCTTTATGGACACCTGCTCTACGCAGCCGCTAATTTGCGAGTGGGGGCTGGCCCCTAAAGTCATAAAGCCCGGCGTCAGTACCCCTCTGAAATATGCGTATCATATGAATGCGCAAAAATTTGCCGATTACCTGCGCGATATTTCGGTTGCCAGAGGAGTAACGCATACCCGGGCCAATATAGGTGAGGTAAAAACAGCTGCCAATGGTCACATTCAGTCGGTGGCACTGGATAATGGTCAGTCGGTGCAGGCGGATTTATACGTTGATTGCACCGGCTTTAAAGCCTTACTGATGGAAAAGACCCTGGCTGAGCCCTTTGTGTCGTTGTCACAATATCTCTTGTGCGACAGGGCAGTGACCATGCATGTCCCTTACGACACGCATTACCCGGGGATGGTGCGACCCTATACCACGGCTACAGCCGTGTCGAATGGCTGGATATGGGACATCCCTATGGCCAATCAGCGCTCAGTGGGCTATGTCCATGCCAGTCAGTTTATTTCTAAAGAAGCGGCCGAACGAGAGTTAAGGGCTTATCAGGGCCCCAATACTGAAAACCTGTCGCCACGCTTTGTCGATTTTAAAGTGGGTCATCGCAAACGGCACTGGGTAAACAATTGCATTGCCATTGGCTTAAGTGGTGGTTTTATTGAACCGCTGGAATCTACCGGGCTGTTTCTGGCTGATATGGGGGCGGTCATGCTGGCCGAACATTTCCCACACAGTGCCGACGATATGACCGTGTTAGCCGATCGCTACAATCGCCTGATGAGCAATCGCTACTATGAGATCCTCGATTTCATCAATATGCATTATTGCTTAACTCAGCGTACCGACACGGCTTTTTGGCAGGCTGTTCAACAACCTGAACACATTAATCCGCGTTTACAGGCCAAGCTGGATTACTGGAAACATAAACCGCCTTCGCCATCTGATTTTGAAGATCAGATGCTGCCAGGAATGGATCATGCTGCCCGTTTCAACGGCAGAGTTATTACTGATACGGCGGGACTATGGAATCACGAAAGTTACGAGTGCATTTTATACGGCATGCACTTCGCCGCTGACCATTACCGGCAAAAGTTTGGCAATACGGGTAAACCTGTCAGTATGAATCAGGAGATCCTGATGCGCCTGAAAGCGGCCCGCCAGGGCTTACCGCCTCACGCGATTTGGCTGGAACAAAGGGTGGGTAAAGCGATGTATCAAACGGCCAATACACCTCATGGTTGGGTGGCTTAAATCGCCGCCCAACAGTGAGTATATGTTATTTCTAATAGTGATAAGCCTTAAAATCAAACGCTTAAAGAATGGTTTTGCCAATTTTTCACAATATACATCCGCCTTGTTTTTGCCTTTAACCAAATTGCTACAACTCCCGTGATATCTACCACCTAGGTCTTATATATACTTTTGGTTAAGTCTATAAAGTGTCAGTTTTTGCGGCTGTCCTGCCGCACTTAAACGCACCTTTTTCACACTCTGGTGCGTTCTTTTCCTTTTCTGCTCAGTATGGAGCTTTCATGTTTTCTCATTCCAGAATTCTGTGCCCTGAATTACAACAAAAAATCATGACCGCCGAACAGGCTGCCGATTTTATCCAGGACGGTGATACCGTCGGTATGAGTGGTTTTACCGGAGCGGGTTACCCCAAAGCTCTGCCCGGAGCATTGGTGAATAAAGCTCAGATTCAACGCGATCTGAAAAAAACGTTCAAAATTAATTTATGGACCGGCGCCTCCACGGCCCCGGAGCTGGATGGTGTGCTGGCCGATGCCGAGGGAATTAATCTGCGCTTACCGTATCAGTCGGATCCCATTTGCCGTCAACAGATTAACAGCGGTCAGATGCACTATATCGATTTGCATCTGTCTGAAGTGTCTCAGTATGCCTGGTCTGGCTTTTTGGGCGATCTGAATGTGGCTGTTATCGAAGTCGCAGGCATTCACGAAGATGGCCGTATTATTCCGTCTTCATCGGTAGGAAATAACAAAACCTGGGTAGAGCAGGCCGATAAAATTATCCTGGAGGTGAATAGTCAGCAGAGCCTCAAGCTTGAAGGCATGCACGATATTTATTATGGCACGGCTTTACTGCCACATCGCAAACCCATTTTGCTTAATGAGCCTGCCGATCGCATTGGCAGCCAGTATCTGGATATTCCTAAAGACAAAATTGTCGCTGTGGTTGAAACTTCAGCGCCGGATCGCAACAGTCCGTTCTCGCCGCCTGATGCAGTATCAGAGCAAATTGCCGCCAATATTCTGGAGTTCTTTGAGCACGAGATTAACAAGGGCCGTTTACCGGCTAACCTGTTACCGCTGCAGTCCGGGGTAGGCAATATACCCAACGCGGTACTCAGCGGTCTGGATAATGGCGGCTATAAAAACCTATCGGCTTACACCGAAGTGATTCAGGATGGTATGTTGCAAATGCTCAAAAGCGGCACCTTATCGGTGGCTTCAGCAACCGCATTCTCATTGAGCCCGGATGCGTTGGTTGAGTTGAATGAGAATATCGACTTTTACCGTGAAAAAATCATTCTGCGCCAGCAGGACATCAGTAATCACCCGGAGATCGCTCGGCGCCTGGGGATTATTGCTATGAATGGTCTGATTGAGGCTGACATCTACGGTAACGTGAACTCCACCCATGTAATGGGCACGCGTATGATGAACGGCATTGGTGGCTCGGGCGACTTTGCCCGCAATGGCTATCTGTCAATTTTCATGACGCCATCCACCGCTAAAAATGGCGCTATCTCGGCCATAGTGCCTATGGTTTCCCATGTGGATCACACCGAGCATGACGTAAAAGTGGTAGTGACTGAACAAGGGTTGGCGGACTTAAGAGGGCTATCGCCCCGTCAGCGGGCGCGAGTCATCATTAATCATTGCGCCCATCCTGACTTTAGAGATCAGTTACTCGATTATTATGAGCGCGCCTGTGCCAGTGGCCGGGGTATGCATACCCCGCATTTACTTAACGAAGCGTTGAGTTGGCATGAGCGGTTTGAACAAACCGGCTCTGTGCACCCAGCCTAAAAAAGCCCGAGTTGCTGGCCGGCCAGTGACTCAAAATCCCCGCCAATGGCTGGCAGTATACTGTCGGCGATTGGCCTGATTTGCTTTTCTATGTAGTGGTCGTAATCCAGCGGCTGGCGGCAATATTCAACCACCTGCGGGCCTGTGGTGGTCATTACGTAACGAATTTTAGTGCGTTTCTGGTAGCGCAACGGTTTACCTGAACGGGCATTTTCTTCATCGGCATGGCGCGCGGCTTTAACATGAGGCGGTGCCGTTTTGGTGTATTCCTTTAAGGGTTTGCGTAACTGCTTGGTGTATATGAGCCCCTCGTCAAATTCACCCTGTTTGATGCCGCTAATGATTCGCATCACATAATCGTCGACCGGCTGATCGTTGAATATGCGGGTATATAGCTCCATCTGAAAGTCTTTAGCCAGTTGGGTCCAGTCTGAACGCACATTTTCCAGCCCCTTAAACACCAGTTCAGTTTTACCCTCACGGCGAATTAAACCGGCGTAGCGTTTTTTGCTACCCGCTTCAGAGCCGCGAATCGTGGGCATAAAAAAACGCTCGTAGTGGGTTTCAAACTCAATTTCCAGCTCGCAGGTTAGATCAAACTCCTCGCGAATGCGTTGCTGCCAGCGTTGGTTAATGTCCTGTTCTAATTGTTTACCAATGTCCCACGCTTGCTCTGCGGATACGTCATCAGCAATGTGTACAAAAGTGGAGTCGGTATCGCCGTAGATCACGTCATAACCCGATGCTTTGATCCACTCGGCGGTCAGCTGCATAATTTCATGGCCACGCATGGTAATGGAGCTGGCAAGGCGCGGATCGTAAAAAGGGCAGCCACCACTGCCAAGCACCCCGTAAAAGGAATTCATAAGAATTTTGATGGCCTGGGAGCGGGGTTTATCCTGTTGGCGCTTGGCTTCGTCGCGCTGCTGCCAGAGGTTGGTAATTATGTCGGGCAGAAAGTGCTGGCTACGGTGAAAGCTGGCACCTTTAAAGCCGGGAATGGCGGTTTCGGGTGACTTAAGCCCTTCTACCAGACCCAGCGGATCGATTTTAAACGTCCGGATAATCGAGGGATACAGGCTCTTAAAGTCCAGTACCAGTACATTCTGATAGAGTCCGGGCTTGGAGCTCATCACATAACCACCGGGGCTGGCCAGGCCGCCGTCGGCCGGACGATTCGGCGATATGTAGCCCGCCCGGTGTAACTTCGGCAGGTATAAATTGACAAATGAGGCAACCGAACCACCGGGGCGACCCAGGCGCAGGCCGGTTAGTTCACTGCGCAAAATCAGAAAATCAATCAGCCGTACCTGTTCAGCAATGTCATTCACCAGCACGCAGTCTTCAAAGTTATATTTGGCTAAAGCGAGCTTATCATGCTTAAACAGGTGCTTAATTGCCCCGAGTTTGTCGGGATCTTCGATGAGCTTGCGCTTCCCCAGTAATTCGCTGGCAACGTTATCCAGGGCAAAAGAGTCGAACTGAAAGGTCATGGTTTTCAGTCCTTCAATGCCATCAATTATGGCCCGTCCCGGGACATCCACCAAAGCCCGGTTATCCTCGAATACTTTAATATCCACCTTGCTGCGATGACGCCCGAGCGCAAGCTTAACGCCGCAGCGGGTCGCTGCATCATGTAAAACCGGCAGGTCGAATTGTTTAATATTCCAGCCAATCAGTAAGTCGGGATCGTGGTGCTGAATGAGCCCGATAAAATGCGTTAACAACGCCGTTTCGTCAGCGCACCAGACTATTTCGAAAGGCACCTTAGCGTCTTCAGGCTCGCCGATCATCAGCACAACATTTAATGCAGGGGAGGCGATGCCGATGGAATATAAATGGCCATGTTCGTCGCATTCTATATCAAAGGAAAAGGCGCTCAGATCGCAGCGATAGGCCGATGGCTTTAAGCGGGCCTCGGTCACTGTGTTGTCGTGCTGCTGAGCAACGCCCTGATAGTGCACACCGCTGGTTATGAACCGCTCCATAAAAAAGCGATCCGGGGTTTTGATATCCGCCTCGAAGAGCGTCGCGCCTTGTTCTTCACAGTGGCGCCGAAGGATATGCAGTTGCCGGTCCTGGGGGCATTTAACCACACTCACCGGCTCGTGCTCGAAGGTGCTAAGAGGCAGGGCTTTAAGGCTCGCCCTTAATTGCTGAGCCTGGCTAATAGCGGTGATAGTGCCGACCGCAGTTTGTTCTGTAAAACAGGTTGCCGGTTGCACCGGCGTGATCAATTTAACCGGCCCGTTTTCGGTGGCCAGCCAAATTTCGAGGGTTTGCTGTGAACCGGTTGGCACTACCCGGGCGGTCAGCACCATGCCCTGACCGGTTAACGTGGTCGTCATTTTATAGTACAGCCCGGTAAATTTAACGCACAGTGGCAGAAGTCATGAAATGGCAATGGTATAGTAAACGCAGATTTGTTTAATGTTGTAGTCCTAATGATAACGCCAAGTACCCATTCGATACCAGCCTCGGGCAGTTTTTGCAAGGTCGCCGCCGGCGTTTACTGGCTTCGCATGCCGCTACCGTTTGCTCTCGACCATATCAACCTGTACCTGCTGGAAGCCGATGAAGGCCTTTATATCGTGGATACCGGTGTGCAAAGCGAGCATAGCAAGACAATCTGGCAACAGGTGTTAAACGCCCTGAATAAACCGGTTGCCGGCGTTATAGCTACCCATATGCACCCGGATCATTGCGGGCTGGCAGGGTGGTTGTGTCAGCAGTTCAAAGTGCCGCTCTATATGAGTGCGCTGGAATATTACGGGGCAATTGCTTATTTCTCACCTAATCCTGGCGCGGATACGTCGGTAGAAGTAGATTATTTTGTCAGGGCGGGTCTAAGTCAGGCCGAGGCAGAGAGCTATGTGAGCGATCACAGTCGCTATGCAGAGTCTGTTGCCCCAATTCCCCTGGCTTACCAGCGCCTGCAAGCGGGTAAGTCACTGACCATTGGCAACCGGCAATGGCAGATTCTTACTTATGGTGGTCACTCGCCGGAGCACGTTTGTTTGTTCGACGCCGAGGCCAGATTGCTAATCGGCGGCGACCAGATATTGCCTTATATATCGCCTAATATCGGCGTCTATAGCCGCGAGCCGGAGGCCGAGCCGTTAACGGATTATCTGTATAGCCTGCAGCAACTCAAACAGTTGCCCGCAGATACTCTGGTGCTACCTGCTCACAACCAGCCGTATACCGGGCTCCCTACTCGCTGTGATGAACTCACCAGCCATCATCTTAAATTGCTGGACCGCCTGTTAAAGCATTGTGCAACACCGCAATCCTTACAGAGTTGTTTACCAAAGCTTTATCGACGAACCTTAACCGGCCAGATGTTATTTTTTGCCCTGGCAGAAGGTCTCGCTCACCTCAACCATCTGGTAAAAGCAGGCCGGGTAACACGCTCGCTCGATGAGCAGGGCGTATATCGTTACCAGGCCTGTGAAACCAATTAACCGTCTATTGCACTACCGGTTAGCCGACGAATTTTGCTAAGCAACTGTTCGTCATTAAATGACTTGGCCTGTTGCCAGTTAATGTTGGCCCAGTGCAGCGCTTGTTGAGGCTCAGCGGCAAGGTGCAGGTAATAAAGCGCCACTTCGGCGGCATGAGTAGTGTCGCCGCGCTGTTCGCGAACCAACACCCGCTCGGCCATCTCTGTAGTCCACTTTTCCCCGGCGCCGGTTTGCTGTTCGGCAAGAGCCAGATACAGTAAAGCGCTGTCGTTCGGGGCCGGATTGTTGGCTATTTTGGGTGACAGCCGGGCCAGAATATCTTCGCCTTGCTGCAATGCCAGTTTGGCTTTCGACCACGCCACCCAACTGCTGATGGGCCATTCGCTGTCGGGTTGTTGTTCAATATGGCTAATGGCAATGGCGGGCTCACCGGCAAATAATGCCAGGTCAGCCAGTACCTCATTAACCCACAGCGCTACGTCTTTGGAAGCGGCAGGAAACTTCTCACTGATATTGAGCAACTGCGAGTAATACTGAGTCGACGGCGATAGTTGCATGGTCGCCTCCAGTAAACAGGTGGCCATGACCAACTCCGATGTTGTGCCCATGAGTTGTAAGCAGGTTTGCCTTGCCAGGGCAGGCTCGCCCTGATTGAGCTGGACATTCGCTCGTAGTAACAACGCAGCAGGCTGGTTAGGGCGTTCTGTTAGCAGCGTATCGAGTTCTTTTAAGGCGGCGGCGAAGTTGTGCTGATGCTGCAGGAGCCGGGCGTAAACCAGCCGCTCCTGATGAGTAATCCGCTCAGCTTCAGCCAGCGTCTTAAGCGTTGCCATGACCGGTGCCAGCTCCTGTTCATTAAAGTCAGGGTGAGTGCTCTGGTTTACCAGCTCGCTCATCTGTGCGGCGGTCATGGTCACCGGTTTGACCGGCTTATGGCTATGATAAGTGTGGGCAACCGCTTGCTTTACACCAATCAGGGCCAGCGCGATAAAGGTAACTACCGAGGCGGTAAGTAAACCGGTAAGTGTCAGACTGATGGGGAAAATACGTTTCATATCACTGCTCCTTAAAGGTCGCCATCCCTGGCTTGCGGTTTAATTGTTAAGTAAATCGTCAAACTCAGCAGGATTGGTTGTATCCTGAATATAGAGCCGACCATTTACCGCCAGCGGTGTATCACCAGCGTTTTGGTTAAACGCAGAACGCACTGCTGTGGAGACCCCTACTTCAAGGGCTTCAATGGCAATCGTTACGTTACCGGTTACAGCAAAAGCGGTGCCATCGGAAACCGTAAACGAAAAGCTATCGGTGCCGGTGACTTCCGCATTGGGCGTGTAAGTAAACTCGCCGTTACCCGCCACGCTAACCGTGCCCAGTGACGGCTCGGCAGAAAGTGCGTAAGTCAGTCCGTCACCGTCGGCATCGGTGGCACTTAACATGTCGGTGACCGGTGTTTCGGTCTGGGTGATAATATCCAGATCGTTGGCCACGGGTGCCTGGTTGATATCGTCATAGCGGTCTTTGTTGTCGTTACTGTCAAAACAACCTGTCATCACGATACTCAGGGCACATACTGGTATGAACTTATTCATTACGACCTCCTTTATTCTGAGCCAGGCAGAGGGGTTGCCAGATACGGAAAGCTGCTGTCCATCATGCTGGCATCAAGCGGTGCGCCGTCAGTAAAAGGCACATTGCCAACACTGGCATCGCTGCTGTCGCATAATCCTAAATCAGTGTCTTCACCGTTAACGGGGATGGGGTAACACAGACGGCCCATTACCACCCGCAGAGCGATATCAACCACGTCATCGCCGGGGCGACGGCCGTTCGGGAAGCCCGCCAGATCATCACCAGCCACTCCAGCCCAGGATTGATCAGCCGCCGGGGTTGCCGGTATAGCCGTATTTAAACGCAGCATCTCAGATGGCGTTACGGTCGCCAGTTGGTTAACCCCCGGGAAGCCGGTTAAAAACGCGGTTACCAGGTCGGTACGCGGGAAGTTGGTAGGGGCCAGGGTCGCTATGTCTGTACCCAATGTGGAGTTGACCGCGTCGCGAAACAGAATGTTCAGCAGTTCAGGCAGTGCCGGGTGCGTGACGTAATCAGCGAATTGACCATCATCCGCTGGATGTGATGACGAAAATTTATCTTTATCACCAATACCAATCACCAGTTCGTTGACCAGCGGATTGCCCAGGCGTGATACCTGCGTCATCGCGCCGCCCTGTACCTCGGGTTTGCTAAAGGAGGCATTTGGATTCAGTATTCTGGCCTGTGGCAGGCTGGCGGTGGTCCAGGCACCAATAGTGCCGTTCCCGTCACCGGTTACACAGCTCGCGGGTACTTCAATAGCAATACTGGTGACGTTCTTGTCAGCCAGATCATCATTACCGTCTGACTGCGTTATGCCGCCCGGAAAACCGTTACCATCGCCTGCGCCCGGCATGCTGTCACCCTCAACCGGTACATAGTTGACCAAATCAAACGTTTTGCCCAAATTAACCACGAAAGGGTCTTTACGCTGGCCAACAAATACCCTGGCCGGCATCTCGCAGCCAGGCAGCATCACATCATAGACATACTGGTCGGCATAACGCTGATATTCGGTGGTGCTGGTGAAGGTTTTATTGCCGATGTAATCGAGCGGTTTAGCAAAGTACATGGCATCCATCGGCATTATTTCGGTTCGGGTGCCGGAGCGCATATTGCCCTCAACCATCTCGAGCGAGTAGTGCTCAGAAAAGTTAACCGCACTCATGTCTTCGGCACTGACCGGACCAACATTCTTAAGCGGCACTTTTACGCTGCGCTGATTGCCTTCCGGTCCGACGGTCAGGGCAACGCCCTGGTTATCCGCAGCCAGCATGGGCGTGAATTTTAAGGCAAAACTGATGTCTTCCATGGCGTCGCCATCGTTATCAATGTGGATGGCATATTCAGCAGCCGGATCCATAGCAAAGTAATTCGGTCCGCCGTAAGCATCCTGTAACGGGATGTAGTTAGCAATTAGTGTTACGTAGCCTTCGCGGCCGCTTTCATAGCTGTTAAACGCATAGAAATCGGTACTGTCCAGAGCCGGTGCGCGCGCAATGCTGGGCGCTTCACGGTGGCTGGATGCCTGTGCAGTTGTTGCAGCCAGTGCGCTGCCGATCATTACTGAGAGTATTAATTTTTGCATGGTGTTACCCCTTTTTGTTGGTGTATTAAGCCAAACGATTAACCCGGGGCAGTGGATGCAAAATAATTTAAAAATAAATAAAAGTTAGATTTTATTTTATTTGAGCTGGTTTCAGGACAGGAGAAAAAATAATGGCCTCCGGTTGGAGGCCATTGTGCAGGCAGGTTAGACTGCGCTGATTGGTGCGATATAAAGGACTTCGGTTGGTGAGCCGGTTGGCGAACCGCCATTCGGTTCAAGGCTAACCGCCAGGGCGGCGATGTCGCCTAAATCAAACCAGTCCGGACGGCTGATAGCCAACTGGCCGCCTTCTGGTAGCAGGCCCAGTGAAATCGGTGCGCCGCCATCGGCAGGTACCATCCACAGCTCGAAGTCTTTGTCGGTTCTGGCGGTAAGATTTGCGGTACTTCTGACCGCCAGAGTAGAAGTACTGATTTCTATTAACCACAGCGGCTTGGCTTCTGCATCAGTGACAACCGCAATATCGGTAACCGGCGCTTTGACCGGCGGCGTAGCCGGCATGAGTACAACGGCCAGTATAATGGCTGCTGCCGTAGCCAGCCCGGCAATCGCTTGCCAGATAACGGGTTTTGATGATTTCGCCACAGGCAGATTCACCACATTACTGGTGGCGGTGTCGCCAGCGAACCCCAACTGACGCTCGATGGTCTGCCAAACGGTTGCTGGTGGCTCTACCGGTTGTACGTTCTGGCCCAGTCCGTTAAGGTACTGCTCCCACATCCAGGTTGTCTCGGTAATTAACTGGCTTTCCATCATCAATTGTTGGTAGCGCCGGCGGGCGCCACCACGCAACGTGCCCAATACGTATTCTGCAGCCAGCGCGTTGCGTAACGTTTCGTTTTTATAATTCATACCGACAAACACCTTTGTAAACTTTGCAGGCCCCGGCGGATCCAGCTCTTAATAGTGCCTAATGGCGACGCCAGGTGATCAACAACTTCCTGATGCGACAGACCGTTAAAGTAGGCCAGATGAATTGCCTGACGTTGCTGATTATCCAGCTCATCCATGCATTCACTTAACTTCGGATGATCCAGCTCACTGGCAGCAATATGCGTGCTTTCATAAGGGTGGGTGTCATCGTCGTCCAGTGAGGTTTCTTTTCTGACCTTATGGTGGCGCATCAGATCCAGCGCCCGATAGCGGGCAATGCTGATGATCCAGGTGAGTACGGTTCCCTTACCGCGCTGATAACTGGCTGCATTGTGCCAGACTTTTATATAGGCATCCTGCGTGGCTTCCTCGGCAAGAGCGCTGTTCTGCAACATCTTCAGTACCACGGCATAGACCTGCCCGCTGGTGATTTTATAGAGCTTTGCAAAGTCTTGTTTTTGTCCCTGAGCTGTTCCACACAACAAAGGTAATAAGGTTTCCTGTTCCATTGTTTCCTCAATATTTGTGAGCCTGTTTGGCTTATAACGATTCAGTACTCGGATCGGATGCAGTTTTATCCTCTTCTTTTGCTTCTTTAAGTAATGGCAGGCGTACCTCGATAACCGTGCCTTTTCCTTCTCGGCTATTAATCACCAGTTTGCCTTTGTGTTTTTCGATGGCGGAATAGGCCACCGAGAGGCCAAGACCCTGGCCTTTTCCTTCCGGGCGGGTGGTGAAAAAGGGTTCAAAGACCCGCTTCAGGTGGCCTTCTTTGATACCGCAGCCGGTATCCACTATTTTGATGGCTATACCGCTGGTGGTTTGTCGGATATCGAGCATAACCAGACCGGTATCGTTGATCGACTGGGCCGCATTCATCATCAGATTGGTGAGTGCCTGTTTCAGGCTGGCAGACTCACAGTACCATTTTAGCTGTTCAGGCTCACAGGTTACTTTGTATTTAGGCCGTTTGAATTGCGTGCTGATAAGTTGTACCAGCTGGTTCGCCGTTTCCTGTAAGTTCAGGTAGCCCCAGGAGTGCTGGGGTTCCTCGGCAAAAGAGCGCAGCGTAGACACAATTTCACTGACCCGCTTCAGGCCATCCTTAGACTCCTTGATCAGCGGGCCCATATCTTCTTCGATAAGCTCTACATGGGAAGCATCAAACAGATCTTCCAGTGCTTCAATATGCTCTGGTGCATGACTGGCAACCAGCTTTTTGGTCGCCTGACAGGTTTCCAGCAAATTTTGTGCGTACTGTTCCAGCGTATTTAAATTGGCCGTTACAAAACCCATGGGGTTGTTAATTTCGTGCGCAATGCCAGCGGCAAGCTGACCGGTGGAGGCCATTTTTTCTGCCTGAATAAGCTGTGACTGGGCTCTGTCGAGCTTGCGAATGAGTTTACGCTGGGCTTCATGTTCTGTTTTTAATGCTTCGGCGAGCTGGGCCTGGGCTTTAAAATAACTGGCCTGAGCGGTGACATCCTGAATCAGAATGCAGGCGTACTGCTGGCCGGTTTCGGCATCTTTATGGGGTACAATTTCCATATTTTGTACCATCTGGGTTTCTTCGCCGGTAATCGGGCGACTGCTCTTGAAAGGAAAGATGTGCGGACGCTGTTCCCAATAGCTAAAACTGGGATGTTTAAGAATAAAAACCGATTTTATGCGCCGCTTAAGAAACTTAATTTGCTCGGGAAACACATCGGCCAAGGGTTTGCCTAAGGCATCCCCCCGGAGTTCAACCGGCATGCGGTCGAGAAAAAATGCGTTCAAAGAGACAATTTCATACGCTTCATTTACCAGACAAATTCCAACTGGCAGTTTATCCAGCAACGGGTTATTCATAAAGGACTAGCCCAGTAACTCGTCGAGCGTCGATTTTAGCCGCGTCAATGAAGCATCGTCCAGACAAAACACCACGCGCATGGTGAACGATGAAATTTGAATGTCGAACTTTACTTCCATTATCAGGCTGTGTTGCCAGTCGTATTGTGAAAAGTCACTTTTTTGCGGTGCGAATAAGGTTGGCATCTGCAGGTTGGTGGCTAATTCTAACTGTTCAGACAGCCCGGCCAGACAAGCCCCGGCAAGAATGTTGGAAAGCTCCAGAATCGTCTCGTTTATGTCGTTCTCTGAAAGAGGCTGTTCATATTCGAGCAATTCAGCCACTTCTGCCAATCCATGGCGGGTAAGAATGGACATCACCTCACCATGAATATCGCCCATAAAAGACTGACGGGTGTAGTAAGCCTGTTGATTGTGACTGACTAAATCATATAGCCCTGCGGGGGTAACGGCGGTAATGTTTGGAATCGAAATTCCTATCTTGGTTTCGATTAAATGAGCCAGACTATTGGCCGCCTGACCCATGGAAATGTTCATCAGTTCCTGTAAGGCATCCCGCTGGTCTTCAGACAGGGCAATGGCATCGTTCATAGATAACCCAACTCAAATAAGGTCATTGCCAACTCTTCCTTATCCAGTGGTTTACGTAAAAACCGTTTGGCGCCCAGCGACATCACTATGCGCTGTTTCTCCGGCTGGAAATCGGCACTGATAACAATTACATCCGGTGATGAAGGCTGCTCAGAAAGGTATTCAAGCACGCCAACACCATCAATTTCTGGCATGGTCAAATCAAGCAAAACCAATTGCACCGATGTACCGGACAAGATCTCGATGGCTTCTTTTCCATTGGCGGCTTCAATGACCGTGGTTTCAAGCTCGGGTGGCAACGCCCGCACGACGCTGCGTCTGGAGAGCTTTGAATCATCTGCCACCAATACTGTTAAACTCATAAAGGACTCCGACTTCCGGTTTCATATAAGTATTTGCCATTTTTACAATCCTGCAAGTCTGAAGTTGTCATTTATATATCGCTTAAAATGCCATTTTCGAACGTTAAATAAGTGACAAATGTGACTATTAGTTATTTTGCGGGGTGAAATGACGGGGTGTTTATCTAATCTGATACTTAAGTATTCAGGATAATAAGTGAAGTGGGCGTGAAAGAACCAAAGGATCCGGCTCATGAAGAGCCGGATTGGCGGGGTTAGCGCTGCTGGCGAATAAACGCGGCCAGTTTGCTGCCATTGATCAGCTTAAAATTTTGCGGTGCGCCTGGCATAACGTTACGGCCATCCTGTACCACCATGAGGCCGTCAGGAAACTGCGGGCCAAGCGCCAGTGATGTCACTTCGAGGCCATCCGTTTCTGATACACCATCAATCTGTTGGGCACTGTTGATACCCACCCGGAAGGTTCCGAGCAGACGGTTTCCGTCGTCCAGAGCATAAACGGCAAACCGGTTGTTACCCTGACTGGAGGCCACCAGGAAGCGTTCACCGTCGAGGCGGTAAATCCCCATACCTTCAATGTCGGCTTCAACACCTTGTCCAATCGACGTAATTTGACGTGGCGTGCTGAGTGGTTGAGACAGTGATTTCTGCCAGATGCCAGCCGCTTCTTCACCCATAAAGAGTATTTGGTTTACATCATCAACCACACACCCCTCGGGCTGACTGGGCAGACTAAATTCGCTGATAAGTGCTGCGGAAGGGCCATCTTCAGTGAAAGTGAAAGCATATTGCTGGTAGCGACCGTCGGTGTCGTTAATAAAGGTATGTAACTGACCGTCGACTACACCGTTACATAAACCGTACACATCCGACAGGCTGGTCGGTAATTCAGCTTGGTGAGTCACCGTGCCGGTTGCCGAGATGTAATACACCGATAACGTTTGTGATGAGCGATTGCTGGCAACGGCAATATCCTGTTTGCCGTCGGGCGTGTCTATCTGATAGCGCACATCCACATTGTTTACCCGCCCGGCAGGCAATGATTGCAACTGCTCACCGCTGAGCGAATAAACATTCAGCCCGTATTTTTTATCGGTGCCCAATACCAGGCTGGCCGCAGGATTAAGCCGGTTTACCCAGATGGCCGGATCGTCAGCGGCATCGCCATAACGGTTGACCGGTGTGGTTTGCACGTCGGCGTTCAGCGTGTATACCTTATCTGCGGTGCTGATTGAAGGCGCTTCATTGCTGAGTGCAGCGGCGAGCAATTCGCCGCTGGCTTCATCGAAAGCACCAATGTAAAGCGTATCGCCTGCCACCGCAGCACTGACCGATTTAAGCTCGCGCTCGGCCGCCAATGGCCATTGGCGATGGCGCTGACCACGTTGATACAACAGTGGCTCGTCGGTTGCCACCACAAAATAGCGGCCATCGTCCAGCGCTGCCACGGATTCGATTTCCGGGCCGCTGGGGAAATAGTCGAGGGTGCGGGTATTTTCACCCTCCGCATTGCCACTGTAGTGCCAGATGCCGGTGGTCTCTTCAGCAATCAGCAGCGTATTGCTCTGGTCCGTCACCGCGCAGGAGGACAGGTTTGGGCCTACCAGCATTTGCCGGATTGGACTGAGTTGCCAGTTTGTCTCAGTCATCACCAGGTAATGAGACATCAGCCCGCGGGCATCTGAACTGAATAAATGCAGAGCGTCATCCTGGAGGCTCAGGCACAGAGTTTCGCGGTCGGCAATCTCAGAAGCCTCAGACGCCTGCAAGTGGAATTCACCGGTGGTGGTATTGAGCGTAACCAGGTGCAGGGCTGAAGAATTCTGGTCGATGGCGGCAATGGCAATTAAGTTGTCTGAACCGGGCAGTACACGCCAGTCTGCCTGAGCGATATGGCCGCTAAACTGATTGATTGGCTGACCTTCAGGTGAAACCCAGATTAGGCCTTCTGCTTCGCTGGTTACCAGATAACCCTGGAATGTACCGATGACCACAGGCTTCAGGCTTTCCCCTGCTACAGGCATTGCACGCAGAGTCAGTGATGTTGCTGGCTCTGATGTTTGCGTGCCTCTCGGTTCGCTGGCAGTGCAGCCGCACAGCGTCAGGCTGGCAATCAGTCCCAAAGTAAATTTAAGGGTTTTCATTGGGCTGACTCCCTGCTTTTATCCAGTACATACTGGTAAATGACTTCGCCCTTATCATTAATGAATTCAAGGGTGAACTGTTGTTGATTAACCCGCACTACGGCAAAGCCGGCGGATGATTGGGCAAACGCGGTAAATTCGCGCTGTGCTACCGGGCGGATCTCAGAGCCGCCGCCAGACACAAAGTGTTCCACACGGCTGCCGGCTGGTTTGTTATGTTGCAGATCATGCTCGTGACCGGCGATGTAGGCATCCACCTCATACTCTTCCAGCAGTGGCTCTATCACCCCGCGCACCGCGCTGGTTTTACCATAACGCTTGCCGCTGGAATACAGTGGGTGGTGGCCAATCACTATGGTCCAGTCAGCGTCGGTATTGCGCTGCAGAGTTTGCTCAAACCACGCCAGTTGCGCTTTGCTATCCTGACGCTGGGTTTCCTGATATTTGGCTTCGTGCTGATAGTCCGGATTCAGCGGGCTGGTATCCAAAAAGACCAGATGCACCGTACCGCCTTCTTCCAGTGTGATGAGCTTGTCAAAATACTGGGCAGGCATATGCCAGCGACGGCTAACGGCAGAGTAATCGATTTGCGCCTGCCAGTTGCCGCGGTAATCGTGATTGCCTAATACCACATACCAGTCGATAAACAGGTGCGGGCCGTGATAAATGGTTTCATAGGAAGACTGCCAGTACGGATCATTAACCGAAGCTACGCCGTTGTCGTAAAAATTATCCCCGGTGGAAATGATCATCTCAGCATCGAACTGATAAGCCGCAATATCCATCCATTTTGCTACGCTGCGCTGAGCAAAGTGGCCGTTGCGGCCCCAGTCGCCGACCACCAGAAACGAATAATCATCACCGCTCTCGGTGAGTGAAGACTGGATCTGATGGGTCTGGTAATAGTGCTCACCAAAGACTTCCTGCTGAGCAGACTGAGCTAGTGTCAGTGGCGCGCAAAGCAATGTGGTGAGCGTGAGTAATTGTATGAGTTTCATTGAAAACCTTAAGATTCAGGCGGGCATCAGCCCGCCTTATTGCCGATAGCGCTTAGAGCTGCCAGTTAAAACCAATTTCGAAAGTACGGCCGTACTCTTCGTACTGGGCATTCTGGCTCCGACGGTCGAAGTAGTGATAATAAGGCTCATCGTTAATATTGATGGCGTTGAAATACACGGTCAGATCCTGGTTGATATAGTATTTACCCATAAAATCGAACTGCTGGTGGGCGTCTTCCATACGCAGCATGTCACCGTCGATTTCTTCCAGGTTCTTGCTCTTGTAGGTCATCGCCAGGCGCAGGCTCCAGTCGTTGTCTTCGTAACCTACGGTCAGGTTACCAACGGTGTCAGACTGGTTAGGCAAGCTGGTTTTGTATTCTTCACCGTCCAGCAGCGTGGTGGCATCAGAAGACGAGAACGTCCCGTTAGCAGAAAGCAGCAGGCCGTTATCAAAGGCTTTAACCCAGGAAAGCTCTAAACCGGTGAGGTCGGCGGTTTCACCATTACGTGGCTGAATAACCTCATCGTAGCCTTCCCAGCCCTGCATGCCT
Source organism: Alteromonas sp. 4NH20-0104 (assembly GCF_057547795.1). Lineage (NCBI taxonomy): Bacteria > Pseudomonadati > Pseudomonadota > Gammaproteobacteria > Alteromonadales > Alteromonadaceae > Alteromonas > Alteromonas sp. 4NH20-0104. The sequence goes on along the minus strand of NZ_BAAJLP010000018.1, from coordinate 92,275 downwards.
GCTACATCGGCGTATATGACGAAGTTGTCGATTTGCTTGTAGAACAAGCCGGCCGACAATACGCCAATCTGGCCAGGATAGTATTCCACCGACAGGTCGAAGTTATCTGACTCATAAGGCAGCAGTTGCGGGTTGCCGACTTCGGCTTCACGCTCGGTTACGAACACGCCATCGTCTTCTTCGGTTTTGCTTTCAATAATCTGGAAAGCGGCCGATTCTTCAAAACCCGGGCGGGAAATGGTTTGAGTGAAAGCGCCACGCACAATCAGTTTTTCCGAGATATTGTACTTAACGTTTATGCTCGGCAGGAAGTGGTCGTAACTACGCTCAGACTGCCACGGCGTGTTAACCACATCTTCCACGTCATTTTGCTCATCTTCAATCAGCTCAACGCGCATGCCGGCGGTATCGAAATCGGTTTTCTCATAACGCACACCAGCCACAATGTGCACATCGTTAATATCGAAGGTGCCCATAAAGTAGGCGGCAAAAATGTCTTCGTTAGTTTCGTAGGACGCACCGTTTGACTCTAATTCTGAGTCAAGATCGGCCAGCTCCAGTGAGCTGCGGTTCTGATTGAAATAGGTGCGCATTGCGCTGCGGTTTAGGCCTGGTCCAAAGTCACCGAGTCCCCAGTCTGCGTCGCTGGTGGCGAATTGCGAGGCATCCATACCGTCAAAGTCACCGTCGTAAATGTAGATGTTGCTGTCGACCGTTTTGGTTCGGGTGCGGTACTTAACACCGGCTTTAATTTCGCTGAGGTAGGGGTCCTGGGCAAAGGTTTTGCTCAGGTTCGCTTTAATACTGTTTTCAGTATCTTTGGTGTAGTTATCTTCAAAGCTGATCTCATCCACTTCATAATTATTGAAGTCGTTGACTGAATCTGCATAAGTAATGCTGGGGATCACGCGCTGCATATCACCGTCGATGCTGTCATCTTCGGTGATAAAAGTGTAGTAAAGTGCATCCGGCTCACTTTCATCAGACTTGGCGTAACCGAGTTGATAATCGAAAGTCCACTCGCCTCGCACATGTTCACCGCCGGCAGCGATGGTGAGGATGGATTGCTCCTCATAACGGTCTTTGGACTCCCGCTCAACTTCTGAGTCTTCGCCATCAAACACGAAAGTATTGCGCTGACGGTACTCTTGGTCAGAAAACTCGCTGTACAGGGAGCGCAGGAAATAGGCGTTGTTAAAATCCGGGCGGTAGTCGAGGTTAAGCGCTGCGCCCAAACGTTCACGGGTAATGGTGTAATGACGCTGTTCAATTTCGTCATCGGCGTTTGACTCGATATTGTCAGAGCCAAAGTCTCGTTTTAGGTAAGACAGTGCCGCAGCCACACCAAACGTATCGTTCCACAGGTTAGTATAGGTACCTGACAGTTTAGGGCTCATCTCATCACGTAATTCGTTCTGGCTTAACTGACCAGACAGGCTGGCGGTTTGCCCCTTACGGTCGAAGGCACTCACTGATTTTACTTCTACCGAACCACCAATGGCGTCACCGTCCATATCTGACGTTACAGACTTGGAGACTTCCAGAGTCTGAATCAGCTCAGAAGGAATAACATCAAGAGCTACCGAACGAACGCCACCTTCTGGTGACGGCACGTTCAAACCGTTAATGGTAACGTTATTGAGGTTAGGATCGATACCACGAATGCCCACAAAGCGACCTTCCCCCTGGTCGCGTTCGATAGACAGACCCGGCAAGCGTTGCAGTGATTCAGCCGCGTTTTGATCCGGGAACTGACCAATGGCATCGGCGGAAACGATAGATTTGATATTGTCGGCCATGCGCTGTTGATTGATGGCGCTGGCCTGGCCGCCGCGCTGTCCGCGAACCATGACTTCTTCCAGTGACTCGCTGGCACCTTCCAGGGTAATTACCGGTGTGATGTTTTCGCCTTCGGTCAGTGTAATCTTGCGACTCACTGGCTCCGCGCCCAGGTAGGTTACCAGCAGAGTGTATTGACCGGCTGGCAGATTGCTGAAGCGAAACGTACCGTCACGACGGGAAACAGTTTCTTTGCCTAACTCGGTGATCTCAATTTTTGCCCCGGCAAAAACGCGGTCCTGGGCGTCATTCGTCAGTTGGCCAATTAAGCCGGCATTATCTGCGGCGACCGAAGCAAACGAGCAACAAACGGTACTCACCGCCAACGCCAGGCTGGAAAAACGATTCTTCATGTGTGTTCTCTTAAGTTGTGTGTATGTTGGCGGCTACGGTAAAAAGCAAAAATGACAAATCGATGACGACCCAAGGCCGTGTCGTTGGAATAACAGTCAGAACTGCCTGAAAAAGCACTTTTTTATAACTCGCTGAGCTCAAATGACCCCCACGCAAGCCTTTGTTTAATGGTGAAAAAATTGAGTGAAAGGCGGAGAAGAGGAAAATGCATCACACCAGTGTCATATTCCTGAGCCAGAATGACCCCTAAGATTACCGGCGTCTCCAATAACAATAGGCGCAGGTAAATATGTTTTACATGCGGAAAAGATAATGGATTTTAGTTTGTTAACACGTCACCGCGGCTTACTGGCATTTGTGTTGCTGGTATCAGGCCTGGCTGTGACATTATGCGTAACCAATGGTCAGCTAAAAGAGCTTGGAGAAGTCGAATGGCTGGATGTGGTAGGGGAGGGCAGTATTTGTTTGCTCACGCTGTGCTGGATGACGGCGGTGATGATCAGTCGCCCACCGGGCCAGGTTACCGGATTGCTGGTTGCCGGACTGTCTTTTTTTAACTTCTCCGCCATGCTCGACCTGTTCGATGAATTTACCTTTTACAGTGATGCTGCCCATTGGCTGAGCGTTGTAGAGTCTATCCCGGCCGCGTTGGGAATGATTGTAATGACGATTGCATTGTACTTGTGGCATCAGGAGCAACTGGCGCTCAACAAGCAACTCCAACGCCGGGAAATGTGGTATCGCGCTCACGATCAAATCGATGTGATCACTCAGTTGTACCGGGCTGATTACTGGCGAGCCAGAGCCATGGAACTGCAGGAGCAGGGCATACAGGCTGCTGTAGTAGTACTGGACATCAATGACTTCTCTCAATTTAACTTACGTTACGGCCATGCCGAAGGCGATCGCTTTTTACGGGAAATATCGCAGTTAATCGTAATGAACCTCAGAGCGGTAGACCTGGCATGTCGCTATGCCGGGGATCGCTTCGTTATTTTAATGCCAGAAATCGCGATTGCCGAAGCAAATGAATTTGCCTGTCAGCTAGAGTGTAGTATTCGCAATGTAGCGTTTAAAAGTGGCGGCCAGACAACGGCCATTTTTCATTCGGTGCGTAGCGTTTGCTCCCAGTTACAACAGCAGGTCACACTAGCCGAAATGATGGCGGGTTTAAATCGCCAGTTAGATGAGACATCTCAGCAGGTTGCCTGATGACGCATAACGCTCTGCTTACCCGTACTGACAAAGCACTGCCTGCCAGGCAGCTTGCTCAAAGCCTGGTGCAGGTTGCTGTAGCCCGGGGCGCTCCAGAGCATAAGTTACTGCGCGGAACGGGTATTTTTAGTGAAGACTTACTTACGGCAAAACCTTTAAGTTGTAATCAGCTGCAACGCCTGTGCAGCAACGCAACTCAACATTACAAAGGCTTCGATCTGGCCTTTCGGTTTGGCCAACATTTAGTCTCGGCGTTTGTAAGTGACGCCCTGCCGTACTTTACCCATGCGCGGGATTTTGGGGAGTGTTTGCGGGCATTGCCGTCTTTTCAGACCCGTCTTTATCCGTTTGTATCAGCCTTTCGCTATGACGAAGGCGACACACAGCTGCTGGTGTTACAGGATGCCATGGGGAGCGGCAAGCAATTTCGGTTTATGGCCGAAGCCTATTGTGCGGCGCTGGTGGCGCTGGCCAGGCATTGCACCGGTAAGCGGCTGGCGCTGCATTTTTCTTTCCCGTTTGCCCGCCCGCGGCAGATTCAGGAATATGAAGAAGGACTGGGATTCAGATTATCGTTTAACCAACCCTTTTTTACCATTAAGGTGGCCAGACAGGCATTGGCAACGCCCTGTTTGCAAGCTAACCGCACGTTTAAGCAATTTGCGTTAAGACGATTTTTGGAGCAGCGGGAATACCGCTTAACCCTGCTCGATGCGGTACGCTATCACTTGCGTGGCTGTTCAAACTCTACCTTACCGGACATTGCCGGTGAGCTGGGATTAAGCCCGGCATCTCTGAAGCGCAAGCTGGCGGATCACGACACTACCTTTAGTTTGCTGCACGATGATATTCGCCGCCAGCAGGCCATTTACTACCTGCAGGTGCAAAAACTGAATAATGAGCAGAGTGCGTTGAAAATGGCTTTTACCGATATTACCAATTTTCGTCGCGCAGTGAAGCGCTGGACCGGTTTAACGCCCAGTCAGCTGCGCGAAGTCTAGAAACAACAAAGCCATCGATAACGATGGCTTTGTTAAAGTGTTATTGATAGTCCGGTATATCTTCCAGCCGGGCCACACCTGAGTCAATAGCAGCCTGAGCTACAGCTCTCGCTATGCGGCCACATAAGCGCGGATCCATGGGTTTAGGAATAATATAATCCTTGCCAAAGGTCAGGCTATCCACATTGCTGGCTTTCAACACCGATTCAGGTACCGGTTCTTTTGAAACGGAGCGAAGCGCTTCAACCGCTGCCACTTTCATTTCATCGTTGATGGCCGTTGCCCGAACATCCAGTGCACCGCGGAAAATAAACGGGAAGCACAGCACGTTGTTTACCTGATTAGGATAATCTGAGCGGCCGGTAGCCATGATCAAATCGGAACGGGTGGCCAGCGCCACTTCCGGTTTAATTTCCGGATCGGGGTTAGAACAAGCGAACACAATCGGATTCGGCGCCATGAGTTCAAGGGCTTCAGGGTGCAGTAAGTCGGGGCCGGATACGCCAACGAAAATATCCGCACCTTCCATGACATCTTCCAGGGTGCGTTTATCGGTATTGTTAGCAAACAACATTTTGTGCGGCGTGAGATCGTCACGACGGGTATGAATTACCCCTTTGCGGTCGAGCATATAAATGCGCTCACGCTGGGCACCACACTTTATTAATAATTCCATACAGGCCACGGCGGCAGCGCCGGCGCCCATACAAACAATTTTAGCATCGCCAATTTCTTTGCCCTGAATTTCCAGCGCGTTGAGCATACCTGCGGCCGTTACAATAGCGGTACCGTGTTGGTCATCATGAAACACCGGGATCTTACAGCGTTTAATGAGCTCCTGTTCAATCTCAAAGCACTCCGGCGCTTTAATATCTTCCAGGTTAATGCCGCCGAAGGTATCGGCGATGTTGGCAACGGTATTAATAAACTCTTCAGTAGTACGGTGTTTTACTTCGATATCAATCGAATCGAGACCGGCGAAGCGCTTAAATAATAAAGCCTTACCTTCCATAACCGGTTTAGAGGCCAGCGGGCCGAGATTACCGAGGCCAAGGATAGCGGTACCGTTACTGATAACGGCGACCATGTTGCCTTTACCGGTATAGGTATAAGCGGCGTTAGGATCTTCGGCGATTTCGCGGCAGGGTTCTGCCACTCCCGGGCTATAAGCCAGGGCGAGGTCATCAACACTTTCTGCCGGTTTGGAGAGTTCTACGCGGATCTTGCCCGGCGTAGGTTTAGCGTGGTAGTCGAGGGCACGTTGGCGAAAATCTGACATTTTGTAAGTCCTGTAATTTTTATCTTGTAAGCCAGTCGCTAGGTTATTGTTATTATAGGCGAACTGTATCACAGCGCATGTCTTATGGCATGGTATCTATCAACCGAAAAATCGATAGCACCTTACAAACTTGTGAATTATTCCTAACATAACGCGAACCGGCGCTGAACGCCACGTTGCCGTATAAATAATCGTAATTTGTTTTAATGATGGAAAATGGTTTTACCATTAGCTGAATCAATTAACATGATGATAAAATACAGGCATAAAAAAAGCGCCGTAAAGGCGCTTTTTCTTCAAGGTTGTTTCTTCAAGATGGGGCTTATTTTTTGCCCAGTGCGCCAAAACGCTTCTTGAAGCGATCAACACGGCCACCAGTGTCAACGTTACGTTGCTTACCAGTGTAGAAAGGGTGACAAGCTGAACATACGTCCAGGCTGATGTCTTTGCCCAGTGTTGAACGAACTTTGATTTCGTTACCGCAAGAACAGCTGGCAGTAATTTCTTCGTATTTAGGATGGATATCTTGTTTCATGGGATTACCTCAAAATAAGGCCGTATCGCTAACCAACCCGAAGTTGGCCACCATACGTGACTAATTTTCACTACAAGCGACACAGCGCCTGCTTTTTAGAGCGGCGCATATTAATGGATGTCGAATAATCAATCAAGGTTTTTCGTGCAATACTTTGCTATCTGCATGTTAGGATAACCACTATTCAACTTCTGCCAAATAGGTCCGTTGGTCAAAATTCACTATGCCAATCATTGATGTAGCCGTACCGGTACCACTTCGACAAACCTTTAGTTACACCTGCGAGCAAAAGCCAGAGCCGGGTGTGCGGGTGAGTGTGCCCTTTGGTCGTCGCCAGTTAATGGGGGTGGTAACGGCAAGTTACGACGATCCGGCCGATGAGACGAAATCAGAGGTTAAACTAAAAGCGGTAACGGAAGTCCTCGATGAGCAACCGCTGTTTGATGCAACTTTACAAACGTTAACTCAGTGGCTGTCGACCTATTATCACCATCCTATTGGTGAAGTGTGGGCAACCATCATGCCGTCGAGACTGCGTAAAGGCGGCGCGCTGAGTGATAGTGTTCCGGCATTAATGCTGACCGATGCTGGCCAGGCTGAGGCAGCAACGCCTACCCTAAGGGGGAAAAAGCAACTGGAATGCATTGCAATGCTGGCGCAAGGGCCGCTGGCAAGAGAAGAAATCAAAACCCGGTTTTCTAACGTGGTATTAAAAGCACTGGCAGATAAAGCGCTGACCACGGATACCAGCATTCGCCTCACCGAAAAGCAGGACTGGGCGTCATTTAGTTTACAGCAAACACCGCCTACCGCATCAACCGAGCAGGGCGTTGCGATTGCGGCCATCAACCAGCAAGCCAGCCATTTTGTACCGTTTTTATTAGACGGTGTCACCGGCAGTGGTAAAACCGAGGTGTACCTGCAGGTGATTGAGCCGGTGCTCAAACAAGGAAAGCAGGTGCTTATTCTGGTTCCTGAAATAGGGCTTACGCCGCAAACAGTAGGACGTTTTGAGCGTCGCTTTGGCATAAGCGTTGGTGTGCTGCATTCCCAAATGACAGACCTCGCTCGCCTCAAGGTATGGCAACAGGCCCGACGCGGCGAGTTGGGGATCATCATTGGTACCCGGTCAGCGATTTTTACGCCGCTCAAACGGCCGGGCATGATCATTGTGGATGAAGAGCATGATGAGTCTTTTAAACAACAGGATGGTTTGCGTTATCACGCCAGGGATCTGGCCGTAAAACGGGCGCATACCGAAAATGTACCCTTGATTCTGGGCAGTGCCACGCCGTCGCTGGAAAGCCTTAATAATGCGCTGAATAAGCGTTATACCCATTTAACCTTAAGTCAGCGGGCGGGTGGGGCAAGCCACACCCAGTTAAAGGTGCTCGACTCCCGTGATCAGCCGCTTCATGCCGGGATTGCTCAGGGCCTGATAAGTATTATGCGTAGTCATTTACAGCAGGGCAATCAGGTGCTGGTATTTTTAAACCGTCGTGGTTTTGCGCCTGCGGTGTTATGCCATCATTGTGGCCAGACGGTTGACTGCAAAAGTTGCGAACGTCCTTTTACCTACCATAAATCTCAGGGCCGACTACAGTGTCATCACTGTGGTGCGAGCCGGCGAATGCCCGAGCAGTGCAGTGAATGCCACAGTCACGACCTGCAAACCTCTGGGATTGGCACCGAGCAGCTTGAACAGGGGCTGGGCCAGCTCTTTGAGGATGTTGCGCAGGTCAGAATCGACAGTGATGCAGTAAAAGGTAAAGACAAGCTCATCACCCGGCTGGATGAAATCAATGCGCGCAAATATCAGTTGCTGGTGGGTACGCAGATTCTTTCGAAGGGGCATCATTTCCCCCATGTTACCCTGGTGGTAGTGCTCGACTGCGACGGCGCGTTATTCTCTGCCGATTTTCGTGCGGCTGAAAAGCTCGCGCAGTTAATCACGCAGTTGGCTGGTCGTGCCGGGCGCGCCAGTAAACCCGGCGAAATGTGGCTGCAAACCGATAACCCCGGCCATCCGTTGTTGCAGGATCTCATCAATAACGGTTTTGCGCACTTTGCCCGTCAGGCATTACAAGAGCGCCAACTCGGTGAGCTGCCGCCCTACAGCAGTCAGGCGATTTTTCGCGCCGAAGGCAATGAGGCCGGGCTGGTTGCTCACTTTTTGCAACAGGTCAGAGATTGTTATCGGCCCAGTGTGCATGCCGCAAAAGGCAACTTTATCGGGCCCTTGCCTTGTTTAATAGAAAAGCGTCAGGGCCGCTTTAGGTATATGTTGGTGCTGCAATGTCAGCAGCGTGCCGCCCTGCACAGTTGGCTTAAGCATCACTTGTCTGAAGTGGAATCGTTGCCGCTTACCAGCAAAGTGCGCTGGAGTCTGGACATTGATCCGGTGGATTTCAGTTAGCCTTTTTAAGTCGCTTGTAAACTTTCATATTTAACCACATATTATGGCAGCAATTTTGAGTCAGAGCAGGTACACTGCCTGCTGATAATAATAATCATCCACACAGGGAAATCGATACAGCATTATGTCTCAACGCGATTACGTTTCTCGTGGACGTGCGCCACAAAAGAAAAATACCAAAAAAACAAAAAGCAAAACCAGCGCCAAACGAGGCAGCCATCAGCAGGAACCTCAGGTAACCGTGCCATGGGTAACGGTTGCGGTAGTTGTTGCATTGTTACTGGGTTTTGCCTGGTTCCTGTGGTCAATTAAAGATAATGCCGATCCGGATACTGCACAGCCGCTCACGGTAGAGCCCGCGCCTATTGAAGATGAGTTGCCGGAGCTGCCAGAGGAAGAGTGGGAGTATATTAAGACCCTGCCCGGTTATGAGGTAGAAGTCGAAGTTGCCGAGCAGGAAAAATCTGACAAGCGTTACTTAATGCAGTGTGCCTCATTCAGAACCCGGGCTCAGGCCGACGAAATGCGCGCCAAGATTGCGTTTCAGGGGCTGGAAGCGCAAATCAGGCACAGCGACGGCGCTAATGGCGAATGGTTCCGTGTGATCCTTGGCCCTTTTGACGCCAAGCGCGACGCTGAGCGTGCCAAACACGCACTACGCAAAGTGAATATCACCACCTGTCAGATTTGGTTCTGGAATTTGTAGAATAACGAAAGCCGGCCATCGCCGGCTTTTTTAATTGCCCTGCAACCGCCGGCGGATATTCACTTTTTAAGTCTTGAAAAAACGCCAAGTTCCCCCACCTACTATTCATTGTCAACGCACAGACCGCGAACCGGTATGCTGTGCCAAACCACTACAGTGGAGTAAACGTGACTACAATAGTATCAGTCAGACGAGATAATCAGGTTGTTATGGCCGGCGATGGCCAGGTGTCATTGGGCAATACAGTGATGAAAGGTAATGCCCGTAAAGTACGCCGCCTTTACCAAAACAAGGTACTGGCCGGTTTTGCCGGTGGCACCGCCGATGCGTTTACCTTATTTGAACGCTTCGAAGCGAAACTGGAACTGCATCAGGGCCACTTAACCAAGGCGGCAGTAGAACTGGCCAAAGACTGGCGGACCGATCGCATGTTGCGTCGCCTTGAAGCCTTACTGGCCGTGGCCGATGAAACGGCTTCGTTTATTATCACCGGTAATGGTGATGTGGTGCAGCCGGAGCAGGATTTAATCGCTATCGGCTCGGGTGGCAACTATGCTCAGGCAGCGGCTACGGCGTTGCTCAACAATACGCAGTTAACGGCACACGAAATTGCCACGCAAAGTTTATCTATTGCCGGCGATATTTGCGTGTTCACCAACCATAATCAAACGGTTGAAGTACTCGATTATTAAATGAATTGTGATGGCAGTGGCTAAAAAGCGGCTGCCATACTGACCTTCGTCAGTTTTACATAAGGGTTAATTATGTCTGAAATGACACCAAGAGAAATTGTCCATGAACTGGACCGCCATATCATTGGTCAGCAAAGCGCTAAGCGCGCTGTCGCCATTGCACTTCGTAACCGCTGGCGCCGAATGCAGTTAAAGCCAGAGCTGCGTCAGGAAGTGACCCCTAAAAACATCTTAATGATTGGTCCAACAGGGGTCGGTAAAACCGAAATTGCCCGTCGTCTGGCCAAGCTGGCGAATGCGCCGTTTATTAAGGTTGAAGCGACAAAGTTCACTGAAGTGGGCTACGTTGGCAAGGAAGTAGAAACGATTATCCGTGACCTTGCAGACATCGCCGTTAAAATGACCAAAGAGCAGGAAATGGAAAAAGTGCGCTATCGCGCCGAGGAAGCCGCCGAAGAGCGAATTCTGGATATCCTTATCCCGCCGGCGGAAAATGCCTGGGGTGAAAAAGAGCGCTCGGAAGATCGCGGCACCCGTCAGTCTTTCCGTAAAAAGCTGCGTGAAGGTAGCCTCGACGACAAAGAAATTGAAATCGATGTGTCCCAGCAGCAAATTGGTGTAGAGATTATGGCACCGCCGGGCATGGAAGAAATGACTAACCAGTTGCAGGGAATGTTTGAAAACCTGTCTTCTTCCGGCTCGCAGAAAAAGAAAAAGAAAATGCGCATCCGGGATGCCATGAAAGTGCTGATTGAAGAAGAAGCCGCACGACTGGTAAACAAAGAAGATCTTAAAGAAAAAGCCCTTGAAGCGGTGGAACAACACGGCATCGTATTTGTGGATGAAATCGATAAGATCTGTAAGCGTGAAGGCGCCAACTCAGCAGATGTTTCCCGTGAAGGCGTACAACGCGACTTGCTACCGCTGGTAGAAGGTTCAACGGTGTCTACCAAGCACGGTATGATCAAAACCGACCATATTTTGTTTGTTGCATCGGGTGCCTTCCAGATGAGCAAACCGTCGGACCTGATCCCTGAATTACAGGGGCGTCTGCCTATCCGCGTTGAATTGTCGGCCCTCAAAGTGGAAGACTTCAAACGTATTCTTACTGAGCCTAATGCCTCGCTTACCGAGCAGTACATAGAGCTGATGAAAACCGAGGGGGTAACCGTGGAGTTTGCCGAAAGCGGAATTCAGCGTATCGCCGAGGCCGCCTGGCAGGTGAATGAGAAAACCGAAAATATCGGTGCTCGTCGTTTGCACACGGTATTAGAGCGTTTAATGGAAGATATTTCATACGATGCTTCCGAAAAGCAGGGCGAAACCTACACCATTGATGCAGATTATGTAAACCTGCATCTGGAAACCTTAGTGGATAACGAAGACTTAAGCCGCTTCATCCTCTAACGCAAACAGACAAACCGGCCGGTACCTCTGTACCGGCCAGGCTTCACTTGCCACATTCCCCATTACACCGTAGGAATTTGCGTGTACAGCGTTCTGAAATAACGGGCCATTAATGCAGCCCGGTTACGGATTTCCAGTTTGCGGTAAATATTGGCGCAATGAAACTTTACCGTTCGCTCACTGATAAACAATTGCGAGGCAATGGTTTTATTCGGTAAGCCTTCGATAATTTTATGCGCCACCTGAAGTTCACGTTTAGACAACTGTTCCAAATGTTCAGGGCTTAATAACTCTTGATCAAACATGATGATCTCCTTGTTGAGTGGGGGTTGGTAAATCAGGCGTGTAATTGATGGCTACTTCCGTCAGCTGGCCGCCTGCCAGGTGATACCGCTGATGGGCCATTTGAATGGTTTCCCGCCGGTGGGCGATAACCACCCGGGTCATGGGTAACCGGGAAAGGTGTGTATTGATGAGCTTTTCACTGTTGGCGTCCAGATGACTGCTCGCCTCATCGAGTAACAGCAGTGCCGGTTGCTGATACAGCGCCCGGGCCAGAAACAGGCGTTGGAGTTGGCCGCCACTAAAGTTGCTGCCACCTTCCTGCAGTAGGGTGTAATACTGCATGGGCAGGCTGGTTATAGTGTTATGCAGGTTTGCCAGTTGGCAGCACTCTATCAGGCGCGGCATATCAAGGTGCTGTTGAAAGCCGCTGACATTGTCGATAATGGTCCCGGACAGGCACATATCATCCTGCATGACAGCGCTAATTCGCTGGCTCGGGTCGCGGCTGTTCAGCGGTTTATTGTCAATCAGAACCTGGCCTGCGGTGACTGGAAGTAAACCGGTCAGGCATTTTGCCAGGCTGGATTTGCCGCTGCCGCTCACCCCGGTTATCACCACCATTTCTCCCGGGGGGACTGTCAGGTTCAAATGTTCGAAAAGCAGTGGCTGACCCTGGTAGCCAAAGCTTACATCATGCAGAGACAGTTTGTGCGCTACCGGTAAGCTGGCCACCGGACTCGTCGATGCGGCAGCCAGTGAGTCAAAAGCCACCGGTGTTTGAACAATATCTGCCAGTCTGTCGAGATGGAGTCGCAATAAACGCCACTGAAGCAATTGCTCTAACAGGCCGTGGATTGCCGTGTTAAAGCGGTTTTTATAACTGGTAAATGCGTAAAGCATACCCACGGTAAATGCCTGCTCCATTACCAGCGACGCGGCAAGATAAACCACCAGCAGGTTTTCAAGACCAAACAACAACAGGTGAACAATACTGAATCCCATTTCCCAGCGGCGTAAGCGAATATCCCGGTTCAATGTATCGGTCAGTAAATGCTGCCAGCCGTGCAGACGAAAGGACTCCAGCTTGAGCATTCTGATTGACTGAATGCCACGCAGTGTTTCAATAAAGTGGCTGTTTTCCTTCGCAGCACAGGTAATTTTTTCTTGCTGCAAGCGCTGCACGGGGCCAAGCAAAATTAACCGTAAAGCCAGAAAAATCAGCGCGACGCCTACTACAACAAGCATTAGCTTAATGCTGTACAGTGCCATCAAAACCAGTGTACATAGTAAGATGAGCGTATCTAAAATAAGCGCGACTATGCCCTGACTGATAAACCGCCTGACTTCCTGCAAGCTGCCAAAGCGCGCCACCATATCGCCAATATGACGTTGTGAAAAATAACTGAAGGGCAGCCGGATTAAATGAGTAAAGACATTCACCGACAACTGCTGAGCAAGGTGTCCGGACATCGAGATGCCGGTAGTCTGGCGGGTGAGGTTGGTAATCGCCTCTACCACCATCAGCAGAAAGAAACCCAGAAACAGTACATTGAGTAGCGAGGCATCGTTATTGACGATGACGGAGTCGATCACCAGTTGCATGTAGTAGGGCGAAGCCAAAGCGAAACATTGCAACAGCAGAGACAACATAAACAGCACCAGTAAGGAACGCTTAATACCAATAATTCGCTGCCATAACTGGCTGAGCTTAAGCGGCTGACGCAGATTTTGTGGGGTAAAGTTACTGCCTGGCTGCAACTCAAGGGCTATGCCGGTAAATGCATCACTCACCTGTGGCCAGGTAAGGCGACGTTTGCCGCAGGCCGGGTCCTGGATTTCAACGCCGTTGGTTGTTACTTTTGTCAATACTACGAAGTGCTGCATATTCCAGTGCAGAATACAGGGCAGTTGCAGGTCGGCCATATCTTCGGGTTCCAGCTTCAGTGCCCGGCTGTTGAGATTCAGTGAATGGGCAAAATCAATCAGCTGTTTAAGGTTAGCGCCTTGCTGGCTGAAAGCGCGCATGCTACGCAGTTTTGCCAGGTCTATATTTAGTCCGTGATACCCCGCCACCATGGCTATACAGGCCAGTCCGCATTCCGCGTTTTCTGCTTGCAGAACCTGTGGGGTGGCGCGTCGCCAGTTGAGTTGCAATGGCAATTTGAACAGCGTTGCGGTGCTCATAGCAGGCCTCCGCGTAATTTATAAAGTGGTTCGAATAGCCATTGCATCAGATTGCGTTCACGTATCGCTATTTCAGCCGCAAAGGTCATCCCGGCGCGCAGCGCAATGCGTTGGTTAAAATGCTCAATGCTGGTGGCTTGCAGAGTGGCCCTGGCCAGATAAACGGGGGTATTTACGGTTAAGGGTTTTTGCGCTACCTCCTGAGGCAGCAACAGATGTGCAGAGACTGAATCGACGGTTGCCTTATAGGTTCCAAACTGCGTATGGGGAAACGCATCGTAGCGTAAACTGATGGATTGCCCTGCTGATATCTGGCCCGCCGCCGCCACCGGAATTAACAGTTGGGCAGTTACTTCGGCATTCAGTGGCATGAGTGACAGAAGCGGCACACTAGTTTGCGTGCGTTGTCCTGGTTTCGCATTCAGGTTGGTTACCCTGCCGTCAGCGGCTGCAACAATAATAACCTCGCGCTGACTGTACTGCTGATCGAGGCTTTTCTGAAGTTCACTGATTTGGTTTTCAATGTTCAGTAGCTGCAGTTGATGGGAGTGTTCCGCTTCGCTAAGTGCAAACTGGTTGTCTTCGATGGCTTGTAATGTGCCAATCCATTCACGCTCCAGGCGCTGGCGCTGATAGGTTTCGTCGATACGCTGAGTGTTTAGCGACTGTAGCTGTTGCTGGCTCGAAAACCCCTGCTGGGTTAATGCTGCGACAGACTCAATTTGCTTGTTCAGCAATGTCATTTTTTCATCCAGCAATTGGCGCATTGCCCCAAGACGGGCATGATCTTCCGTCAGTCGGGATCCGGTTTTGTTTAAACGTTGTTGCTGAGTAACGAAACCTTTCTCGGTAAGTGAGTACTGACTTTTAAGGCGCGCTATCTGGCTGGCCAGTTCCTCAATAAGGGCATCACTGATACTCTGGCCGTTATGAAAAATGGCGTCACGGGTGAGTCTGATTAGGGGCGTGCCTTTTTTTACCCGGGCGTTTTCGCTAACTAACACGTTACTGACAATAGCGCCGGAAGCCGGTCCGTATACGGGGGTAATGCCATTTGCCGGTTCCAGCCAGCCGGTGACCGTTTGGGTGTAGGTATAGCGCCCGGTCAGTAACCAACTCATTACGCCTATTAACCAGCTGCACAGCAGCACGGTAATAACAAGCGTAGGAAGCCTGGGTTTAAGTAATATCGAGCCATCGATTTTTTGCTGCTGTGAAACGACGGCCTGTTGGCGAAATAATGTTTGGCTTTGCATGGCGTCCATTCCGGCTGTGGGTGATGATTCAACCTTATGACCGAAGACGCTGAACCACGGTGAAAGCCAGGCCGGGTGGGCTTTTTGAGGGGACGATGGATAGCAGGTGTCCCAAATAGTGAGGGCCTGGCTCATTTGTGCAGGACTGGTCTGCCTGTTGTGGCAGGTCAAAGGCAGGCTGACGTTGGCTTTCCTAAACCGGATTGTTAATATATTGTGGTTGGCAAAGAAAGCTCTACACTTGATGTATGTTTTGCCAAGGAAGCCGTAGTTATGTTTATTCCCAGTATTTTACTCCGCCAGTTGTACACCCATGGAAGCCTTACTCAAACCGAAGACGGCTTGCAGTTTATGCTTAAAAACCGGCTGAAAGATGCCGTGCTCAAGCAGGTCGACAGTATTGCCATTGACGGAGAAGTCATCGCGCCTGAAAACGTTACGCTGCAGGTTGGCCCCGAGCAAATCATGTCGATGGCAGAGCTTAACGAAAGCGGTGAAGTGCCTTTTGCACTCAAGCAGGCCATTACGGTTTATCTAAATAAAACCCTGCCGGTGAGCCCGGAAAAGCATATTATCGAGCTGGTGTTCAGGGCCTCACCTTTCGGCAAACTTAAATTCAGTGTGGAAGATAATGTGTCGGCGCCGAATCTGGCCGAGGGCCATATTCCCCGCGATCCTCACGATGACTACGCACCGGGTATTATTGAAAAGCGCCAGAAGTTTTTTGAGCACTTCTCCGGCGCCAACATCCACCATGTTGGTCAGTATTCGATTGATCCAAACACTTTACGAGGTAATGTCGAGCATTTCATCGGAGTTGCTCAGGTGCCAATTGGTATGGCTGGCCCGGTTACTATTGATGGCGAACATGCCAAGGGCGACTTTGTGATCCCGCTGGCCACTACTGAGGGCACTCTGGTTGCCTCTTATAACCGCGGTATGAAGCTGCTCAATATGAGCGGGGGGATTAAATCCACCGTGGTGGACGATGCCATGCAACGCGCCCCGGTGTTTGTGTTTTCCGATGCACGCGGCGCACGGGACTTCGTTGCCTGGGTAAACGAGAACATCGACAAAATTCGTGAGGAAGCTGAAGCCACCTCATCCATTGCCAAGCTCACTTATATTGATAGTTTCCTGTCTACCAAGTTTGCCTTTTTGCGCTTCAATTACCGTACCGGTGATGCGGCCGGACAAAACATGGTGGGGCGCGCTACGTTTGCCGCCTGTGGCTGGATCCTCGATCATTACGAGGGTATCGAGAACTTCTATCTGGAGTCGAACTTCGCTACCGATAAAAAAGCCTCGCAAATTAATATTATGCGTACCCGGGGTAAACGGGTCATTGCCGAGGCCACTATTAAGCGTGAGCATTTGCTGTCGGTTATGCGGGTGGACCCTAAACAGATTGATTACCATAGCCGCGTGGCGGGGGTAGGATCGTTTTTATCCGGGGTCAATAATACCGGATTGCATTCGCCCAATGGCATCACCGCGATGTTTATTGCCACCGGGCAGGATGTTGCCAATGTCTCTGAGTCATCAGCCGGTATTATGTACTCGGAGCTGACGGATGAAGGTGATCTGTATATCTCACTGACCATTCCATCGCTGATTGTGGCGACCTACGGTGGTGGCACCGGTATAGGCACTCAGCGTGAGTGTCTGGAATTACTGGGCTGTTATGGCCGGGACAGAGTGTACAAGTTTGCCGAAATTGTTGGCGCGGTGGCTCTGGCCGGGGAGATCTCACTGGCCTCGGCGATCTCTAGTTCCGACTGGGTATCCTCCCACGAGCAGTATGGCCGTAACCGGTAATTTGTCTGGTGCTGATCAGGAGGGCTTGCCTTCCTGGTTGGCCTTATTTTCCCGCGAAAACGATCCGAACACCCCGTCTTCGGCGTTAAAAAGGTAACTAAACTCAATGGTTATCACGATGAATGACAATAAGGCTCGCTGGTCTTTCCCTTTCCGGGTAGTGCTGGTGTTTTTATTTTGCGCCTGGCTAGCCGGCTGTGCCAGCAACAAACCACAAATCAAAATGCGCGAAGAAACTCACTTCGCCGCGCTGAAAACCTTTTATGTTCAGCCACCGCTTAACTCATTTAACCCCACCCTGGAGCAGCATATGGCGTCGACCATCACTACCGTGTTGCAAGGCAAGGGGCTGACCGCAGCAGGCGAAGACGATGCCGATATTAAAGTGGGCTTTTTTCCCTCCAGCCGGGTGGAAGAAGGGGGCTCATCGGTCAGTATCGGGCTTGGCACTGGCGTGTTTGGCCGTTCTGGTGGAATATCACTGGGCAGCATCTTTAGCGTGCCGGTGGGTGAACAGGTCACTGAGTATCAGAATCTGCAGATTGAAGTGGTGCAGGACGGTGAGTTTATCTATAGCGCTGCCGGTAGCGCCGAGCTGGAAGCTAACGACAGCATTAGTGTGCAGCAGGCATTATCGGAACTGGTCGTCACATTGCTGCAGCCTTTCCCCGCCAACCGGTCAAACTAGCTGCGAAGTGTCAGAATCGCACGGCCAGTGGGATTGTGAAAGTGTGTTTAGTCCCCAGTTTTATACATCGATTCATAATTAGATGAGGGCACCTTATGACACGTCATTTTGAACAGGCCGAAGGCTTGTGCGAACAAAAAGATCCGGCCACCGACGGTTTTGTATTTAATCAGACTATGTTACGTATAGCGGATCCGGTACGTTCGCTGGATTTTTACACCCGGGTTATGGGCATGACCTTGCTGAGAAAACTGGATTTTCCGGAAATGAAATTCAGTTTGTATTTTCTCACCACTGGCGAGGATTTCTCTGATATCAGCGAAGATCAGGCACAGCGCACGGCACAAACCTTTGGCCGTCCGGCAATGCTCGAATTAACCCACAACTGGGGGGATACCGCCGAGTCTACCCGTTATCACAACGGTAACAGCGATCCCCGTGGTTTTGGTCATATTGGTTTTCATGTACCGGATCTGCAAGGGGCGTGTCAGCGCTTTGAGGAGCTGGGCGTTGAATTTCAGAAGCGTCTTGAAGACGGCAGTATGAATAATCTCGCGTTCATTAAAGATCCCGACGGTTACTGGATTGAGATCTTTGATGCTAACGGCATGGCCGGCAAATAGCGGTTTAAGTCCGGCTCATGGGAGGGAAACCTCATCCTCCTGTGGGCTGGTGAATGACTAGTTTTCCTGAAATGCTGCATAGATGGCCTCTGTCACACCGGTATATCTGGCGGGCAGGGCGCGGTAACGGGAACGCAGCAGGTAAAGTGGTTCCGAAACGGTTGTAGCAGAGGGGTAAACCGCAATGCTGCCTCCGTGGCCGGCAAACTTCTCCACACTGGCTGGTAATACAGTAAAGCCGACTCCCGCACTCACCGGCAATAGTATTTGCGATAGCTGGTTAACATAACCGGTGCGGTTTAGTTTGGGTACCTCAAGGCTAGCCAGCTCCTGTTCGCCACAATGATCGCAATAAAGCTGCAAGTAATGGGCGGCATCCGGGTGATCAATCAGCCCGAGTTGACGAAGCGTTGCACTAATATCGGTGAAATCATTAATCGCAGCGGGTAAGAACAAGCTTAATGCTTCTTCTGCCAGATAGTCTGCACTGAGGGATTCGTCCGCCGGTGTATGGGTCACAATGCCAATATCATTAGTCCCCTGTTTCAAACTGTCCACGATGCGATGCCGGGGAGCGACTTCCAGGTGAATTGCCAGAGCAGGGTGTTGGGCCTGCAAGGCGGTGAGCTTTGGATATATTCGCAGGGCCACTGCGCCTGAGCAGGCAATGGTGCAGCGCCCCGAATGGGGCTCATCAAATTTTAACTGTTCGAGAAACTGCTGTTGTCTGGCTTCCTCTTGTTTGGCATAGCGGTAAACCTGCCGCCCCTGTTCGGTAAGTTCAATGCCCTTTCCTAACCGAACCAGTAATTCGCACTCGCAGCTTTGCTCCAGCTTTTTCACATGCTGGCTAACACCGGGTTGAGTCATAAACAACCGCTCTGCGGTGTTGGTGAAGCTGCCAGTTTCCGCCAGGGTTATAAAGGTTTTAAGGTATTTGGGATTCAGCATGCTATAAATTTAAATTATCAATTTAAGAAAATATGATAATTTTATGTTTTGGTTCTGTCCAGTTACTCTGACGCCATCGTCATCACTCAGGAGTTAACCATGACAGACAATAGTCAAAAACCTTACCCTCGCACTTTTTCGCATCTCGGTATTTCAGTACCAGACCTGGACGCTGCCGTTAAATTCTACACCGAGGTACTCGGCTGGTATCTCATTATGAAACCCACCGAAATTGTGGAAGATACCTCAGCCATAGGTGAGATGTGCACCGATGTATTTGGTGCGGGATGGGAGAAGTTTCGCATTGCGCATTTATCCACGGGTGACCGGGTTGGTGTGGAAATTTTTGAATTTAAGGATCAGCAAAATCCGGAGAATAATTTTGAGTACTGGAAAACCGGCATTTTCCACTTCTGTGTACAGGACCCGGATGTCGAAGGACTGGCTGAAAGAATTGTCGCGGCCGGTGGTAAAAAGCGCATGAAAGCGCCGCGGTATTATTATCCGGGTGAGAAGCCCTACCGCATGATTTATATGGAAGATCCGTTTGGCAATATTCTGGAGATCTACAGCCATAGCTACGAGCTGCACTATGCCAGTGGTGCTTATCAATAGGTTGTTAAAGGCATAAAGGAAAAAGCCGGAACGCAGGTTCCGGCTTTTGGGTTTTTAGTGGTTGGTATGCTTCCAGTGATACTGGTGCGCCTTGGCATCCACTTCGGCCGCTGTTTGCTGCGGCATAAAGGCTTTATTGTTACCTTCAAAGAAGAACGGCTGGCGCTTTTGCTTGCTACCCATTTCGTTCATGGTGGCAACGTCATACACGCGGCCGTTAATCACGGTGTAGGTTACATATTCACTGCGGCGAATATCGTTAAGCACGTCGCCATCGGTGATCATCAGGTCGGCCAGTTTACCCGGCTCAATGCTGCCGAGGTCCTTGCCCATGCCCAGATGCGTTGCGCCATCAATGGTAGCACCGCGCAGGGCTTCCCAGGGCGTAAAGCCACCCTGATTCATCAGCCACATTTCCCAGTGAGCGGCTAACCCTTCGCGCTGACCGTGCGCACCAATGTGCACACTTACGCCATTATCGCGCAGTTCTTTCGCGTAAGACGCCACATTTACGTGGTTGTACTGATCATCCGGCGCGGTAGGGCGGCGAATAGCACGGGCATCCAGAATGGTAGAAGGCACATAACGCAGCAGGCGCTCGTTGTTCCACACTTCGGTGCGATCGTACCAGTATTCTTCACCCATCAGGCCACCGTAAGACACCACAAAGGTTGGCGTGTAACCAAAATCAGTGGCTTTCCATAGCTGTGTGAGGTCGTCGTAGCCACGGGCAATGGGCAATGAATGCTCAAGGCCGGTATGGCCGTCAACCAGCATGGTCAGGTTTTGCTGAAACTTACCGCCGCCTTCCGGTACCACCATCATTTGCTGATTATTAGCCGCCCATAACACTTGCTGGCGTTGATCCCGGCGTGGCTGGTTATAGCTTTTCACCGAGATAGCGCCGCTGTCTTTCAGGCGCTGAACATGGAAGTAAGCATCGTCATAGTTGTTAATTTGTGCCTTATAGCCAATACCTTCTGCACCGTACAAAATAGTCCCGGTAGAGTAGATGCGCGGTGCTACGCGTTCACCTGCACGTTGAAGCTCCGACGCGGCAAAAATCTCAGTGGTATCGTTAGACGGATCGTGAATGGTGGTCACACCGAACGACAGGTTGGAATACTGCATCCAGTTTTGTTGCGGAATGATCTCACTGCGGCCTTGTCCGCCGTGGGCATGAGTATCCACTAATCCGGGCAGAACGGTTTTACCTGAGGCATCAATCAACATAGCGTCGCCGGGGATATCCACTTCGCCGCGCTTACCTACGGCGGCAATGCGGTTATCCAGGATCAGTACCACACCATCCTCGATAACTTCCCGGGTATTATCAGCATCACGCATGGTGACTACCGTACCCCCTACCAGTGCCTTATAACCGCCGGGCTTGTCGCTGGTGGCGGTGAAGCTCAAATCGAGGCCCTCAGCCAGCGGGTCGGGCAACTCATCGGCCGCTTTATCACCGGCAAAGGCAAATGCGTCTTCCAGCTTACGTTCAAAATAGTAGGGGCCATGGAACCAGCCCACACTGCTGCTGTCTGGTGCCCAGGTGAGGTACTCACCGGCGCGATCAGATAGCTGAGTAACCGGCAGAGACGTCATATTCGGGCCGATAGTGACTTTTTTACCATTGTCTACGTATGGCGTTACATAGGTATTAAACTGATGAACAAAGGCGACCCATTTGCGATCCGGCGACAGGCGGTATTCCGCTACTTTGTCGGCGCCGTACAGGTGTACCCGGTGATCGTCGCCATGCAGGTTTACACTCGACAACTGTGTTGCACCGTAGGGCGAGTCATAACTGCGTTCAGTAAAGAATAAACGCTCGTTATCACCGGCGAAATGCGGTTGCATGCCTGAACTGCTGACCTTTTTCGGCTCGCCTTTATCCAGGTCCATCACGTATAAGCCTGGCTCTACCGAATACTTGGGATCAAGCAGGTAGCCGCCGGTAAATTTACGGTAGGTAACTAATTCGCCGTCTGGTGAAAACGCCGGCTCTACGTAGTGCCCCGGCTCAGGGGTTATTACTTTACCCTTACCACCACGGGCGGAGACGACGCGTACATCGCCTAACTTCTGGTCGTTCCAGGTGGTGTAGATAATCCGCTTACCGTCGGCAGAATAGCGCGGGTAGTATTCATCATGCTCATCCTGACGGGTAAGGCGTTTTGATTTACCGCTTTTTAAATCTTTGACGTACAGTTTGCCCAGCGCCTGAAACAGCACCGATTTGCCGTCCGGCGATTTCTGCGACCAGCGGATCATTTTTACGTTAAAGGTATCCGGCGCTACGTCTACATCAAAACGCAATGCATCGGCATATTGCAGCTTGGCTTCAACGGCGATATCGATGGTGTCTACCGATTGGTCTTTTATATTGAGCTTATGAAACTTTCCGCCGGCCCAGTAAACAATGGCTTTGCTGTCTGGCGTCCAGTCAAAATAGGCATAATAGCCTTCTATGCCAAAACCTTCCTGCATGTCGCGCTCCATTTCACGGCTTAGCAGGCTTTCTTCACCGGTGGCCAGATCTTTGATAAACAGCGCGGTGTCGTACTTCACCCGACGTAAAAAAGCGATGTACTTACCGTCTGGCGAAGGGGTTGGTACTACGGCGCCGCCAGTGCCGGAGATAACGCGGTCTTCTTCACCGGTACTGCGATCAAAGCGGGTAATGGCAAAAATGCCTTCCAGCGGGTCGCGATTGTAGTCAAAGCGGTAGCCGCCAGAGGTACTCTGGGTGTAGTAGATATACTTGCCGTCGTGGGAGAACACCGGATCGGTAATGTTGTTTTGTTCACGTTTGCCGGATACCCGTTCTTTAATGGGCAGACCGCTACCGCCGGAATGATGATAAATCCAGATTTCGCCGGCCGGAATACTGCGGGTAGACGTTATGCCTTTGGTGACCACAATATATTCGCCATCCGGACTCCATTTAGGCGAGTGGATAGTGTTATTTTTCTCTTTAGTTACCTGGCGCAGGTTGTCACCGTTGGCATCCATCACCCACACGTTGGATACGCCGCCACGGTCAGAGATAAACGCAATTTTGCTGCCGTCGGGTGAAATAGCCGGGTGAATATTCCAGGCGAAGTCCTGAGTTAACGGCTGAGCGTTGCCGCCGTCGAGGTCAGCTTTATAAATATCACCAAGCATGTCGAACAGGAAGTATTCGCCATCAGGTGCTACGTCGAGGCTCGACCAGGTGGTTTCGGAAGTGTTGATGGTGACATCGTGCAAAGGATAGGGTGGGTTAGTCACTTCCCACTTGTCCTCGGCATCACTTTCTTGTGCGGCCAGCGGGGCGCTGAGCAGACAAAGTGAGGTGAATACCGAAGCACTCAATAAGGTTAATTTTTGCTTAGGGGTGTGCAGATTTGTCGTTAGCTTCATTGTTATTCTCTACGTCTTTTTTGTTGTAATGTTCGGGCCTGAGCCCGCAGCAAAGTCAATCTTCCCTGGATTGTTAATAGTCAGTATAAAGTATGTTTAGGGTGAGATGTTGCAGTTCATCGGATAAGTTTGGAAGGTAAACTGCGGGGCTTATTGCGGGTCGGGGAATTGGCCACGAATGGCGGTAACGGACGCAAAATTAGCCAGCAACAAATCGACCAGACGGGGATCAAACTGCTTGCTTCGTTGTTCAGTGAAGTAGTCCCGTATTTGCTCTTCAGACCAGGGGCCCTTATAGCACCGTTTACTGCCCAGGGCGTCAAACACATCTGCTACGGCTACAATGCGCCCGGCAACAGAAATGGCATTTTCGCTCAGGCCGTTAGGGTAGCCAGTGCCGTCCCAGCATTCATGATGTTCGCAGGCAATGGTGGCGCCAAGCTGTAAAATGGGGTTATCACTTTTACACAGCATGTCGTACCCGGCTTTGGCATGAGTCTGCATGATCTGCCGTTCTTCATCGGTGTGAGGACCTGGTTTGTTCAGGATCACATCCGGAATGGCTACCTTGCCCACATCGTGGAGCGGCGACGCCAGTTTGATCATTTCTGCCTCATTGTCGGGTAAGCCATAATACCTGGCCAGTAAAGCACTGATATGCGCTACCCGCCTGACATGGGAGCCGGTCTCTTTCGAGCGAATCTCTACCGCCTCACCGATGATGTAAGATAGTTCCCGTTGTGAGTCGCGGATCACCTCGCGCAGTTTCAGGTTCTCGTGGGATACTGCGATATTGTTGGCAAAGAACGATAACAAATGGTGCTGTACCGGCTCCAGCGGTTCGTTTTTCGCCACGTACAGCACATTTTCCATCCCTCTGCGGGTGGTAAAATAACTCACAAAGTAATCGCTGCCCTGAATGTTACTGTGTTGGTTCAGCGCTTCTTCAATGCGCGTTTGCACAGTAGCAGGGATTATCGATATCGATTGGCCCTGTAAGCTGGTAGCCAGAATTTTGTATCGGTTACCGGAATTAATGTCCCGGGAAATGGCGCAGCAGATAATTTCCGAACTTTCGATACCGAGAAGTACGGATATTTGATTGAGTATGGCGGAAGCAAACTGCGGCAGGGTGTCGCACTCGATAAACTGGGTGGTGGCGCTGATGATTTTTTCCAGGCCCTGGCGGTGGCGCTCAATCAGGCGAATATCGCGATAAGCCCGCAGCGCAGCATAGATACTGGTTTTCAGTCTTAATGCCGTCAGCTCAGTTTTGTTTTTATAATCGTTGATATCGTAATCACGGATAACCCGTTCTTCCGGCGCTTCGCCGGGTTGACCGGTGCGCAAAATGAGCCGGATAACGTGGTTATTCAACGTTTCACGCACCCAGTGCACCAGTTCCAGGCCCGCCTGTGTGGTTTCCATCACCACATCGATAATGGCTACAGCAATGGTGTTATGTTTATCGGCTATTAAGATATCGCGGGCTTCAGCAGCACTGCTGGCGGTAATGATATTCAGTGGGCGTTGTTCAAAAACAAAATCACCCAGTACCATACGGGTAACGGCGTGGATTTCCGGCTCATCATCAACCACCAGTATCGTCCAGGCCGTTAACAGCTCTTCTTCGAGATCGGTTTCGTCATCGTTGGTAAAAAGTAATTCGTCACCGAGCATTATACGGTTACCTCGTCGCCACTGTGACAACCCCTTAGGAATTTAAGGGGCTGCAAATTAACTATAGTACGAGGTTGATGAATCCGCCTGGCCGTTTATGCCAGTAACAACAGCAAATGCAGAGGTCATCATAGTGCCTCTGAATTCGCTGCCGTTTAGTGCTTATGCCATTGTGACGTATTCTTCGGCGCTGGTGGGGTGAATGGCAATACAGGCATCAAAGTCAGCTTTGGTTGCGCCCATCTTAATCGCCACGCCGAAGCCTTGCAGGATTTCATCCATGGCGTAGCCAATGCCATGTAAACCCACCACTTTCTGTTCTTCACCGGCACAAATCAGCTTCATACTGGTAAGTTGGCGATGATGGGTGACAGCGGTATACATGGCCGCAAAGTTAGAGCGGTAAATGGTCAGGTTATCTTTACCGTACTTTGCTTCAGCCTCACTTTCAGTCATGCCTATGGTGCCAATGGGCGGATGGCTGAACACTACGGTGGGAATCAAATCATAATCCAGATGAGCATTGGTTTGACCGTTAAACAGACGCTCGCTTAGCATTCGACCGGCTTTAACCGCGACCGGCGTTAATTCTGGCTGGCCGGTAATATCACCTACGGCATAAACGCCCTCAACGTTGGTGTTCTGAAATTTATCCACCACAATCTGACCATTGTGACGCAGTTCTACGTCGGTGTTGTCCAGCCCAATGGATGCGGTATTTGGCTTACGGCCGGTGGCCCAGATCAGACAATCAACGGTAAGCGTATTGCCATCGGTTAACGCCAGTTCCAGGTCGCCGTTGTCCAGCTTAGTGACCTGTTTGATTTCGGTTTTTTCGTGAATATCGATGCCTTCTTCCAGCATCAGGGTTTTCAGCGTTTCCTGTAACATGGCGTCAAAGCCGCGCAAAGGTAACTCCTGACGTAAAATGGAATGGGTTTCACTGCCCAGTGCATGCAGGACACCCGCCAGTTCCACACCGATGTAACCACCGCCTACAACCGCTACGCGTCTTGGTTGCTCGTTGAGTTCGAAAAAGCCGTCGGAATCGATGCCGTGCTCTGCTCCGGGAATATCCGGGCGGAAAGGCTTACCGCCAGTAGCGATTAAAATATGCGGGGCAGTGTACTGCTCACCGTCCACTTCTACGGTGGTGTTATTGACAAACCGGGCAAACCCTTTAAGCAGGGTCACCTGATTGTTGCCCAGCACCCGGTCATAGGAGGCATGGATGCGAGAAATGTACGCCTGACGATTTTTAATGAGCGTGGACCAGTCAAATTTATTGACCGTTACATCAAAGCCATAGTCCGGCCCGTACTTATGTATGGCCTCTGCCACCTGGGCACCGTACCACATGGCTTTTTTGGGCACGCAGCCCACATTCACGCAGGTGCCGCCCACGGCTTTTGCTTCAATAAGCAGGACTTTCTTGCCGTGTTTTGCTGCCCGGTTAGCAGAAGCAATACCGCCGCTGCCGCCGCCAATACAGATATAGTCAAACTCTTGCATCGCAAATTCTCTCGTCTTAGTTGTGCTGCTATTGTGCATGATTTCGTATAACCGGACAAACTTACTCGCCGGTTCTTTGCAGGCATGCCTCTGCCCGGAGTTATCTTAAGGACCCGTTAGCCGGCTGTTTACTTTCAGTGGCTGCCCGACGCTCTGAACAATTTACAGGAGCATGCATAATTTACTTTGCGTCACGCTCATTTGTGACAGTTGGAAAACACGCCTGACGGCGCTGGAGGTTAGTCGTGACAAGGGGTTTAAGCATTTTGTGTCATTTCGGCACAGGCTATGCAACTTCCTAATCGTACAAATTTAAAAGGTTGAAACATTTCAGCCTTTACGCATTTTCAACGAGCAGGAGGAATTATGAGCAACGTAAAAATTGCAGAATTTACCGCACCAGGCATTAAAGACAATGCAGCAAAAGATGTTATCTCTGTGCTTGATGACCGAATGGTCGCCCTGATTGATTTACAGCTTACGCTGAAACACATTCACTGGAATGTGGTAGGTCCGAATTTTATTGGCGTGCACGAAATGCTCGACCCTCAGGTTGAGGCCGTTCGTGAGATGACCGACACCATTGCAGAGCGTATTGCCACCCTGGGCGGTGTGCCGGTGGGCACGCCAAAGGCTATTGTAGATCGTCGCCGCTGGGACGATTACTCAGTGGGTAAAGGTCTGGTCACCGACCATCTCACTGCGCTGGACAAAGTGTATAACGGTGTCAACGAAGATCACCGTAAAGCGATTGATTCACTGGGTGAACTGGACCCGGTATCTGAAGACATGGTCACCGGACAGCTGGCACAACTGGAACAATTCCAATGGTTTGTCCGAGCCCATATCGAATCGGCCACCGGTGAACTGAAAAGCTAGCCGTAAACAGTAACCTTTCTTTCTTCATGTGTGAAACTTCCCGTTTTGCCCGTAGCCATTTGGTTACGGGCTTTTTTTTGGCTAAACAAACCTAACACCTGTATAGTGTAGTGCATTGCTATAATATGTAGCGAATTGAATGGTGAGGCTTGTATGGGAATCGTAAAAATTTCAGACCAACTGCACGAGGAAGTGCGCAAGAACAGCCTGGTGATGGAACGCTCAATGAATTCTCAGGCTGAGTTCTGGATGAAAATAGGCCGGTTAGCAGAGCAAAATCCTTCGCTGACTTACGAACAAATTCTGGAGCAGGAGATGCGCCAGCAGAAAGTACAAAAGGTCCGTCTCATTAATGAGTAACGTGAAAATTAAAACACCACAGGAAGTGGCTTTAATGCGTGAGGCCGGCCAGTTACTGGCCCGCGTATTTGGTGCGCTGGACGACTTCGTTGCCGCGGGAGTAACCACCATGGCAATCAACGACTTTGTGGAGCGCTACATTGTGGATACGCTGCAAAGTCGCCCTGCCAGCAAAGGGCAGTATGGCTACGAATACGCGCTAAATACCTCGGTGAATGAGGTGATTTGTCATGGCGTACCGTCGGTAAGTAAAGCCCTTCGTAAGGGGGATATTGTTAATCTGGACATCACCCTGGAGAAAAACGGCTACATTGCAGATAGCAGTAAAATGTACTGTGTGGGGGAGGTTTCACCGCTCGCCCATAAGCTCGTAAAAGTGACCTACGAGGCCTTGTGGAAAGGGATTGAAGTCGTCAGGCCGGGGGCCAGAGTCGGTGATATCGGCGATGCAGTACAACGTCATGCTGAACAGTACGGTTATAGTGTAGTAAGAGAGTATTGTGGCCATGGTATTGGCCGGGAAATGCATGAAGAGCCGCAAATTCTGCATATAGGCACACCCAACACCGGCCTGATTTTGCGTGAAGGGATGGTCTTTACCATTGAACCCATGATTAATCAGGGAACCCATAAAACCAAGCTGAAAAAAGACGGCTGGACAGTGATCACCCGGGATCGCAAGTTATCGGCACAATGGGAACACACCATTGCCGTCACAGCAGACGGATACGAAGTACTGACACTGCGTCCTGAAGAGGCGTTAACAAAAAACGTAAACTGAGCGGTGTGCGACAGCCAGATTTAAAGGCTGTCGCACACCGGGCTAAACCGTTTCCTCATTATTTTCATTTTCAATGACTATCTCAAACTGACGTTTGTGCTCGCGCTCATATTGCTTCAACTTGCCAATGGTCGCCGCGGAAAAAACATGGCCTGCGGGCAATAGCAGAATATGATTATCATTATACAGGTTATTGCCTAATACCATGCCTGCTGTCAGCTCGTCACTGGAGAGGTGATTCTCGATAAAGCTGGGCTTATCGATGTTATTATCGGTGAGCAATAAATCCAGAATTTCGCCGTCGTAGCGGGTATTGCGGTGTTTTTTGAGCTCAGCTTTAGCGTCTCTGGGTTCCATGCGCTGCGCACTCAAACGGCCGCTCACCAAACGCCAGTAGTCGCGCGCAATCGCATGAATGCGGGCACCCAGAGGGATTTCCTTGGCCACTTTGTGGTATAAACCGCTGCCATTGTAGTGTTCGAACTGAAATTCGATGATCTCACTAATGGGCTGCATATGTTCGGCCGGAGCCAGGATCATCTTCGCCAGATGCGTCTGTGACATATAATCTTTCTGCTGCTGATAAGTGAGCTTGGCAAAAGGCGGACGGAAATTCTCCGGTTGTAATCCTAGCAGTCCCAGTTCGCCTATCAGGCTGGCATAGGTATAAAGGTTTCTCTCGTCTGTGCTACAGCCCAGTTTCGCGGCCAGTTTTTTACTGAGCTCGCTAACCTCAATGGCAAATTTGCCATCGATATCAGGGTTAATGGAAATAACATTAAACAGCACCTGCTCCAGAGCACGGTTGCGGGTTTCAATACGATTAAGCGCCGCCTTGATTTGCCGGGTACGTTTCTGGACCGTTTTTTCGAGGTCATTATTGACTTCTTTTAACTTGGCATTCTGCAGGCGGGTAAGCTTTTGCAGGCGAGTATTCTCGTCCTTAAGCTTGATCCGTTCCAGCCCTTCTTCAATGGTATTAATCAACTCCTGATTATCCCAGGGTTTTTGCAGGTAACGATGTATACGGCCCCGGTTGACGGCTTTGATAGTGGCGTCGATATCCGCAAAGCCGGTCAGTACCACTCGAAACGTGTCAGGGTATTTGGCCGCGACCTTTTCGAGCAGCTCGGCACCGGTCATGTTGGGCATTTTCATGTCAGAAATCACGACATGCACGGTTTTCTGCTCCATGATAGCAAGGGCTTGTTCACCGCTCTCTGCCAGTGTCAGATCTATTTTTAACGAAAACAGCGCCCGCTTAATAGAGCGTAAAATGTTCTGTTCGTCATCAACACAGAGTACGGAGTATCTGGGTGATTCGGTATTCGGCATAATAACTCCTCGATGAACCTGACCGCTAATTTTGCGTGACGGTTGGGTGTTGGTCATCCAGACCGTTAATAGGTAAAGCCAGTTCAAATACACTTCCTTCACCTGGCGTACTGGAGACATTAATCTGGCCACCATGCTCCTGAATAATGCCATAGGTAATAGACAAGCCCAGACCCGTGCCTTGTCCTTCGGGTTTGGTGGTAAAAAACGGATTAAACAGCTTGTCGATATTTTCCTGGCTTATTCCACACCCGGTGTCCTGAATCCGGACTTTTACGCTGTTGCCTTCCTGCTGTGTGCTGATACTGATAACGCCCTGTTTACCCGTGGCCTCAATTGCCTGGCCTGCATTAATCAGCAGGTTGGTAAAGACTTGCGTTAACTTGCCCAAATTAAAGTACACTTTCGGTAAATCTGCGAATTGCTTTTCAACCTTACAGATATACTTCAATTTGTTATTAACCATTGTCAGTGTGGTGTTGAGGCAATGATTAAGGTCATAGTATTGCGACTCATCTGAGTCGATCCGGGAAAATATCTTAAGGCCTTTAACAATTTCACTGACCCGCTGAAGACCTTCTGTAGATTCTTCAATAAGGGGCCCGACATCTTCGCCGATAAAGTCCAGATCGTGCTGTGCATAAAAAGCCTGAAGTTCGTCAACTCTGGCTTTCAATGCCTCAGTGGATTCATCGGCGTTGAGCTTTTTAGCCATATCCAGCAGGATCTGAAACAAAGACAAGTAATCTTTTAACGTGCTTAAATTACTGCTGACAAAGCCAATGGGGTTATTGATTTCATGGGCAACGCCCGCGGCCAACTGACCCACAGAAGCCATTTTTTCGGCCTGTAACAATTGTTGCTGGGTTTCTTTAAGGTGTTTGTTGGCATTTTCCAGCTCAGTATTTTTGTCACTTAATGCCTGGGTTCGTTCTTCAACGATGTGTTCCAGTGAGCGGTTAAGTTCCCTGAGCTCATTCTGCGCCACACTTCGGTTCTCATATTCGACCGCCAGTGTATCGACCAGGGTATTAAATGACTGGGCCAGTTCTGATAGTTCATCTCGCCCTTTAATCTCAATGGAAACGCTTTTGTAGTGCTGCGTAGGGATAGCTTGCAGCATGTCCCTGGCACCCTGACGCAAGGATTTCAACTGGGATGTCAGATAAGTCCCCAGACCAAAGGAAAAGAGTGCCACTAACATCATTTCCAGCAGGGCCAGAGAAATGATCCAGTTACGAATTTGGATCAGCGACGACTGAACGGATGTCACGTCGATACCAATCTGCACTTCACCGAAATACTCACCGGCTACGGTAATGGGTTCCCGGGTGTCATAAATCGAATCGTCAATCCCCTTAACCGACGTATCCAGATTAAAGGGTCGCTCAGTAAGTCCTGCACGGTGACGTTGAGCGAGCATCCGTTGCTGGCTGTCGATGACCCTGACATAAGCGATATCCGGGTTAGTCATGAGTTCTTCTACCGATGCTTCAAGGGATGCGAGATCGAGTGATAATAATGGATCCCGGGTTATAGAGGAGAACAGATTGGCCGTTGTTTGAGCTCGTTTCACCACGTTTTCTTCGATCAAATCATTAATAAAAGTGAGGCTGGTTATGATCAGCACAAGCAGCAGCGTCGCTTCAATGATTGCGGTACCGGCGATAGTTTTGGTGCGTAGTGAAAGGCGCATGACGTCGACTTAGTAGTCCGGTCTCGACAGTGAATTAATACCTAACGCGCGGATATCATTCCAGTCTTTATCTGCTGCGGCATCGAGTCGATTGAAATTGAGTTGTTTAAGTAAGGCCCTGCCATGTTCGGTGGTAACCAGCTTTTCAAACGCAGCGGTCAGTAATTGCTGGTGGGCAAGGGGGACCCTGCTGTGCGCAGCAATCGCATGGCTGGTATATGCTTTACTTTGCCATAATATCTTAAGTTGTGAGCGTTGCGATTCTGGCAAATGTTCCAGTGATCGGATAATGCCCCCTCCCGCCACAAAGAGTTCTTTTATTACATTAAGATAGACCGAATCGTGAGAATTTACATAACGGGGGTTAATACTAATGCCGGCACGATTCAGTTCGGCGCGGGGGATAATGCTCGCTGCAAAAGCTGCCGGGGCCGGAAAAGCCAGCGTTGACCCCTGCAATTGCTCAATATTCGTTATGTTGCTGTCTTTGCGTGTAACGATAATGCCCCGCAAGCCTTTTTCTGAATCCCGTACCAGCGGCTGATAGTCAGCGCGGCTATGGAAAACGACATAGTGATAGGGGTTCATGTAGGCCAGGTCATAGCTGGCACGCGTTAACTCATCCTCAAAACTGGGGATGTCTTTTGCAGTAATAAAGCTTAATGACAGACCGGTTTCTGCAGACAGGTGAGCCAGCAGAGGGGTCCACATCTGAGCCAGTCGGAAAGCGGATTGTTGCGGTACAACGCCGAAGGTATATTGTGCTGGCTGTTCTTCGGCGGCTTGTTTGCCGTTGTCTGAGTTAGCAAAAGCTTTTGTTATTCCCAGTGTTATCAGAATAAGAAGCACTAATTTCATTTCGCTCTCCGCTACTGCTGGCAGGTTTACGCCTGCATAAACTCTTCAAACAACTGGGTCAGGTCGTGGTTTGAAAAAGGTTTGGTAAGCGTTGCATCGGCCCCCAGGTCTTTGGCTTTTGCCAGACTGGCGTCGTCGAGCGCCGAAATAACAATAATTTTCAGACCGCGCTGGGACTCTTGTTCACGGGTGTATTGCAACACACTATAGCCGTCCATCCCGGGCATACTCAGATCGAGTGTCATGACTCTTGGTGAGTGCTGACTCAACATCATGCCTGCCTGGAAGCCACCCGTAGCAATAAGGGTGTCATAACCTGCTCGGCGTGCTACCCGCTGAATTGACTTAGCGACTGGCATTTCATCATCAACTATCAGAATGAGAGGCGATGCTTCAGGCTTCAGGCTATCCGGAATTGGCATATTGTGGCGTTCCAGAAAATCGATGAAATCGTTAATCAGAACCCGGTTATTCCCACGACCAGGCAATTTAAAGCCTTTTAGTTTTCCGCTTTCCAGCCATCGGATAACCGTTCGGAGGTTAACGTCGCAGTATTCTGCGATTTCGCCGGATGTCAGTGTTTTCACAGTTTATCCTCGTTGCTTAAGGTTTAGACGAGCCACATTTATAGCACTATTAATCAAATATGGCAATTAAGCATTATGTATAATTTGCGACATTAGTGACATTGTGTTAATTTGTGACGGTCGAAAAATGAATATCTGTCTGCAAGGAGTCGCACGTCGGATTATTGTTATCATAAATGAGGTAGATAGCATGGCTTGTGATACCCAGGGCGCTAAAAAAGAAGCAGCGCTGAACTTACTGTTGGTTGATGACGAAAAAAACGTGGTAAACGCGCTGAAGCGTGAGCTAAAAGACCTTAACTGCAGCATAACCACAACGACCTCCGGTCGCAAAGCCATGTCAGTATTGCGCGAGCAAGAGGTCGCCCTAATGATAACCGACCATAAAATGCCAGAAGTGAATGGCGTTGATCTGGTGCGCTTTGCCAGACAGTATTCGCCGGACACTCACGTATTTATGCTAAGCGGTGAAGGCGATTTACAGGCTGCTGTGGAGCTGCTGAATCAGCGTATGTTAACCAAATACCTGACCAAACCCTGGAACCGACAGGATTTACGGCATGAAGTGGTTAAAGTGCTTAACCAGTGTTGTGAGGTGGGGCAGAAGAGCGCCGCTCAGCAGCTTGCCGTGTTTACCCAGGAGACGGCGAAGCCTAATCTTCGTGACTACCAGTCCGTGGTGCTGATTAAATTGATGAATGTCTCGGATATCAGCCTGGCCCACGGCGAGGCCGCATCGCTGGATACCGAAGCCTATATCGGTCAGCGTCTGGAAAACATGGTTACGCAGCCTCATCTGCTACAACGCGCCCAACCCGGTGTGTTTGCCCTGTATTTGAAAGAGTCTACTGCCGAGATTACCCGGTCGCTATGTTGTCAAATTCGCCAGCAGTTGCAGCGCACTTTCGCCATTAAGGGCTTATCGATATTTTGCCACGTGGGCGTGGGTTTTCGAAATCTCAGAGACTCCCAGCTCGAACACGATCTTCTGATCAGCACGCTCATCGACACTATCGTTCGCGACAGTCACCGCATCAGTATTTCACAACTGGATAATTCCACCATTAGTCAGTACCGCCGGCAGCAACAACTGAGTGCCGAGGTACAAAACGGACTAAGAAATCAGGAGTTTAAGCTGGCTTATCAGCCGAAAGTACAGCTCAGCTCGGGGATGATAAACAGTGCCGAAGTGTTGCTGCGCTGGCAGCACCATAGTCTGGGATGGGTTCCGCCGTCGGAATTTGTGCGGCTTGCTGAACTGGATGGTCAGATTGAAGCCATTGGCGAATGGGTGCTGGATCAGGGGTTTAAGGTTGCCAGTGAACTCAGACGTTTCAGCGCCGAGTTAAGTAGTATTGCGATTAATATCTCTGCCAAACAATTACAGTCCTCGCATATTGTTGAGTTTATTGGCGAACGTTTGCAGCACTATTATCTGCCGCCTTCTTTTATTGAATTAGAGCTAACGGAAACCGCACTGGCTGAGAATTCACAGTATCTTGAAGAGCTGTTATGGCAGTTAAAATTACTCGGTGTGAGGCTGGCTGTGGACGATTTCGGCGCCGGCTTTACGTCGTTTTCGTATTTATCGAAGTTACCCATCGATACGCTCAAACTCGATAAGGTGTTAATCGATAATCTGCATACTGACAGTCACCGACAGGAGTTTATTCATAACCTGATTGTCAGTTGTAAAAAACTGGGGATTGAAGTGGTTGCCGAGGGCGTTGAGGAAGAGGCTGACCTACGCTGTCTTGAAGCCATGCGTTGCGACAAAGTTCAGGGCTATATTTACAGCCCGGCGGTCTCCCGTCAGGAGTTTGAGAAACTCATGATTCGCCAACCCTTCTATGCCAGGTTCAAGCATCAGCAAATGAGCTGAACAGGCGGGTTAAAAAAACTTGATGTAGCGCAATAATTGACCTGCAGATGGCTTGAAACTACGCAGTTGGTTAACCATATTTAGGATGCAGGGAGCAAGAAATTTCGCCATCACGTAAAGATGACGGAATGGTACCTGAGGACAGGTTAGCCAACTATCGGTATCGATTAAGGAGGGGGTTATGAGTTTATTCCCAAGTGTGTTTGGTCGTAATCACCCTGGTGCATTAAAAGGCGAAATTGATCGTGTTTTTGATGATTTCTTTGCGGGCTTCCCGGCCATGACAGGTTGGTCATCCGGTGATACTGGCTATATGCCGGCGCTGGATCTGAAAGAAACTAAAGAAGGGCTTGAGTTAACCGCAGACTTGCCAGCTATGAAAAGAGACGATATTCATCTTGAAATCCGGCAAGACCGATTAATGCTCTCAGGTATGCGTAATCAGGAACAAGAGTCCAGAACAGACGAAGGCTTTCATGTCAGAGAACGTCACAGCGGCAGTTTCAGGCGGGTTATCGCCTTACCTTTCGCCGTTAATGACAATGCTGATGTGGTAGCACGGTATGACAACGGTGTGCTACGGGTTCTTATCCCTCGTCCGGCAACCCCGGCACAAAATACGCAGCGTGTCATAATCAGTTAGGCCGGCCCCAAGGGCATTTATTTTCGCGCGAATGTCAGCGCCATAAACCGAGATGCCAGCGACTGAACCAAATTGATAAAATCACGTAAAAAGTACAGGCCCCCGCTAGCTGCGGGGCTTGTTTTTTTAGCCGGTGAACCCCATCACTACTGCAATAATAAACTGGCAACGGATCCTAAAACCACTATGACTACACTTGCACTCGAACAGGTAGACAGCCTGCCTCTTTTTTCTCAAATAACCCCTGATCAGATAAAGCCTGCCGTCACTAAAGCGATAGATGATTGTAAGCAAACCATCGAGGCGGTAGTCGCCAGTGGCGATTATTCTTATGCCAATGTGGTTAGCAAAATTGATGAGGCGGATGATGTGCTGGGCAAAATATGGTCACCGGTTTCGCACATGAACTCGGTTGTCAGCAGTGATGAATTGCGAGAGGCTCACGATGCCTGCCTGCCGCTGTTATCGGAATACGGGACCTGGGTGGGTCAGCATGAAGGTTTATTCCAGGCTTATAAAGCGCTACGCGACAGTGAAGAATACCTCCAGCTAGAGGAGTCCGAGCGTAAGGTAATTGATAACACGCTGCGCGATTTCACCTTGTCAGGCGTGGCTCTGCCGGGTGACAAGAAACAGCGCTTTGCTGAGATCCAGGCCCGATTATCTGAACTGTCTTCAACGTTCAGTAACAACGTGATGGACGCCACCATGGGGTGGACCAAACACATCACTGATGAGGCGGAGTTGGCCGGGTTACCCGAATCGGCGCTGGACGCAGCCCAACAAGCGGCTCATCAAAAAGATCTGCAGGGCTGGCTGTTTACACTGGATATCCCCAGTTACCTGCCGGTGATGTTATATGCCGATAACCGCGAACTGCGCGAAGAAATGTATCGTGCCTACGCAACCCGCGCGTCCGATCAGGGGCCTAATGCAGGGCAGTGGGATAACACCTCGATTATTAACGAGACGCTGGCATTGCGCTCAGAAATTGCCACATTGCTGGGATTTGCGAGCTACGCAGAGCGTTCTCTGGCCACCAAGATGGCCACGTCTACCGGTCAGGTAGTCGGGTTCCTGCGCGATCTCGCCGCAAAATCCAAACCGCAAGCCGAAAAAGAATTGGCGGAAGTGCGAGCCTATGCTGCCCAGAAGCATCAGATGGATGAACTTGAATCCTGGGATGTGCCGTACTACAGCGAAAAGCTTAAGCAGGAGCGCTACAGTATTTCTGACGAAATACTGCGCCCTTATTTCCCCGAGAGTAAAGCCCTGGCCGGATTGTTTAGCGTAGTGGAAAAGCTCTACGGGCTGAATATTACGGAAGTCGAAAACGCCGATACGTGGCATAAAGATGTACGCCTGTTCTCCATTACCGACCGGGATGGCACCCTGCGTGGCCAGTTCTATCTTGATTTGTACGCCCGCCCTAAAAAGCGTGGTGGCGCGTGGATGGACGAATGCCGAGTGCGCCGTTTTCAGGCTTCTGGCGAGTTACAAACGCCGGTGGCTTACCTTACCTGTAACTTTAACGGGCCGGTAGGCAACAAGCCGGCGTTGTTTACACACGACGAAGTCGTAACGTTATTCCATGAGTTTGGCCATGGTATTCACCATATGCTTACTCAAATGTCGGTGCCGGGTGTGTCGGGTATTAACGGTGTACCCTGGGATGCCGTTGAGTTGCCCAGCCAGTTTCTGGAAAACTGGTGCTGGCAGGAAGAAGCGCTGGGCTTTATTTCCGGTCACTACGAAAGCGGTGAGCCCTTACCTAAAGAGCTCTTGGATAAAATGTTGGCGGCCCGCGACTATCAGGCTGCGATGCAGATGATTCGTCAGCTCGAATTCAGCTTATTTGACTTCCTGCTGCACATGGAAAACACCGGACAGGTAGACGTTCAGCAGGTACTTTCTCAGGTACGTGATGAAGTCGCGGTGATTCAGCCGCCCTCGTTTAACCGTTTCCAGCACAGTTTCGGACACATATTTGCCGGCGGTTATGCTGCGGGTTATTACAGCTATAAATGGGCTGAAGTGTTGTCGGCTGATGCATTTAGCCGATTCGAAGAGGAAGGGATCTTCAACCCACAAACCGGTGCCGATTTCCTGCACAACATTCTTGAAATGGGCGGCAGTCGCGAGCCGATGGATTTATTCGTGGCGTTCAGAGGACGAGAGCCCAAAGTCGATGCGCTGCTGCGCCATAACGGTATTGTGGCAACGGAGGCCTGATGGCAGCGGAAACCTTTGCCGCTATCTACGCTCGTGCGGCTGAAAGAAAAGGCGGCGAGCGAGGCCTCGAATCGATTGTCAGTCAGCCTTTGCCGGCGGCTGGCGTTAAGGCGCTGAGCGACGACCGGGTGTTGTCGGCGGTGACTAAAAAAGTATTCCAGTCGGGATTTGTCTGGCGGGTTATCGAACAAAAATGGCCGGAGTTTGAAGCGTTGTTTTTCAACTTCGACGTTGAGAAAGTACTGTTGATGTCAGACGAAATGCTAGAACAACGGGCTACCGATAAACGCATTGTCCGAAATCTTAAAAAAGTCATGACAATCCGTGATAATGCTTTGATGCTTAACGATATCCGGATCTCCCACGGGAGCTTCGGGCAGTTTGCCTGTCAGTTTACCGGTGCCGGTATCATTGACCTGTGGGCTCACCTCAAAAAACACGGGGCAAGACTGGGAGGCAATACCGGGCCTTATGCGCTGCGTGCGCTGGGGATAGATACGTTTTTGCTCAGCCGGGACGTAGAAGGGTACTTTCGCGCCTATGACCTGATCAGTGGTGGTCTCACCTCCAAACAAAGTCTGACTACCATTGCCACCACATTTGCCGACTGGCAGGCGCAAAGCGGTCGGAGTTTGCAGGAGTTGAGTCAAATACTCGCTTATAGCTGTGGCGACAACCGGGTTTAAACAACGCAAATACGCAAACAAGGCTATATCCATGGAAGACAAGCAATATCCTTATGTGTTATTCGACCTCGACGGTACGCTGGTAGACAGCGTGCCCGATCTCGCTTACTGCGTTGATGAGGCTATGCTGGCGGCGGGGCTGCCTGCACGAGGCATCGAAGCGGTTCGATGTTGGGTTGGCAATGGCATTGAAAAGCTCATGAAGCGGGCCGTGACGGGAACCATGGAGGATGAGCCTGAACCCCATTTGTTTAACCAGGCTTATCAGGCTTTCCTGACTGCTTATAAAGCCCATAACGCTAAACGCAGCACGGTTTACGAGGGCGTGCAGCCAACCCTTGAATGGCTCTGTGCGAACGGTTATCAGCTTGCGTGCGTAACCAATAAAGCCGAAGCGTTTACACTACCGTTGCTAGCCGAAAAAGGCCTCGCCGGTTATTTTTCTGTGGTGGTCAGTGGCGATACCTGTACCCATAAAAAACCTCACCCACAACCACTACTGTTTGCCCTCGATAAACTGGGCGGAGAACCTTCCAAGGCGCTGATGATCGGTGATTCTAAATCCGATATTTATGCCGCCAGAGCCGCCGGTTGTGCGGTATTTGCCCTGCCTTACGGTTATAATCACGGTGAAGATATTGAGGATTATCATCCGGACCGGGTGTTAGATTCGCTGGCCGAACTACCGGCTGTGTTTGTCACCGGTCAATAACACTGGCAGTGACATTATGAACAGGATGGTAAGCGCCCACGGTTTTGGTTACACTTGCCGCATTGCATCAGCCGGCTCATCATTCTCTCTCACGCAATAAAGAAGTGAGAACCCGGACTCTAAAAAGAAGAACTTACCCATGTCAGAACAACAAACACCAAACAGTGATGAAACC
The DNA here is from genome assembly GCF_057547795.1 of Alteromonas sp. 4NH20-0104. Lineage (NCBI taxonomy): Bacteria > Pseudomonadati > Pseudomonadota > Gammaproteobacteria > Alteromonadales > Alteromonadaceae > Alteromonas > Alteromonas sp. 4NH20-0104. The sequence continues at coordinate 52,988 of NZ_BAAJLP010000018.1, read as the reverse complement.
CGCCCATCTGAACAGTCGACCCATTTCGGGTTTAAAACTGTTGAGCGCACCCAAAAGGCGTCAATGGTGGCAGGTGTCTTTGATTCCGTAGCGGCTAAATACGATGTAATGAACGACTTTATGTCGATGGGGATTCATCGGTTATGGAAACGCTATACCATTGACTGTAGTGGTATTAAAAGCGGTCAAAAGGTCCTCGATCTGGCAGGTGGAACTGGCGATTTGGCTGCCCGGTTTTCTCGTCTGGTCGGCCCGTCCGGTCAGGTGGTTCTGGCCGATATCAACCATTCCATGCTGTCGGTAGGCCGCGACAAACTTCGCGACAAAGGCGTAGTGGGGAACGTGGATTATGTGCAGGCCAACGCCGAAGCCCTGCCATTCCCGGATAATCACTTTGATTTAGTCACCATGGCTTTTGGCCTGCGCAACGTGACCGACAAAGACAAAGCGCTGGCGTCTATATTCAGAATTCTGAAGCCGGGCGGACGTTTGCTGGTGCTGGAATTTTCTAAGCCAACCAATGAGATGGTTTCGAAAACCTATGACTGGTATTCGTTTAATGTACTACCAACCATGGGGCAACTGGTGGCTAATGATCGCGAGAGTTATCAGTACCTGGCTGAGTCTATTCGCATGCACCCGGATCAGGAAACCCTGAAATCCATGTTTGAAAACGCCGGTTTCGAGCGCTGCGACTACCAAAACCTGACCGGCGGGATTGTCGCTCTGCACCGGGGTTATAAATTTTAATGCCAGCGGCTCCTCTTTTTACGGCCACCATCGAAGCGGCGCTGAACAAAGTACTGTCGCTGGATCCTGATGCGACAGCAAAACTGAGTCGCCTGCAGGGCAAACGCCTGGTTGTCGAACTTGAAGACCTCAAACAGCGCTATGCGTTGGTTTTTTCAAGCAAGGTGGATGTGCTGGCGCTGACCGACGTTGAGGATGAGGTGAATCAGGATGAATGCCTGATAAAGACTCGTCTGAGCGTTCTGCCTCAGTTGCGGGACACCAGTCAGTTAACCCGTTTAATTAAAAGCGGTGAGCTGGAAGTGAAGGGTGAGCTGGCCATCGCCCAGGCGTTTTCCGGACTATTACAGTCGTTGAACATTGATTTGGAAGAGCAACTGGCAGTGCGAACCAATGACGTTGTGGCTCATGAGGTATTTTCTCTTGCTGCAAAAGTGCAGGCACAGCTAAAAAAAGCCGGTCTCAAAGCCGAGGCCATTCTGGGCAGTACATTAACTGATGAGAAGCAACTGGCAGCCCATAAGCTGGCGGTGATGCATTTTTCTGATCAGGTCAGCAGTCTGCGCGATGACAGCGAACGTTTTGAGGCGCGTCTTGAGCGGCTGGAACGGAGTAAACAGTAGGGACTATGCAGTTACTGAGGATTTACCATATTAATCGGGTCATGCTGGAGCATGGTCTGGACGAATTGATCCCTGCTAAATGGTTGCCCTGGTATGTGCGCCTGATGCGGACGAGTATCTTTTGGATACGTAACCAGCATAAAGAGAAAAATGCTGGTGCCCGTTTAACCCTGGCTTTGCAGGCTCTGGGGCCGGTATTTATTAAATTCGGCCAGATGCTTTCCACCCGCCGCGATTTACTGCCACCGGAAATAGCCAACGAGCTGGCCATGTTGCAGGACCGGGTCAAACCTTTCGACAGCCAGCGAGCCCAGGCCATTATTCTCAAAGCGCTGAATGTCCCGTCTCTCGATAAGGTATTCAGCGAATTCAGTGAAACACCGCTGGCCTCGGCAAGTATCGCCCAGGTGCACGCGGCCAGATTGAAAGACTGCAATACCGACGTGGTCGTGAAAGTATTACGGCCGGATATTCGTAAAACCATTAAAGCCGATACGGAACTGATGCTCACCTTTGCCAAAGTGCTGCAGAAGTGGTTACCCGACGGTAAGCGTTTACGCCCGGTTGAGGTGGTGAAAGAATACGAAAAAACCATCGTTGATGAACTGGATCTCAACCGGGAAGCGGCCAATGGCATGCAACTCGGACGCAATTTTGAAGGCTCCGAAGCGCTTTATGTACCGAAAATCTACAGTGATTTTTGTACTAAAAATGTGCTGGTGATGGAACGTATTTACGGCATCCCCATCTCCAATATTGAAGCTTTGATTGAGCAGGATACAAATTTACGCATTCTGGCAGAGCGTGGTGTAGAGGTATTCTTTACGCAGGTTTTCCGCGACAGCTTTTTTCATGCCGATATGCACCCTGGCAACATTTTTGTGTCACGGGAAAACCCACAAAACCCGCAGTATATTGCCATTGATTTTGGCATAGTCGGCACGCTGAACCAGGAAGACAAGCGGTACCTGGCCGAGAACTTTATTGCGTTTTTCAATCGTGACTATCGAAAAGTCGCGCAATTACATGCCGATTCTGGCTGGGTACCCTCGGATACCAATATCGATGAATTCGAGGTGGCTATCCGTACAGTTTGCGAACCGATTTTCCAAAAGCCGCTGGCCGAAATTTCGTTTGGCAATGTGCTGGTGCAGCTGTTTAATACTGCACGGCGTTTTAATATGGTGGTGCAGCCACAACTGGTACTGTTGCAAAAAACACTGCTCTATATAGAAGGCCTGGGCCGCCAGTTATACCCCCAGCTGGACTTATGGCAGACCGCCAAACCTTTCCTGGAAAACTGGATGCGCGAGCAAATAGGCGTGCGGGCGATGTTTTCTAAGGTGAAGTCTAACCTGCCTTACTGGAGTGAAAAGCTGCCGGATATGCCGGACTTGCTTTACGACACACTGAAACAGGTTAAACACTTTCCGGAAAAACAGCAGCAGGCTAATGCCGCGCTGTTGCAGCAACAAAAACGTGCGCAAAAAGCATTGCACTTTAGCATTGTGGGCGCCACGTTAATTATTGTAGCGGCCATTTTGCCATTATATCCGGCTCACTGGAGCTTGTCGGCGGGGCTTACCTTGCTCGGTTCCGGCTGTTGGTTTGTTGCCTGGTGGAAGGGCCGGCGCTGAGCTCTCGCGCTGACTGACAGGCCTTTTTTTGTAGGCGAATCAGTTATTTCAATATGAGCTTAAAATTAATTTTTAATGAAATTATAAGAGTTTGGATGATTTTTAGTATCAATTTACTCAGCGTGTGGTTATAGTGGTATTGTTCTTTAAATAGTTGTGCTTTCGTTCGTTACTAACGTCGCGCAGTTATAAACGCTAACGAAAGTTAGCGCTGTATGACCTGTTTGATAGTTTTGCCGTGAGTCACCCCTAGTTAAAGAAGCAAGTTCGTGTCACATGGCACAAAGGTTTTACAGAGTTTTTTTTGAGGTTTTCATGTCTAAAGTAACTGGTACCGTTAAGTGGTTTAATGCTGAAAAAGGGTATGGCTTTTTAACGCAGGACGACGGCGGTAAAGACGTATTTGTTCATTTTCGTGCGATCGTCTCTGATGGGTACAAAACCCTGGTAGAAGGTCAGAAAGTTCAATTTGAAGTTGAACAAGGACAAAAAGGTCTGCAGGCGGCTAACGTACAAGCCATCTAAATGATTTGTGAGGCCCCTGCTGAAAGGTAGGGGCCTTCTCTATTCAAAATCACTTTTCTGGTGATTTACTAGTAACCAATCACACTTGCGGTGAGCGGTACGCTTACGTCCGGCATGGCGAATGTGGCTAAAGAGCATACTGACCATGAAGCGCGTTTTACAATTTTTCCTGTTTCTTACCTGTTTTTTTCAGCTAACCCAGTCTTTGGCAAACGATGATCCCGTTGTATCTATCGCTTCTCATACGCTAACTGAAAGCGACTTTGAACCCACTCCCGAAGAGTTGAAAAATCTGCAGGATGATCCCATGGGCTCAGAGCGCCGTGAGATGCAAAATTTTTCGACTATTGTGGAGTTTGTTCAGCATCATTTCGTGCTCGACTTCGCCAAAGAAAATAACCTGACGGCGGCGCCTGAATTTGTCGCTTCGTTTAAAGCCGCTTTTGGCAATGAGTCGCTAAGCAGCGAAAAGCTCGACGAACTAGCCCACTTTGCCGCGCTGCAGTTTGCTGTGGATGCCTATTTGTACCAAACTTATGGTGGCCGTGTGGTGTTCGATCAGAGCCATCCTATGTTTCCGATTGAAGCTTATTTTAATGCCTACAAAGCTTACACGGAAAGCCAGCAACTGGTGTTTTACGATGACGAGCTAGCCAATATCTGGTGGCTTGGGTTTGTAAGGCCCAATGCCATTGAAATTGCTGCCGACGAGATTGATTTTAGCGTTCCATGGTGGCACTCACTCGGCTCGTAGCCCTATTCAAACAGAGCGGTTGAATAATACCGTTCAGCACCATCTGCGAGTATAGCGACAATAGTTTTGCCCTGAAATTCCGGCCGGCTGGCCAGTGCCAGAGCCGCCGTCACAGTGGCTCCCGATGATATGCCCGCAGCGATTCCTTCCTTACGGGCGAGTAATCTGGCCGTCTCTATAGCCTGTTGGCAATCAACGGTCAGCACTTCGTCAATCAGGCTGCGATCGAGTCCTTTAGGGATGTGTCCCGGATTAATCCCCTGAATAGCGTGTTCACCACCTTGCCCTTGACTTAATAACGGACAGGCACTCGGTTCCGCCGCAATAATGTTAACCGCGGGGTGGTGTGCTTTCAGGAAGCGGGCCATGCCGGTAAGGGTGCCCCCGGTGCCCATACAGGCGACGAGCGCATCGATGTGACCGCCGGTTTGCTGCCAAACCTCACTTGCCGTTGTGTGTTGGTGCGCGGCTGCGTTAGCCGGGTTTTCAAACTGATTCATCGACACTGCGCCGTCTATCTTGTGCAGCAGAGCTTCAGCATGAGCGATTGCGCCGGGCATGCCTTTGGCACGTTCAGTGGTTATCAGCTGGGCACCATAATGACGAATCATCAGCTGTCTTTCCTTCGACATATGCTCGGGCATCACAATAGTCACCGGTATACCATACACCGCACCCAGCCAGGCGCAGGCTACGCCGCTGTTACCGGAAGTGGCTTCAATAACATGCGTGATGTGACCATTATGCTGACGCAGTAAATCCTCAAGCATCGATAAAGCCGCTCGGTCTTTAATTGACCCCGCCGGATTAAAATACTCCAGTTTGAGCAGTACCCTGGCTTTCGTCGCCGGCGCGTCTGCCAGGCGGTTAAGCTGAACCATCGGCGTATTGCCGATGGTTTGAGTGATACAGTGATGAAAGGTTGCAGGCTGAGCAAAGACCGGGGCTGAATCAAACATATTAATGGCGACCTGGAGTAACAATAAGAGGCTAAAGTATGTTCTGAAAGCCATAGAATACGTTGCTAAAATTTTCGATAAATGCCATTTTAGTAGAATTATAAACCTCAAATTTATTGGTATTGTGAAAAATAATTCTATGGATGAGACGGATAAAAAAATTCTGGCGCTTTTGCAACGTGACTGTGAAATAGCCGTACAGGATATCGCCGAACAGGTTGGACTGACGACCACACCCTGTTGGCGACGTATTCAGCGTTTGCAGCAACAGGGGCCTATAACGCGTAAAGTGGCATTGTTGGATGCTCAGACTCTGGGATTAAAACTAACCGTGTTTGTACAGGTCAAGGCCGGTCGGCATGATGAGAAGTGGTTAACGGAATTTGCCCGGCATTGCAGCGCCTTTGATGAAGTTGTGGAGTTTTACCGAATGTCCGGTGAGTATGATTACTTACTCAAAGTCATGGTAGCCGATATGCAAAGCTTTGATCACTTTTATAAAAGGTTGATCAAAAACATGCCTATGGGCGATGTCACCTCAAGTTTTGCGATGGAACAAATAAAGTACACAACTTCGCTGCCTTTAAACGGGATTTAATCAGGCTACAGGCAGTAAAGTGTATAATGTTACCCACAAAAGCTAACAATAAAAGCTTATTAGAAAGCTACCCTACAAACACAATAAACAGGAGATGAGGATGTCGGTTAACCCTTATTGGCAGGATATGTTAATGCTGGATACTCAGCTGAGTGATGAGGAGCGTATGCTACGCGATGCAGCCCATCAGTTTTGTCAGGAAACCTTGCAGCCGGGGATTTTACAGGCTAACCGCCAGGGCCGTTTTGACCCGCAAATCATGCGTCAGTTTGGCGAGATGGGCTTATTGGGCGCCACTATAAAGGGTTATGGTTGTGCCGGTGTCAGCTATATTGGATACGGCTTAATAGCCCGTGAAGTTGAACGCGTGGACAGCAGTTACCGCAGCGCTATGAGCGTGCAATCGTCGTTGGTGATGCATCCTATTTATCAGTTTGGTAGCCAAGAGCAAAAGCAACAGTATCTGCCAAAGCTGGCCACTGGCGAGATGATAGGGTGTTTTGGTTTAACCGAACCTAACGCCGGCTCGGATCCGGCCAGCATGGAAACCCGGGCTGAACCGGTTGACGGCGGCTATCGTATAAGTGGCAGCAAGATGTGGATCACGAACTCACCCATTGCTGATATTTGTGTGGTGTGGGCGAAGAATAGCGCTATGGATAACGCGATTTGTGGTTTTATTCTGGAGCGGGGAATGCCGGGTCTGTCAACACCTGAAATTAGCGGCAAGTTGTCGCTTAAAGCTTCGATCACCGGCGAAATAGTCATGGATGAGGTATTTGTTCCTGAGCAAAATAGGCTACCCGGGGTAAGCGGTCTGAAAGGGCCTTTCAGCTGTTTGAATATGGCCCGTTATGGCATCGCCTGGGGAGCCATGGGGGCGGCAGAGTTTTGCTGGCATGCAGCACGACAATACGGGCTTGACCGAAAGCAGTTTGGCAAGCCGCTGGCGCAAACCCAGTTGTTTCAAACTAAACTGGCGGATATGCAAACGGAGATCACATTAGGTTTACAGGCGGCGTTTCGGGTAGGACAATTGATCGATGCAGGGCAGTTTGATCCGGCAATGATCTCCCTGATAAAGCGCAATAACTGCAGTAAAGCGCTGGAAATTGCCAGAAAATCACGGGATATGCACGGTGGTAATGGGATCTCTGACGAATACCACATTATGCGCCACATGCTGAATCTGGAAACAGTGAATACCTACGAAGGGACTTACGATATTCATGGCCTGATACTCGGCCGTGCGCAAACTGGCTTACAGTCATTTTTTTAACGTTGAAAGTAAATGGCAGTCAGCACGGTCTGTTAAAATGAACCAATCATAAAGGCAAGCACCATGTCACAAACGTACTCACAAGGTACAGTGCAACAAAGCGTATCAACCCGACTAAAACTTATTGCCGGCCCCGACACCAAAGGGACCTACGTGTTTGAAGACAGTCGCGGCGAGTACCGGTTGTTTATGGCTACCACTACTGCGCCCTTCAGCAGTGTGGAAGAAATCCTGCAAAATGGCGAGTGGGTGGGTCAGTGGCGTGGCTCGCAGTGGTAAACCTTCTTTCTAACTTTTTTGAAGTACTGCTTTCAAATTGCTAATCGATTGACAAATAGCTCCTTTTGCCGATACTGGCGTTTAAACTTCATAATAAAAAGGAATTCTTGTGAAGCAATTAGGGGCATTTATCCTGTCAGCGTATCTGGCCACAGCCAGTGTTGCTAATGCTATCTCGCTTACCAGCGAGCACGCAAACAGCGAAGAGAGTGCTTGCGGACAGCATCCTACCGAGTTACTTAATTCATTAGAGAGGCGGCAAACCGTTTTCCAGCAAATTACTCAGGGCATTCTGGTCAGAATGGATGGCAGGAGCTGGAGCAGGTTTGTTGATAAAGCCTTTGCCCACCAACCGTCATTTGAGCTTTCGCTGGCTGATGGCTCGTTTTTTATTAGTCCTGATCCAACCAGACAAACGCTAAGAGCGACCAGAATCTATGGGAAAGGAAATGCTATCACCTTTGAAGTCTCTGCTGCGGGCGGGTTTAATCCCTCGAGCCAAAATCCTGAATTAGATTTTAAGATACATCCCTTGCTTTCCAGCATTGATGGTGTTCAGTTTTCTCACCTGCTGGTAGCAAACAGAGTCAAGTCTCTTGACGACACATTGATGTCGAACTGCTGGCGGTCGTTCATTGAGACAAAAGGTGCCTTAGTGGCACCCCACCCATCCGATCCATCAGAAGGTGACGGGTCATTTACCGATCCGTTCAAAGGCCCGCACAGAACAGCGAAAACCGCAGGGTGGTGTGTGAATACTTATAAACTTTGTTTATCTTTAGATGATGTAAATTCAAATTCAACGTCTTTAGCTTGCGAGCCACCGTTTTATATTACTGCAAAGGCACAGTGTGGGAGCGACTTTTAAGTGCTTTGGTTTATCATTGACTATACTCATTTAGCAATGTAAAGAATATTCATCGCAACGAGTGGATAGAACTAGTCGATGTAGTACCGGTTTTTACCGGTTTGCTTGGCTTTATACATTAAAGAGTCTGCGTTTCTGTAAAGTTCATGCTCGTTCTCGATATTTTCTGCTAACGTCGTAAACACGCCAATACTGGCGGTAATCGTGATATTTGATTCTTCTAGTTGGTATTGGGTACCTCTGATTGCCTGAAGAAGACGATCACAAGCTTGTTCGGCCTGGTCTTTTTGATTGATAATGATAGAGAAAGCAAATTCCTCTCCGCCGTAGCGGCAGATAGCATCTTCATGTCGGAATAGGTCGCTGATGATCTCTGCCAACTCCTTTAATACTTTGTCTCCTGCACTATGTCCGAATGTATCGTTAATCGACTTGAAATTGTCGATATCTATCAGGCCAAGCGCTACCATTTCCTTGCGACGTTTTGCTGCAGCAATGAGCTTACTCAAATGTATGCTGAAAAAGCGTCGGTTTGGTATCTGGGTAAGTGGATCGAAGTAAGCCATACTCTCTAATTGGGTTTTCGCCTGCTGGTGTGATAGCGTTCTTTCCCGCACTCTTTTTTCTAAGTTGGCTTTTAAAGCTTTTAGATCGTTGTTTCTGTTGGCTAGCTGCTCCTGATGAAACTTAATTTGTGATATATCTCGTTCAATAGCTGCGAAATGGGTAACCTGGCCAGAGTTATTCTTTAAAGGGATAATGTTCATATCTATCCAGTACGGGCGGCCGGATTTATCATAATTCAGTAGAGTTTGACTGACGCACTGTTTGTTTTTGAGCGCTTGATGAATAGACTTTCTGGCTTCTTTATCAGTGAGTGAGCCTTGCAGTATACGTGGTGACTCGCCAATAACTTCATCTTTAGTGTAACCCGTAAGTTTTTCGAATGCCCGGTTTACGTATACTATCTTGGGGCCTTCCGGGTACTCGATATTGTCAGCTTCTGTGACAATTATAATGTCCTGAGCATTCTCCAGTATGTCCTCTGCTGAAAAGGGTTTTACCCGTTCGGTAATGTCCGAAAAGGTGACTACGATAAAGCAGTTCTTTGCCCCCACATGCCCTTCCATGTAAGCGTTCACCATAAACCAGGCAATGTCTTTACTGGTATGGTCAATTAAGCCAATCGTCTTGTTCTCGATCCGCTGTTTAGAATTTAGCACCTGGTTTACAGGGTATTTACTGAGCTCCAGTGGTAAGCCATTTTCATCAACAAAAGCCCACTGCGGATCATAAGAATCTTTGCCTATTAACTGATCGTAAGATAGATTAAGTAGTTGAATTGCAGCTGGGTTTGCATAAACAACAGACGTATCGGCGCGATGAATAATCACGCCGATATGAGCATGTTCCAGTATATTTTTTATGTTTAAGTTGTCGATATCTATTATTGCGCTGTTCATCACAATATCCCGAATAGTCATTAATTAAACTTTAGTTTAAATTTCGGAATTTGAGAGGATTTTATTATTGCAGCTATTTAGCGCTTAGCTAACAAAGCAAGGGGAGAGTCTTTCATCGTGGTATTAAGTTGTAGATTAGGTGCGATAATGACTCCAGGTTTACCAACGCTGCAGCATACGCTTGTAGATTTCGCGATCCAATAGAGTGGGGCGGGGCAGAACCGGTTGGTCGTTAAGCTTTGCCTGGGCATCAGGCCAGCTAGTGAATTGCTCACCATCGATTACAAACAAAGAGGCTTCACCCGGTTGGGTTTTATCCAGTGGCAGCACACCCTTTTGCGACATGGGCGGTACATCGTCATGGTGCATTTGCGCACTGGTTATCCAGTCTGCTGTGCCGTCACCATTGATATCCATGCTGGTCCAGCCAACTGCCATAGCTTGGTTAAACCGGCCATCACGCTGGATATCACGAATGTAACTGTCAAAGCTATCCAGCACTTGCTGAGCGTTGGGATAGTCTTTGCGCAGACTGAGCACCATCGCTGATGACACCAGTGGATTAGGCGAAACAAACAGCGGTTTTTCACCATCATTGGTGAGCATGCGGTTAAATTCAGTAAGCACCAGCCAATCTTCAAAAACATAGTCAGCCCGTTTTTCCGAAAGCTGACTGAACATGTCATAGAGAGTCGGGTTACGTACCCATGAGACGGCCTTTATATTACGCATAGCCGGTGTATTGGCAATTCGGTTGGTCGTTGCAACCCGGCTGTTACGGATATGAGAAAATTGGGTAACGTCGTCGAGTGGATATTTCCGACTGGCAACGTAGAGCAGTGCTGGCAGGTAGGCTTTGCTGTAGAGCAGGTTATTGCGACGTTCCTGCAAACCAAAATGGGCAAACTCACCGTCGTATTTACCTGTCAGCAGGCCACTGCCGGAAAAGGCGGGGCGATCGACGGCCAATTCAACGTTTACTCCCAGTTCGATAAATGCCTGCTCAACCAGTTGATTGAGCCTGGCATTTTCGGACCCTTCGCTAACCAGGGTGGGTAACGGATTAGCGACCAGCGTGATAGGGGATTGTGCCCCGGCAGAAAAGGTTAGCAACACTAACCCAACTGAAACGAGGCTTCTCACCACACCACTAATTTGCATACTTACTAAACCCCATTATTGATTACTCACCAAATGCACCTGCTGCACCAGGGAAAACGACCGGGCTTTCAAAGCCATCCTTACTGACACTGGCTACACCGAAGAAGTAATTATCAATCACTACGTTTTCTAAGGTGAATTCGGTCACATCGCCGACAAAACGGCTAAATTGCCACTGCGGGGCATCGGTGTACCGCCAGTATATTTTGTAACCGGCCAGGTGTGGGTTCTGGGTTTTATCCAATGCCTGCCAGCTCAAAGTGGTTGAAGGCTCTACTGCCCCTTTAATACTAACGTCAACAGGCGGGTTCGGTGCCCATGCCATGCTTGCCAGGCTGACAGCATTCAGTGCAGTGAGCTTAGCGGCATAATCAAAGTTTACGCCATCAATGGTATCGCCATAGGTAATGCCGTTTTCGGTACGTAGATCCTGATGCTGGCGCACGTAATTCTCGTTGGTTTCCATGATGCGTACACCGGGAAAGCCAAGATCGTTAAAGGGTCGGTGATGACCCCCGCGCCCGAATCTGTCGAGACGGTATACCACCATGGTATCCAGGTTAGGAATGTAGCGATCAGCGACTAAATCAATGTAGCGGGCCAGGTTTCGACTCGGCGAGTCCACCTCACCGCCGGTGAAACGGCGTATAGTACCTTCGCGGTCAGTTTCTGTCTGACGCGTGCCTTCGGCAAAAATACGTGCCGTGGTGTTGTTAATAACCCCGTTGATCCCTTCGATGTTGCCAATCATGTCGTTATTCAGCACGGCCTTTAAACGCCAGCCATCTTTAACCGCTTGCTCGGCCAGAATTTTACCGCCAAACAACCCCTGTTCTTCGCCAGACAGGGCGGCATAAACAATGCTGCCATTAAAACGATACTGACTGAGCACCCGGGCGGCTTCCAGTGTACCGGCAACCCCTGAAGCATTGTCGTTGGCACCAGGCGAATCTGAGGTAGCATCCATCACATCAGACACCCGGGAATCTATATCACCCGACATTAATACATATCGGCCAGGATCGCTCACGCCGCGCTGTACTGCGATAACGCTGACCACTTCAACCGGATCGGGAATTCGTTTTTCACCACTGATGGTGGCTGAGCTGTAATACACCTCCAGGCAGTTGCCACAGGCGGCAGAGATGCGTTCAAACTCGGCTTTTATCCAGCGTCGCGCGGCTCCGATGCCACGAGTATCCGATTCTGTTTCAGACAGGGTGTGGCGGGTACCGAAACCCACAAGCTTTTCAATATCCTGCTCGATTCGCTCGGCAGAAATAGTGGCTGCAATGTCGTGTAACTGGGGTTGATCAACATACTCAAGCTGAGCGGCCTGCAATGACATGCAGCCGCTTAGCGCCAGTAAGGTAAGTGGACGTATTATTTTCATTATAACCACCGTTAGTGCGTAAATTTAAATAAAGGCGTAGGCGTCGCCAAACAGATTTTCTTTGCTCAGACCGCGTTCGAAGAAGTCGTCGCGTGCCACTTTAGCCATGTCGAAACGGCCGGCAATATAGACCTGGACGCCTGATAGGTCTGCGTAATCTGCGAGCACCGCATGGTGGACCCAGCCTTTGCGGCCTTCCCAGTCATCTCCGGCGTTTTCGACCACCGGAATATAAGTCATGTGAGGGTGATGCGCTGCCAGCGAAATCAGTTCTTTATGATAATACAGGTCTTCCAGGTGCTTACCGCCCCAGTACAGCGTGATTTCGCGGTTTGGATTGACCTTCAGTGATTGCATCAAAATGGAATAGGTGTACGAAAAGCCGGTCCCACCTGCCACCAGGATCATTGGCGTATCACCATCCTGCAAGGTTGCCTGACCATGGCCGCCAGAGATAAATATGGCTTTTTCCTGACGCATACGCTCAAGCACTTCACCGGCATAACTGTTGCCGGGCTCTGCACCAATGTGCAATTCCAGGCGATTGTTATCGTGCGCCGCGTTGGCGATAGAAAAAGGCCGTTTATCATCTTCAGCCATGTGTACTAAAACGTACTGGCCTGATTGAAAGTCGAGAGAAACATCGGGGGTCAGGTCGACCCGATAAACCGTCTTGGTCAGTGGTGCTATACCTTCAACCTGGCATCTAATTTGTGACATGTATACAGAATCTCTTAATGTTTGTAGGTTTACTTTATTGTCCGGAATTTGCGCCGTTCATGATACCGAGTTCATCCCAGATTGCATCCACCCGGTCTTTTACCGCTTGCTCCATTACGATGGGTTCACCCCATTCGCGGTCGGTCTCGCCGGGCATTTTATTGGTGGCATCCAAGCCCATTTTTGACCCCAGTCCTGATACCGGCGAGGCGAAATCAAGATAGTCGATGGGCGTGTTTTCTATCATTACTGTATCACGGGCGGGATCCATTCGGGTAGTGATCGCCCAAATCACATCCTGCCAGTCGCGAGCGTTGACGTCGTCATCGCAGACCACCACAAATTTTGTGTACATAAACTGACGTAAAAACGACCAAACGCCCATCATTACGCGTTTAGCGTGTCCGGGATATTGTTTTTTCATAGTGACCACCGCCATGCGATAGGAGCAGCCTTCGGGGGGCAGATAAAAATCTACAATCTCCGGAAATTGTTTTTGCAAAATGGGCACAAAAACTTCATTCAGCGCCACGCCCAGTACCGCAGGTTCATCCGGTGGCCGGCCGGTATACGTGGAATGATAAATCGGCTCTTTGCGATGGGTGATGTGAGTCACCGTAAAGACCGGGAATTCATCAACCTCATTATAGTAACCCGTGTGGTCGCCATAAGGGCCTTCCGGCGCCGTTTCGTCCTGGGCTATATAGCCTTCCAACACGAATTCTGTACTGGCCGGTACCTGCAGATCATTACTGATTGATTTTACCACTTCGGTTTTATCGCCCCGCAACAGCCCGGCGAAAGCATATTCAGACAGGGTATCCGGCACTGGGGTTACTGCCCCCAAAATGGTTGCCGGATCCGCGCCTAAAGCAACGGAAACCGGATAGGGTTCGCCCGGGTGCGTTTGACACCATTCACGAAAATCCAGCGCCCCGCCACGGTGCGACAACCAGCGCATAATCAGCTTGTTCTTACCCAGTACCTGTTGGCGATAAATGCCCAGGTTTTGACGCTTCTTGTGCGGGCCTCTGGTAACAGTCAGGCCCCAGGTAATCAAAGGCGCAGCATCGCCCGGCCAGCAGTGCTGCACCGGCAGGCGTGTGAGATCTACCTCATCGCCGCTTAAGATGATTTCCTGGCAGGGGGCTTTGCGGACTTCTTTCGCCGGCATATTGAGTACTTGCTTGAAGACCGGTAGCTTTTCCCAGAGATCTTTAAGCCCTTTAGGCGGTTCGGGTTCTTTCAGGTAAGCCAGTAACTTGCCGACTTCGCGCAACGCCGAAACGGAGCTTTGTCCCATGCCTAAGGCAACACGTTCGGGGGTTCCAAACAGATTCATTAATACCGGGATATCAAAATCAACCGGATTTTCAAATAACAGGGCGGGCCCGCCGGCGCGTAGGGTGCGGTCGGCAATTTCTGTCATTTCCAGTTTCGTACTGACTGGCTTTGTGATGCGGACCAAATCGCCGTTTTTTTCTAACTGACTGATAAAGTCGCGTAAATCTTTATATTTCATACCGCGTGGCTACCCCAACAGCGTGCTATGGGTTATTTGATACCCAACAAAACAGGATTATTATCAGAAGTATACCATTAAAGAGACTGAGCCGATCACTCCTGGACGTGGATTCAACGCATTCTGGCAGGCACAGTCACGACCCGGTTGCGTTTTGGTGCATAAGGGTATTATATAAACACTGAATGGATGGTTCTAAAAACCGGTCGGTGAGCGCTAAATATCATCATGACTTGTTGGCTAAACAAGCGCATACTGGCTATATAAATAAAAGAGAATAGTTGCCTGGAGTCCCTATGGCTTTTTCACATGACGTCATCGAAGAGCTAAACCTGTTATTAAAATTTCCTGCTGAAAGCCTGATGCAGGGGTTAAAAATTCATCACGATGCGACGCAGTCCATTGTTGAAGCTGCCGCAAGGTTGTATTCCAAAGGGTTGATAACCCAGGTAGACGGAGGATACCTCACCGACCTGGGGATTGATGTGGTAGAGCATACCCGTCGTATCAACAGCGCCATGAACATTAAATTTAATTAGGTTTTCGCCCCACTGGCCGATAAAACGCCTAGAGGCGGAGAGTTAGCTGGAAGAATGTGATATGCAAATCAAAGGTGGTTTTTTACTGTTACTGTCGGTCCTGTGGTTGAATGGCGGCCAGACCACACAGGCGCAGGAGATAAAAGCGGTACAGCTTTATACTCAGGACGAGTTGATCAATATGATCAATCGTAATGAGCATCTCGACAGAGTCGTGATGGATCGATGCCAGTTAAATCAGGACATTGAAGCCAGAGCGGAAGTCTTAAAAGTACCAGCCTATCAGTTTTTATGGGGCGATATGCTTGCCTGGGGAGTCTGCGTTGATGCCGACCCGGAACGGGGCATCGATTTTATGCGTCAGGCGGCAGACCAGGGAATGCCTGCGGCTCTTGAGCAATTAGGCCGTTATTACAGCAAGGGCACGCTGGTGCAGCAAGATCGCAAACGTGCCGTTATATTTCTACGTGAAGCCTCGGCGCTGGGGAATCTTAAAGCCCAGATGCAACTGGCCAGACTGTTTATCGACGGTTATGGCTCTCCCTATGATTATCAGGATGCTTACCAGTGGTTGTATAACGCGGTAACCGCCGATAAACAAACCCACCAAACCATCGCGAACTACCTTGAACAGCTCGAGAAACTCATGCATCCAAGGGCTGTCAGAGCTGCGCGGAAGCCGTTGGACTCTTAAGCACGAGGCGGCAAACTGCCTTGCAGAAGAAATTACTTCAGCCCCTTCTATATCCTGTATACTTTTGTAAAATCATAGGATTAGCTGATATTTGCAGCAAGGGATGAGGCAATGCAGGTACAACAACAAGAAATCGACGCCGTTGAAGCGAAACTTGACGGACAAAATGGTTTTAAAGCGGCGCTGGCGACTGTTTTTTGGTCTGTCCCCTTGCTGGTGTTGTGGTATTGGTTATATCTGTTTGACGATCGCTTTGCACCCGTCATGCTTGCCCTCAGCGGGGCGATGGTCGGTATTGTGGTGCGTCTGTATGGCCGCGGTTATTTACTTTCCTTTGCTATCATCGCTTTCCTGGCGCACCTGTTGGTGGTTATTGCGGCCTTTATGTTTGGCCTGAGCCTTGGCGAGGGGCAGTCAGTGCGGGCATTTATTCTGGTTGGTTTGTATGGCATAGGGGCCTGGTCGGCGGCATATTTGGGCCGGGTCACCATTCCATTTGAGCAGCACAGAGTGTTTTATCTGCTCACCGAACAAGCCTCACATAAAAGCAGTCAGCGGCTGAAGAACCGATGGTTTTTGATTGTCCCTGTAGCGGTTCTTGGCGGCTGCCTGAGCCTGTCTGCAACCTTATTCGGGTTAACTGGTTTTGAGATGTTCAGAGCATCACAGTCTCACCACGAGAACCGCATGGCAGAGCGCGAAGCTTATGAAGCCCGCGCCATAGACGTTTCCTCTCCCTACCTTAACACCCTGTCGACAGAAGACGCCCTGCGCCATGCTTTTGCTTTTTTTTCCGGGCATCTGCCAAATAAAAGTGGTAACCGCTACACCCGTTACCCTAAGTCTGACTACAAGGCAAAGCGCGTGCTGTCTTACCTCAGCGAAGAGCGCGGTAACGTAAGAGCGAAGTTTATTCTGGGCCGGCTTACCTATAACGAAAATGGCTTATCCCTGATTCAGCAAGCCGCCAACGAAGGCGATATCTATGCAAAGATTCACGTGGCGACTGAGTTTGGTTGTTATGGCGAGCCTGATAAAGCCACACAACTACTTAATATGCTGGCGAAGACTACTGATGAGAAGCGCGCACTGGAGGAGATTTATTCTATTTTAAGTGTCAGCTTTGAGCAGATTTGCGCCGAGTACCGGACTCCGGATTTTGCGCAGATGTACATTCGTTAATACTGGTGAAAGTCAGCAGGCAGGGGCCGCAGCCCCTGGTTGAGAGGGGTTAGTCTACAAAGCGCTCAGTGTGACGGGTATACACTGTATAGTTTTCGTTGGTGATGTTACTCACATAGTGCCATTGGGTGGTTACCATGGAGAGGGTAAATGACATGGTCATGTAGCCGCGTTCGTGCAGGTTGCAATAGCTGAGATCATCAATCAGCAAGGGCAGTGCTTCTGCCAGTCGTCTGGCCTGACTATCATCCATCCCGACATAGTCTTCCATACCCGGCGAGGACACGCTGGGTGTCGCATATTCCATCGCCAGTGTTTCACCGCTGTTATCGGTAAGTGTATTAACCCAGCCATTGTGGGTGTCACCGGCAATCACCAGTAACGATTTCCCCGCTTCGGAAAACAGTTTCAGCACCTTTTCACGTTCTGCAGCATAGCCATCCCAGGCATCCAGGTTATAGGGGAGCCTGGTACTCAGACGGGCCTGTTCTTTGGCGGTTAGTGGTGCACCAGCCTGTTGTTTTTTTAGCAGACCAATCAGCCCTTCAATCGTACTGGCAATGGCCTCGCGCTGGCTGGTTAATACTTCCGCCGGATAGTGCATTTTGCCCATCAGAATCTGCTGGCCCAGTACCTGCCAGCGGGCGCTACTGTGGCTCACTTCCTGACTAAGCCAATTAAACTGATCTTCACCCAGTAGGGTACGACCCGGATCGTTGATCGCCCGCATGAACGCTGCCGCATCAAACTGGCCATTGGCGCGCTTAAAATCGGCCATGTCCAGTTGCTGTTGTCGGCCAATCAGCCGTGTGTCCAGCATAAACAGGTTAACCAGGTTGCCGAACTCAAAAGCGCGGTATATCTGAGGGCTTTCGTTCCCCATTGGCGGCCGAATGGGGAGCCACTCATAATAGGCCTGAACCGCCGCGGCGCGTCGCGCATAAAAATCGCCTTCGTCAGCCGAGTGATTTTGAGCGCCCGACATGTAGGTGTCGTTGGCAATCTCATGGTCATCCCAAATGGCAATAAACGGCTTACGCTGATGGAGCAATTGCAGGCCGTTGTCCTGCCGGTAAGTGGCATAACGCAGGCGGTAGTCGTTCAGGGTTAGCAATTCACCTTCGTTGCCGGGCAGAAAGTTGCGGCCTAATGATTCAGCGTTAGCCGTGGCATAACCACCCTTAGGGTATTCGTAAATGTAGTCACCGAGATGCAAAACCACATCAATTTCACTGTCCTGTGCCGCCGCGTCATAGGCATTAAAATAACCGGCCGGATAGTTAGCGCAGGAGAATACTGCAAATTTAAGCTTATCAATCACGCCAGTGGCTATTGTGCGGGTGGTGCCGGTGGCGGAGCGGTTTTCGCTGGTGAAAAAACGGTAATAGAAGGTTCTGCCTGCAGGTAGGTCCTGCACGTCAATCTTAACGGTAAAGTCGTTGCTGCGCGCTGTTTGGGCCACGCCGTCCCGCAGCGGCGAGGCAAAATCAGGCGTCATGGCTATTTGCCAGCGAACATATCCGCTGCTTTCATTGTCGGCCGGGACCGCTCTGGTCCACAATATAATCGCGCTGGTGGTTGGATCGCCACTGGCAACCCCATGAGTAAACTCAACCGCTGGGAAATAGGCTTCGGTTTTTGGCGCAGAAGCGCAGCCGGTTAATTGAGTCGACAGCGTAAGACTGCCGCCGAATAAAGAAGAAAGTTTGATAAATCGTCGTCTGTCCATGGCGCTTCGTGAACTGTGTAAAAAGAATGCTCACTGTAGCGTAACTCACGCAGCTTGCCTACCTTCTGTCAGCGGCCTTAATGCTTTGCAATTCAGGACGAGCTGAACGATAGTTAAGGTTACTTGTTCGCTTAACTATGAGGCATCACATGGAACTCGGCGCATTTTCAGTCAGTTTAGCAGTTAAAGATATTCATACCTCCAAAGCATTCTACGAGAAGCTTGGGTTCACCGAGTCTGGTGGCGACATTAAGCAAAATTGGCTGATTATGAAAAATGGCAGCAATGTGATTGGCTTATTTCAGGGCATGTTTGAGGGCAATATACTGACCTTTAACCCCGGTTGGGATCAGGACTGCAATACGCTGGAATCGTTTACGCCGGTACAGCATATTGAATCGGCACTGGCCAATGCCGGTGTTACTCTGACCAAGAAAACAGAACCCGGTTCATCGGGACCTGAGAGTATTGCCCTGATTGACCCCGACGGTAACGCCATTTTAATCGATCAGCATGTGTAACTTGCAGTAAACAAAACGGCATATCAGGCCAGTAGCATCGCTGACATATTTGTTTACAATCCTGTTAAACCGGTGACTGGCGACTTGTAGCGCTTTTCTTTATGGTGTGCTGCGTGGAAATTTGTTCCGACTGTCACATTGTTATGGGCCGGGTCGGTTTGGAAGTTTTCAACTCACTATATTAACGCTGCATAAGGTAACATTTTAATGAAAAAGCTTTTGATTGCAGGGGTAGTTTCCGCTGCTCTGCTTGGCGGATGTGCCACAGAAAAAGCTCAGGCGCCGGCCAGCCCGGTAGCTACGCCAGAGAGCGTAATGGTATCGCCTAACGACGACAGACAGTACGATACTTTTACTTTGCCCAACCAATTAGAAGTGATGCTGGTTTCTGACCCGGCAGCCGAAAAATCGGCCGCTTCACTGAGTGTAAGTGTAGGCTTACTGCACGACCCAATGTCACAACAGGGAATGGCTCACTACTTAGAGCATATGCTGTTTTTAGGCACGGAGCGTTACCCGGATACCAAGGGGTATACCGAGTTTATGACCGCCAACGGCGGCCAGCACAACGCTTATACGTGGCTGGATATCACCAACTACATGTTTAAAATCAATAACGATGCCTATGGCGAAGCCCTGGATCGTTTCTCTGATTTCTTCAAAGCGCCTAAACTGTATCCCGAATATACCGACAAAGAGAAAAATGCGGTGAATGCTGAGTGGTCCATGCGTCGCGAGATGGACTACTTTGGCCAGTTCAAGCTGGCGCGTAGCATGATGGGTGAGCACCCGGCTAACCGCTTCCTGATTGGTAACCTGGAAACCCTGGGTGATAAAGAAGGCAGCAAACTGCACACCGAAACGGTGAACTTCTACGAACGTTACTACTCAGCCAACATTATGAAGCTGGCTATGATCAGTAATCGTCCGCTGGACGAAATGAAAGCGCTGGCTGAAGCGTATTTTGGCAATATTGAAAATAAAGATATCGAAAACCCAACGGTAGACGACCAACTGGACTTTTCTAAAGTCGGTGGCAAGCGAATTCACTACGTGCCAAACGAAGATGTGAAAAAGCTGAATATTGATTTTACTATCAGTGATAACAGCGATGAGTTTGCCACTAAGCCTAATCAGTTTTTAACCTACCTGATTGGCTCAGAGATGCCAGGCACGCCGGCTTATCAGTTAAAAGCCATGGGGCTGATTTCAAACTTGTCAGCGTCTGCGTCGCCTGCCATGTACGGCAATTACGGTTCGTTTAGCATCAATATCGACCTGACCGATGCCGGGTTGCAAAATCGCGAAGCCATCGTGGCGGTGGTGATGCAATATATCGACCTGATTCGTGAACAAGGTGTTGATGCGAAATATTTCAGCGAAATTCAGACCAGTCTGAATAACCGCTTCCGTTTCCTGCAGAAAACCGATGAGTTTGGTTATGTGTCGAACCTGGCTGCAGCAATGCAGGAAGTGCCGGCTAAGTTTGCAGTATCCTCACCGTTCTATTACGAGTCCTTTGATGCTGAGGCTATCAAAGACGTATTGGCGCAGTTAACGCCTGAGCGGGTTAAAATCTGGTACATCAGCAAAAATGAGCCAGCAGACAGTCAGCTGCACTTCTATGATGGTAAATACCAGGTGGATTCAATCAGTGCAGAAGAAATTGCCAGTTGGCAACAACCTGCACAAATCGCGCTGAATTTACCGGCCGTCAATACGCTGTTACCAGAACAATTTGCCCTTAAACCGCAAACACCGCAGGAAAAACCTGAACTGGTGATTGACGAAACCGGCGTTAAGGTGTGGTCGTTCCCGAGCCAGGCATTTACCGAGCAGCCACGCGGTGAAATGACCGTGTACATCAATTCAGGTGTGCCGGAGTCTGATGCGAAGGCAACCGTAATGACCGCTCTTTGGCAAGACCTGTACAGCCTGCAACAAAGTGCGCTAATGACCGAGGCAAGCATTGCCGGCATGTCTCTGCGCTTTAACGACGGTAATGGTATTAGTCTGGCCATCGGTGGTTTTACCGACAAACAGCCAGAATTACTGACCAAAGCCCTCGATGCACTGGTCGTGGACGTTAATGAGCAAAACTTTGCCCAGGCGGTCGACCGTTACGTACGTGGTTTGCAAAATGCGGGTAAAAAATTCCCTTTCTATCAGGCTTTTGATGCTTACAACGACCTGATCCGAGAAGGTAATTTTAATACCGATGCCCTCATTAGCGCGGCGCAGTCACTCACGGCAACTGATATGCAGGACTTTATGCAAGCGTTGCTTAGTAAAAATCAACTGCGTATTTTCGCTTTTGGTAACTACGACAAAGCGGATCTGACTAACGCGGTAACGCGGGTGAAGGCAGCCTTGCCTGAAAACCGCACCAGCGTGGCTTACGATATGCGTGAATTCTGGCAGCCTCAGGTGGGTCAAAAACTGGTCTGGCAGCAGGATTTGACCGTTGCCGACGTGTCGGTCATCGACGTGATGGTGCACCCTAAGCCAGGGTTTGATACCCGGGCTGCAGGCACCGTACTGCGTGGTCATTTCAGTAATGTTGCGTTTGACAAGCTGCGTACCGAAGAACAACTGGCCTACGCAGTAGGTGGTATGGCAACCAGCATTGGTGACTACACTGGTTTTGCAATGTTTATTCAGACACCGGTAAAAGATGTAGCCGCTATGCAGGCGCGTTTTGATGCCTTTAAAACTCAGTATAAAGAAGCGCTGGATGCTTTAACGGAAGAAGAGTTTGTTAAGTTGAAGACCAGTGTTTTAGTCTCACTGAACGAAGCTCCAAAAAATATGCGTGACGAAGTGGTACCGTTTATTTCAGACTGGTACCGTGAGAAATACGACTTCAACAGCAAGCAAAAACTGATTGATGCCGTTGAAAAAGTCACTCTGGATGACGTTAAAGCGTTTTATCAACAAACGATGCTGAATGATAACGCCGCACGGGTATCTGTGCAGTTACGTGGTACCAGCTTTGTTGAGCAACCTTTTGCTGAGATCGACAGCGCAACACAGGTTAACGACCTGGCTGATTTTCATCAGTCGATGAAAAAGCAGTAAGCAAACCGCTGCTTAATTAAACCAACGAAAACGGTGGCTCAGGCCACCGTTTTTTTATGTCAGTGACCGGTATATACTGACCGCACTACAATTCTTATACTCAATTGAGTATTTAATGAGCCAGATTAGTATTATACTGGCAGCAATACATCAAACCACAGAGTTTATATGACAGATGATCCGCACTACGAGCGGGAAAAAGCCAAGTACGACAATCCGGTAGCCAGTCGCGAATATTTACTGGAAACCCTCAAAGAGCATGGCAAACCCATGACCTTTATGGACATTTGCCAAAGCGTAAATGCCCAGGACGAAGACAGCCGGATTGGCATTCAACGACGCCTGCGCGCCATGGAGCGTGAGGGGCAAATTCAATTTACCAAACAAAAACGGTATGCCGTTCTGCAACAGGAACAGCTTATCCGTGGGCGCATTATAGGGCACCGTGACGGCTACGGCTTCCTGCGTCCGGATGACAATTCCGGCGATTTGTTTATCAGTGCCGGACAAATGCAAATGTTTATGCACGACGACAGGGTGGAAGCCCGGGAAAGCGGCACTGATCGCCGTGGCCGTCGCGAAGCATACATTAATCAGGTCATCGAGCCGCGTAAGGAACCCATAGTCGGCCGGTATTTTACCGAGCAGGGCATGGGCGTTGTTATTCCCGACGACAGCCGCATTAATTACGAAATTATTATCCCTCCAGAACATTCACACGGCGCCCGACAAGGCAATGTCGTGGTGGTTGAAATAACCCAGCGCCCTCGTCGGCGGGTGAGTCCGGTAGGCCGAATTATCGAAGTGCTCGGTGAACATATGGCACCGGGAATGGAAATCGAAATGGCGCTGCGTACTTTTGATATTCCACATCAGTGGCCGAAAGGGGTAACGCGCCAAATCGAGGGGCTGACCGACAGTGTGAAGGAAGAGGATAAAACGGGGCGGGTCGACCTGCGTCAGTTGCCTCTGGTCACGATTGACGGCGAAGACGCCAGAGACTTTGACGATGCGGTATTTTGTGAACCGCTCGACACGGGTGGCTGGCAGTTGTGGGTAGCCATTGCCGATGTCAGTCAGTATGTGACACCCGGCAGTGCGCTGGATGCCGAAGCATTAGAACGTGGTAACTCCGTCTACTTCCCTGAGCAGGTAATTCCCATGCTGCCGGAAGTGTTGTCTAACGGCTTATGTTCACTGAACCCGGAAGTCGATCGCTTATGTATGGTTTGCGAAATGACCATCAGCCCGACGGGTAAACTGGAAAAATACCAGTTTTACGAAGCGGTGATGAATTCCCATGCCCGTTTTACCTACAGTAAAGTGTGGCAAATCTTAAGCGGTAACAAAGAGCTTCATCAGCGTTATGAAGAATTTGTGCCTCACCTGCGCCATTTACACGACTTGTACCGCGCGCTGAAAAAAGCCCGCGCACAACGCGGTGCCATTGAGTTTGAAACGCAGGAAAGTAAATTTGTCTTCAATGCCCAGCGTAAGATTGAAAACATCGTGCCCATAGAGCGTAACGATGCTCACAAGCTGATTGAAGAATGCATGATCATGGCCAACGTGAGTGCAGCGCTGTACATCGAGGCTAATAAAGCCCATTCGCTGTTTCGGGTCCATGATAAACCCGATGCGGACAGACTGACCGCGTTTACGTCTTACCTCGGTGAAGTGGGGATCCCTCACAGCATTGTGGAAGGCGCGTCGCCGGCAGACTTTACTGCGGTGGTCAGCAAAACCCAGGGCCGCCCGGATCAGGAACTGATCCAGACCATGTTGTTACGCTCCATGAAACAGGCCATTTACGATGGCGATAACATTGGCCACTTTGGCCTGGCGCTGGAGGCTTACGCCCATTTCACTTCGCCGATTCGCCGTTACCCGGATCTGGTGGTGCACCGTACCCTCAAATCGATCCTGAAAAAGCAAGGTCAGACGGTACATGGTGCCAAGTCTTACAGTGCCGAGGAAGTCGAGCAATTAGGCGAACAGTGCTCCATGACTGAGCGCCGGGCCGACGATGCCACCCGTGACGTCAGTGACTGGCTGAAATGCGAATTTATGCAGGACCACGTTGGCGAAACCTTTGAGGGCGTGGTGAGTTCAGTCACCGGATTTGGCATTTTTGTGCGCATTACGGAATACCATATTGATGGTCTGGTTCACATTACCTCGCTGGACGATGACTATTATCGCTATGATGACGTTAAACAAACACTCAGCGGCGACAGTGGTGCTCGTCAGTACCGGTTGGGCGATCAACTGGAGGTAAAAGTGGCGGCAGTGAACCTGGATGAACGTAAAATTGACCTGGTGCTCGACAACAAGTGGTTACGTTCAACCGGCGGCAAAAAGGTGAAGGTTGAAACTAAGCGCAGTGGTGACGAAAGCCCGGCAAGTCGCCAACGCCGCAATGGTAAAAGCGCGGATAAAAGCGGTGCTAAAAACACCGGTAAAACACGACGCAAGCCGACAGGAAAGGCCGGTGGTACAGCAAATAAGCGCGGCAGCACCAAGAAGGGCAAGCCGGCAAAAGGTAAGAAAGGTTAATGGCACAGCAAGAATGGTTATACGGCCTGCACGCCATGCAGGCGGTAATTGAAAACGAACCCGAGCGATTGATTGAAATCTGGGTGTTGAAAGGGCGTGATGATGAGCGGTTGATTAACATTGTTAATCAGGCCCGCCGTTTTGGCGTAGCGGTGCAGTTTTGCAACCGTAAAGTGCTCGACGACAAAGTGAAAGGTGAACAACATCAGGGCATTGTTGCTCGCGCTAAACCGGCGAAAGTGCTGGATGAAAGCGATTTGGACCGGTTACTGGAATCTACCCCTGCGCCTTTATTGCTGGTGCTGGATGGCGTAACGGATCCACATAACATCGGCGCCTGCCTGCGTACCGCCGATGCGGCCGGTGCCCATGCGCTGATAGTGCCTAAAGACAAGTCAGGTGGTTTAACCGGTACAGCCCGGAAAGTCGCCTGTGGGGCGGCCGAAGTGGTGCCGTTTATTCAGGTAACGAACCTGTCACGAACCCTAAAACAACTGCAGGATAAAGGCGTGTGGATAATTGGCACCGCCGGCGAAGCCGAACAGCTGATTTATGACTGTAAACTCAGTGGCCCCATGGCGCTGGTGATGGGGGCCGAGGGCAAAGGTATGCGCCGTTTAACCCGTGAAACCTGTGACGAATTAGTCAAATTGCCCATGGCGGGGAGTGTATCCAGTTTAAACGTATCGGTGGCTACCGGGATCTGTTTATACGAGATTGTCCGCCAACGCGGCCTTTAAGGTAGTAGCCGATGCAGGATCTGGCCCAGCTCGAACGTTGGATGACCGCTATTTCTGAGCCTCACATTGTGCTGGGTTATGGCAGTCTGATGAACGGTGATTCCCGGAGTCGTCACTCCGGCATTCCCCACGACGGCGTTGAAGTCGAGGTCTATGGTTTTGAGCGCGGCTGGATAACCCGCTCTGAGCCTGAACGGCAAACTTATGTAGGGGCTTATCAAAAAAGTAACGGTTGGTTGAATGCCCAACTGGTTCCCACCCACCTGGATCCTGCGCTGCAAAAACGCGAGCAGGATTACCGTTTTACAGCGGTGACTATTGACCAGTTAAATTTTGAGTTAAGTGACGATTTAACAGAACGGTTGATTGAGTGGTTAAAACAGCGGGATATCTGGATTTGTGAGTCGCTGAAAATTGAACCCTCCGAGCCGGACTACCCGGTGCACCAAAGTTACATTGATACCTGTCTGGCCGGTTGCCTGGAATTAGGCGGCGAGGCCGCTGCCAGGCGCTTTATTGCCTCAACGAATGGTTGGGAGCACGATCGGGTTAACGATCGAACTGCGCCCAGATATCCGCGGGCAGCCAGGGTTAACCCGGAAGACTTCGTGGTGATAGACCAGTTGTTGAGTGAACGTTAATGGGATTTGACTCAACCGGTCTTGAGTCTGAGCGTCTGAAATTACGACGCCTGTACCGCGATGATGTGGATTTTATTCTGGCGGTCACCAACGACGAACAATGGCTGACCTACATCGGCGATCGTGGGATCCACGACAACGGACAGGCCAGTCAGTATATTTCAGTGACCAGCGATAGCTTTGCGGCCAAGGGTTATGGCTTATGGTTGGTCGAAGCAAAACAGGCCGATGGCGATCCGCGGATGGGATTGTGTGGCTTTATTCGCCGCCCTTTTCTTAGTTGCCCTGATCTGGGCTATGCCTTCCTGCCCCGTGGCCGCGGCCAGGGCTACGCTGCAGAAGCGGTTAATCTGGTCCTGGCCTGGGCGGCGGACCAGAGTCATGAACGTCAGGTTAGCGCTATCTGCCGGCCAGACAACAGCGCTTCCCTGGCAGTCTTACAGCGAGCCGGTTTCCAGCGTATAGGGAAACTGTTTCAGCCAGAGCAACTTCCCCACGATTTCTTCTTACGTCCCTTGTAAGGTGCGAAGCCAGACACAACCTGCAGCACCATTTCGGCTTTGACTTATGAAGCATATGCTATACTTTAGTAGATATTACTCTATGTAGTTCCATTCAGGCAGGGAGCAGGGACGTCTTGGGCTCGATCGCAGCAATTAAAAACCAGCTTACCCTTATCAGCCAGCGCTACGGCAGAACGCTGACGCTTATGGCCGTCGTGTTGTTTTTGACTTTTGATTTCGTGGCACTGTCGCTCAATGTCTGGTTGTCTTACCGCATTGAGGCGGCGGCTATCAATATTAACCTGTCGGGCAGGCAACGGATGCTGAGTCAGCGCCTGGTTAAAAACCTGCTGATGATGGAAAACGCCTACACCAACGAAGAGGCTTACAGTACAGCGTTGGATGAGCTGAGAGAAACGTTTAAGCGCTTCGATCTCACTCTCGACAGCTTCCATCGCGGCGGACGGACATTTTCGGCCGATCACAATGTAATAGAAGTTGCCCCGCTAACCAGTGACACAACCACGCAAATCGTTCAGCAGGCGTTGTTAGAGTGGTCGCCCTTAAGGCAAAAGGTCAGACAGCTAATTGGTCGGGAATATGACCACCTGTTACTGCAACAGGCTATCGATGTGGCACAGCGAAAAAACCTGATTTTACTTAATTTGATGAATCAGCTTACCGTTGAACTTGAACACGAAACGCAGGCGGAAGCCATGTCGATTCGTTTTTATCAGGGGCTGGCTTTCTTCCTCGCCATTATTAATTTTACCCTGGCTATCGTGATGTACCGCTTACGCGTACGCAAAGCTAATCACTCGGTTGATCTGGTAGATAACATAATGAACCAGGTGGCAACCGGTATTCTGGTGGCCGATGAAAGTGGCAAGATCATCAGGGCGAATAAACTGGTTGAAAGTATGAGTGATTACGCCATGAGCGAGTTGTTGGGTCGTAAAGTCGATACTTTGTGGTATGAGCACGAAGGGGAAATGTACGGTGTACGTAAAATGGGCGATCAGTATCATTGTCAGGTCAAAGTCAGTGAAGTCATGATTGGCAGTCGTCCGGCCACGGTGTACACCATCATTGATGACAGCCAGCAAAAAGCCCAGCAGCAGGAACTCACGCTGCTGGCTTATCACGATCAGTTAACCGATTTACCTAACCGTCATCTCTTTAACGATCGTTTGTCGCTGGAGATGAAGCATGCCTTACGCCGCAACGAAAAAATAGCACTGCTGTTTATCGATCTGAATGGGTTTAAGGGCGTTAATGACCGCTATGGTCACAAGTTTGGTGACTTGCTGCTTGGTCGCGTGGCAGTAAGGATGAAGCAAACGGTTCGTGATTCAGATACGGTCGCCCGCCTTGGCGGTGATGAATTTACGCTGCTGCTCACCGACATACAGTCTTATGCCATGTGTAAGTCGTTAGTGGAAAAAATCATTGATGGCATTTGCAAACCCTATCTCATTCAGGATGTGCTGGTTGAAATTGGCGCCAGCATCGGAGTTGCCTGTTTTCCGGATGATGCAACCAATGAACAGGAATTGTTAAGTCTGGCGGATAAAGCCATGTACCGTTCGAAAGCCACCGGCGAAAGCTGCATTACCTTCGCCAGTGACTGGCTGGTTCATAAGCCTGAGAAGCAACAGTTAGATCAAAACTGAGCCGGCAGCACGACGACTTTATTAATGATAACCGGCTCTACGGGCGCGTCGGCAAAGCCAATGGTGGCTTTGTATTCGGTTTCTACTTCGCCCATGGCGTCGACCACTTCATATCCTTCTACCACAGCACCAAATACCGCGTAGCCCCACGTTCGGCCCGGATCGAGATTGTCGTTTTCATCCAGATTAAAGAAAAACTGGCGGGTTGCAGTATGCGGATCGTTTTGCCGTGCCATTGCGACTGAGTACATGGAGTTTTTGAGTCCATTGCCCGACTCATTAAAGATCTCAGGATAAGAAGACTTTTCTTCATAATCAACAGTATAGCCACCGCCCTGGACAATATAACCGGGGATGATCCGCTGAAAAATCGTCCCTTCATAACTGCGTTTATCCACGTAACGCAGAAAGTTATTGACCGTGATAGGCGCGCGGCGACGGTCGAGTTCTATGATGATATCGCCCATGGAGGTTTCCAGTTTTACCCTGGGATAATAGTTGTCGGGCTGAATTTGTGAACCGTCATCGGCCTTCTTCTCGGCCTGAGCAAACACTGAAAAAATAAGCAGTGAGAATAGCAAAGCTCTGAGCATGGGTTGTCCTTATCTTTTTGCTGCACTAAAAATAACAAACTTGTTTTGACTGGCCAGTGTGGTGACACCGCCAAACAAACGTTTAAGAGTATGGTAATAATCCAGATGCCGGTTGGCTACTACAATCAGATGACCCCCCTTTTCGAGGAGTTCATAAGCATCATGAAACATTTGCCAGGCAATATGATCAGTAATGGTATTTTGCTGGTGGAACGGTGGGTTACACAATACTTTTGAAAACGTAGGGCGAGCCGGCTGCTGAAGCAAGGTTTCAAGACAGTTACTGGCCACAAAGCGGCAGTGCTGCAATTGTTCGGGGAAATTAGTAGTCACATTGAGCTCGGCTGACGCCACCGCCATATACGATTCATCAACAAAGGTGACCTTGCAGCCCGGGGCCATACTCAGTGCATTCAGCCCTAAAACCCCGTTACCGCAACCCAGATCGAGCAAGCGGTCATGGTCACCGACCTGCATATGCTCGAGTAAAAAACGGGCGCCAATATCCAGTGACTGCCGGGAAAAAACATTGGCATGGTTAGCCACCTGAACTGTCCGTCCATCAGGTAAACGGCACGGCCACACCGTGGGGAACGGGTTGTTAATCTCGCGATTAAGCACCTTAGAGTCAGGCTGACAAAATATCAGGCGCGATTTCTTTTTGGCCAGTGAGGTATTGGTTGGCCCGATTAGTCGTTCAAATAAGGAAAGTACTGAGCGTGTAATGGTTTTTACCTTAGCACCGGCAACGATTACCGTCTCGGGACTGACTACCTTGCGCAGCGCCAGCAACTGACTTTCCAACAGTGCCAGGGTACGGGGGATTTTTATCACCACTAACGCCGGTGAGGCAGGTAAAGGTGTCAGGCAATCCTGTTTTTCCACTTCGGGCAGTTGGTTGGCTGTCAGGTTTTCAGCAAACGACAACCAGGCAATTTTGGAATCGGATACCCACACCGGCTGTTCTTCGGCAAACAGACAGCCGAGAGCGCCGAAATCATCGTTAAGGATTAACCAGGGTTTGTCACTGCCGGATAGTTCAGGGAGTGTCAGAATATGCTCGCTGAGCAATTCATCAGCGCTATCCCAGGCCTGCAGGCTTTTATGCTGATGTTTCGCCGGGTAGCGGATCAGCGTAAATTTGCGGTCAAATAGTGTAAACTCGGTGTTCATGGTTTGTGGTTTGCCCGGTGTTATCGATAATGCAATTTAACTTATTTGCCAGTCAGACGTCTGCGCTGGCGCCTGTTTCACTGTCAGATGCTGACATCCGGTATCAGCCTGACTGGTTGTCTCCTGAACAGTCAGAAGACTTATTCCGCCAGCTCCAGCAAGAATTACCCTGGCGGCAGGATACTATCAAATTGTATGGCCGAGAAGTAAACATTCCGCGTCTACAGTCCTGGCACGGTGCGCCGCATTGCGAATATACTTACTCGAATTTACGCATGCTGCCGCATCCCATGCCCACTATTTTAACGCAAATTAAGCACCGGTTAAGCGCTGAACTCAATGCGCCATTCAATTGTGTACTGGCAAACTGGTATCGAGATGGCAATGACGGCATGGGGATGCATGCCGATGATGAGCCGGAGCTTGGCCCCCGTCCGGTGATTGCTTCAATCTCTTTGGGCAGCGTAAGGCGCTTTAGTTTTAAACATTTACACAGCGGCGAGCGCCACGAATTAATGCTTGAGCCCGGCAGCCTGCTGGTAATGGCTGGCGATACACAGCGCAACTACCACCATGGACTGAGCAAGACGCGTAAACCTATCGGTGGTAGAATTAACCTTACTTTTCGTTATATTCCCGGAGATGACAACTCCGATGCAGGTGAACCATAAATGATACAGGTAAAACCCTTTATAGAGCAGCAACTGACGACTGAACTTGGGCCACAATATCTGGAAGTGCTGGATGAAAGTTATATGCACAGTGTACCTGAAGGCGCGCAAAGCCACTTTAAGGTGACCGTAGTCAGTGAGGCCTTTGAAGGATTACGTCTGATTGCCCGCCACCGTCAGGTGAATGCGTTGGTAGCAGAAGCGCTGGCCGGGCCGGTTCATGCTCTGGCCCTGCATACGTATACGCCGGCCGAGTGGCAAAAGCGTAATCAAACCTCAGTCGACTCGCCCGCTTGTCTGGGCGGCAGTAAATTCGATTAAGCTTCGGTTAGGCCTACAACAGTCCCTGCCCGGAGAGAAAGTCGAAAGCGGCGATAGTCAGCGGCAAGGATAAAACCGTAGTAATGGCGATGATACTGGCCGCCAGTCGATAGTCACCGCCGAGTGTACGTACCATCACATAACTGGCCGCTGCCGTGGGCGCTATCGTCATTAGCAGCACAATGCCCAAGGTCATGCCACGCAGACCGGCCGCATAAGCCAGCCCCACCATTACAGCCGGATAAAAAATGCACTTGCTCAATGAGCTGAGACTAATATTAAACCAGTCGGCACTGAATGAACGAAACTGCAGCGAAGCGCCGGTACACAACAGTGCCAACGGTAAGGTTAGTTGGGCGAAGTATTCGCCTGTGGTGGTTAACAATACCGGTAACTGCCAGTCGAAATAAGAAAACGGTAACGCAATAACGATGGCGATTATTAGCGGGTTCTTCACAATGCCTTTTACCTGTGAGGTAAGTGAGCGCTTGCCTTCCTGATAAAAGTTAAGAATGAAAACAGACAGCACATTAAACAGTATAGTCACCATACCAAGGTAAACCGAAGCGGCAGCCAGACCATCATTGCCGTAGGTCTGAGCGCAATAGGCCAGACCAATTATGCCCATGTTGGCCCTGAATCCGCCCTGGGTAACCACGCCGGTTGCTTGGCGGTTCGGTACCATCAGATGGCTGGTTAGCATCAACACCAGAAAATAGCCCAAGGTGCCGATTAGCCCGGTAATAATCAATACCGGATTGGCGGCTTTGCTAAAATCAGCCTGACTGATAGAAATAAACAGCAGCGCCGGCAGTGCTACGGTAAAAACCAGTTTGGAGCCGGTGGCCACGAACTCATCATTTATGAGTTTGGCGCGCAGCAATAGATTACCCATGATAAGTAAAACGAGTACCGGGCCAATAACGGTAATGGCAAAATCAAAGGTGGATGCTTGCATAACGGTTGAGAACCCCGAGAAGGCAGTGAAAGCGTTCTTAAAACAACAGCATACCACCAATTAACGGGAACCGGGCAAGGTTAATGTTGTCACCTGTGCGTCAGACGGTGGAAAAGTGAAATGGAAACCACACCAGCTTATGGATTTTTATATATAAGCTTTTATTAATTAGGCTATATTTTATCTAACCATGGATAAATAGAGTCTCGCGATGATATTCAGACGTAGCCAGCCTGTAGCTGAACTAGCCGAAATAGAACGTTTAAAGGCAGAAAACGCCCGCCTGGAACAGAACCTGTCTAATATGGAGCAGCAACTGCATACCGCCTACGCCGATGCAGAAGTGCTGGCCAGTAAAGTGGCAGTGGAAAGAAAGCTGGTGGAAAACTTCTTCCATTCGCTGGAAATGCTCGACTCAGTGCGTACGGATGTGGCCGCGTCGGCTACCGAGGTGGGGCATGAGAAAGACCGTCTGGAAAGCACGCTCAGCGAGTTTGCACTGATCAGTAGTACCCTGACTCACTGCGTGAATGTACTGCAAACCCTTGCGGGTAAGTCTGAGTCGATGAACCAGTCTATCGAAGAACTGTCTAACTCAGCCAGCGAAATTCAAACCTTTGTAACCCAGATTCAAAGCATCGCTGAGCAAACCAATCTGCTGGCCCTGAACGCAGCTATTGAGGCCGCCCGGGCGGGAGAGCAGGGACGAGGCTTTGCGGTAGTCGCCGATGAGGTCCGGGCTCTGGCGGCGCGCTCGGCAGACGCGTCGAAACAGATTTCTACTCTCACTCAGGCAACCAGTCAGCAAACGGATACCACGAAACAATATATCGCCCAGAGCCATACAGAAACGTTGGATGTGTCGGAGTCGGCCACTAAGATCAATCAGTCTGTACATGAAATATCCGCGATGGCGAGTGGGATGACGAAAGCGATTTCAACCGTGAGTCTGAGCACCTTTGTTCAAACAGTAAAGCTCGATCACCTGGTGTGGAAGGTTAACGTGTACAAAGCTATCCGCACGGAAAATACCCAGCAGGCCGGGCAACTGGCGGACCACCACCAGTGTCGTCTGGGTAAATGGTACTACGAAGGCGATGGTAAGAAACTCTACGCGTCTTTCCCTGAGTTTAAGAAACTGGAAGCCCCCCATGCGCGGGTGCATGAGTCAGGTATTGAAGCGCTAAAGGCCAGTGAACAAGGTGATTCACAAACACTAATCAACAAGCTGCAAAACATGGAAGACGCCAGCGTTGATGTGTTTGACTGCCTGAATTCACTGAAGGCCAGAATTACTCAGATGTAGAACGGGCGGGTTCTTTTGCAAGAACCTGCTGTAACCCTTTTTGCATCAGCGCAGTTCTTCGCTGATTAATCATTTGCCGGGAGACAATCAGTCCCAGCAACAAAGCCGCTATGGGTAACCAACTGCCGTAGCCCAAAAACGAATATAAAATACCACCCAGGCCAAAGACCATAAATACCGGTAACAGCCAGCAGTACATTTGAAACACGCGTTTAGCTGGTGGATTGAAACTGATATCGCGGGCTTTTTCCAGCAAGGTAAACTGCTCATGGCGTTCACGATCGGCGATTTCCGGAAATTGGTCGATGTATTCTTTTATATCCATAACTGGCGGTTCAACGTTATTTTTGCTGCAAAGTGTAGGCGCAGCGAATTCACAATGCAATCCTAGGGCGGGCTAACCTGATTAAGTAAGATATCCACGGCTTCAGAGACCCACTCTGCAATGGTGTTCTGATCGGGAATAAAATCAGGATGCAGTAAACAATACATCTGTGATTTGCCCCGCAAAACAGTAATAAAATCGGTCGCCAGACGCAGCGGTTCGCAACCGTTATCAGCCAGTTCATGCTTTTGCAGAGCGCGGTTAACTGCTTCGGCTATCACCGGCAGGATGCTGGCGGGGCCGGCATCATAGAACGTTTTTGCCAGGCCCGGAAAGCGGGGGGCTTCGGCAACCACTGCCCGAAATAATGCCAGATTTTCTGCGGCCAGTAATAGGGTAAGATAAGCCTCACCAATACGGAACAGCGATGCCGAAAAGTGCGCATCAGGCAGGCCAATGGTTTTGACCTGTTCGATAAAATATTTGCACTGGGTATTCACCACACAAGTAAATAAACTCTCCTTGGTAGGAAAATGATTATACAGGGTGGCCTTAGAAACGCCGGCGGCCTTCTGGATCAGATCCGTGGTGGCGCCGGTATAGCCGTATTGCAGAAAATAATGCGAAGCCGCAGTGATAATAGCCTGAGTTTTTTGTTGTTTCTTACTGAGAGACATGAAGTTTTGATTACCGCAAGTGTTAACTATCATGTTAATGGCTACAGCAGGCTTAGCAATGCCGTACAGAGCAGGTTTGACCGTGTTTATCGCAGCGGGCGGCAGATTTTTACAAACTGTTAAAGGACAAATGATCCTGGTAATGGTAGGATCGCCGACCGATTTTTAACCACCTCAGTGCTGAGATAGTAATGTTTGATATCATCACGAGTAAAGAAAGTAACGTAAAAAATGACGTGCTCTCCGGAATAACCGTTGCCCTGGCTCTGGTGCCCGAAGCCGTTGCTTTTGCATTTGTTGCCGGCGTTGAGCCGATGATAGGCCTGTATGCGGCCTTTATGATGGGGTTGATTACCTCTGCCATTGGTGGCCGTCCGGGTATGATTTCCGGTGCAACGGGAGCTATGGCGGTTGTTATGGTTGCCCTGGTGGCCCAACATGGTGTGCAGTATTTATTTGCCGCTGTGTTACTGGCTGGCTTATTGCAGATAATGTGCGGTGTGTTTCGCTTAGGGAAATTTATTCGCCTGGTACCTTATCCGGTTATGCTGGGCTTTGTGAACGGCCTGGCCATAGTGATTTTCCTTGCCCAACTGGGGCAGTTTAAAGTAACCGGCGCGCTGGGTACCCAGGAGTGGATGAGCGGTACTATGCTCTACATCATGCTGGGATTGGTGGCGTTAACCATGGCAATTATTTATCTACTGCCTAAGCTGACCAAAGCCGTACCCGCGTCATTGGCGGCCATTATCACCATTACCCTGCTGGTACACGGGCTCGATTTGGAAGCCCGTACGGTTATCGACTTCGTGCGCGACATGCTGCCGGCTGACCAACGCGACAGCGCAACCCTTGCAGGCGAGTTGCCAACTTTTGCTATCCCTATGGTGCCATTTACCTGGGATACGCTGATGATCATCTTACCAACCTCCGTTATTTTATGCCTGGTGGGTCTGATTGAGTCATTATTAACCCTCACGCTGATTGATGAAATGACCGATACCCGTGGTCGTGGCAACAAAGAGTGTATTGGTCAGGGTGTTGCTAACACCGTTAACGGTTTCTTTGGCGGTATGGGCGGTTGTGCCATGATTGGTCAGAGTATGATCAACATTAACTCCGGCGGCCGTGGGCGTTTATCCGGGATTACGGCCGCTATCGTCCTGCTGGCGTTTATTCTGTTTGCCGCACCACTGATTGAAATGATCCCACTGGCAGCGCTGGTTGGTGTTATGTTTGTTGTGGTCATCGGTACCTTTGAGTGGGCCTCGTTCCGCATTATTCGCGGGGTTAATAAGGAAGATGCATTTGTATTGTTCCTGGTGACAGCCGTGACCGTTATTGCCGACCTGGCGATTGCCGTGGTGGTTGGGGTAATAGTTTCTGCGCTGGTGTTTGCCTGGAAAGCTGCTCGCTACGTTGATTCGAAAACCCACATCGATGACGATGGCTGGAAGGTCTACGAACTGCGTGGCCCGGTATTCTTTGGTTCAGTAAGTCACTTTAAAGAGCTGTTTGATATCGCCAACGATCCGGATGATGTGGTTATCGACTTTAAGAACAGCCGGATCTGGGATTCATCAGGCATTGATGCGCTGGATGGTCTGGCCGATAAATACGAGCAGGCGGGTAAGAAACTGCATATTCGTCACGTGAGTCAGGAATGCCAGAGCTTGCTTAACAAGGCCGGTAAATTCGTTGAAATAAACGTTAACGAAGACCCTCGCTACCGGATAGCAACCGACAAGCTGGCTTAACCGGTTAGTTTTACAGGCAAAAAAAATAAAGGGGTCAGAGTAGATTATTGCTAAAGCGATAATCTACTCTGACCCCTTTATTATTGCCCGGAGCAAAGTGCTTTTAGTCGCGTTTGGCTGCCAGGTAGTTAAACAGTTCTAAACGTTCTGTTGGGGTTAAATCGCGGCCAATCTGAACTTTGTATTTACCGTTAACAATGAAGGTAGGTACCGAACGTACTTCACGGCGATAATCTTCGACGAGTTTATTGTTTTTGCCCAGCATAGACTTCACACCAAAGCTTTTAGCCAGCTTATCAAATTTTTCAGAATCCACACCGTTGATAATAAAGATGTTGCGGATATCTTTTATGCCGGTAATGGTGGCACGTTGTTTATGAATATAGTTAAAGATTGCGGCGCTCAGCTTGTCTTCCTGCTTTAACGCTTTCGCAATTAACATACCCGTGGTCACTTCATCCTGCACTTCCTGGCTGGCGTAAGGCATAAAGTTAACGTGCGCTTTTTCAAACTTAACGCCTTCATCCAGGGATTTTTTCAGCTCAGCAACAAATGGCTCTGTGCGGTAGCAGTGCGGGCACCAGTAAGAGAAAAACTCAACGACCTGAGGTGAGTCACTTAATGGCTTATCGACTTCTTCATAATGTTTACCTTCCTCCCACTTAACTGCGGCAGAGGCCTGTAATGGAATCAGCAATGCTAGTAAAACCCACAAAGCAAACTTCTTCATTCGAGTGTTTTCCTTTCTAATTCAAATAAACGTTGAGATTATCATACCGGTAAAAATTCGCCTAGTCAGCGACGACCAGGCGAATTTAACGGCGATTAATGGTTAAAAACGATAGCTGGTATGGGCCAGGATACGTCGCTGGGCACCACGATAGCCAATAATATCTTCATAGTCTTCAGACAATGCGTTATCTACTCGGACCCCGAATTGCCACTGTTTGTTCCAGTCGTAGTTCACATTAATACTGGTTAACCAGTACGGTTCCAGGCTCAGGATTTCGCCACTGAATGAGGTCGGCGGATAAAAGACATCCTCACGAACCCCGGTGTAATCGGCTTTGATATAAACAGATAAACCCTGAACCGGCAATGAATGACGATAGGTTACAGAGCCTGTGTGATTGGGACGGCGTAGTTCAACTGCCTGATCGACACCGTCGCCGCTGGTCGCATCCAGGTAACTGTAGTGGGCCGTGATCTGCCAGGTATCAGCAACCCATTGCACCGATGCTTCAAAGCCGTCGCGGCGGGAATCCTGGCTGGCATTGGCCACTGAACTAAGGCCACTGGCGCTGTCCCACACACTGGTAATTTCATTTTCCAGCCGGGTAGTATAAACGCTGAAATCTGCCGTTAGCTGGCGACCAAAGGTGGTTTGCAGGCCAATCTCAAATTCACGGCTTTGCTCTGGCTCAAGCTCAGGATTGCCAATAAATTGCGCCGGGAAATAACCATAAAGCTCAGTAAAATTGGGGGTTTTCACCGCCTGACTGACACTGGCAAACAAGTTAACCTGACGGGAAATGGCGTAATGTGCGCCAGCGCGATAGCTCCAGGCTTTTTCAAACCGCTCGTTATCGTCGTAACGAGCACTGAACTGGGTTGTTAGTTCATCGGTGCCCAGCCCGGTTAATTCAGCAAAGATGCTGGTGGTGCTGTCATCGCCACGGTAGTTAGGATCGCCCCAGTCAGCCGGCCCGCGCTGTTCGAATTCGCGACGGAGCAACTCAGTGCCAATGGCAAACTGGGCCACGTCGGTAGTGATAAACTGAGTCCAGTTCAGCTGCTTGCGCTCGCCGGTGGTACCGCCTGCATTCACCGCACCGGTCAGGTTATCGTTATCATCTTTGTGATACTGCGCCTTGAGTTCGCTGGTATAGCCTAATGAGGGAATGGCATAGTTCCATTGTAAATAACTGGTCAACTGGTCGCCATCGGTAACGTTATCGGCATCGGCTGGCAGGCCGGTGGTGAAGTCAGTAGCGTCATAGTCGTTGCGATAATCGACCATGCGCGCACCGGCCATAAAGGCGTTGCTGGGAGTTGCCTGCCAGTTCAGCCCAAAACCGGCTGTGGTATTGCGATAGCCATCATCTTCGCCGCCGGTACGCGACACATTATCGCCATCGGTATTGAAATGATTAGCGTAAAGTGACACGTTCAGGTTTTTCAGCGACTGCTGTGTAGAGACAGAAGCTCGATAGGTGCTGGCATTACCCATGCCTGCACTCAGTGATGTGCTGTCATTACTTTCACTGCCCGCTTTGGTGGTAATACTCAGTACGCCCGAAACGGCGCCGCTGCCCCACAGTGCACTTTGCGCGCCGCGAAGTAATTCTACTCTGGCAATATTATCAGCAGTGAGATGCGCAAAATCTACCAGGCCGCCCTGGCTGAGGTCGTTCACAATCACGCCGTCGATCAATACCAACAGGTGATTGGTTTCGCTGCCACGCAGGCGCAGTTCGGTTAATGAACCGGGGCTGCCGGACTGACTCAGGCTAACGCCGGGCATGCCGCGTAATAAATCGGTTAACTGGGTAGCGCCGGCTGCCTGAATATCTTCTTCGGTAAGCACTGATACGGAGGCCGCCAGTTTGTCGAGGCTAACCGGTAAGCGAGAACCGGTAACGGTAATGGTTTCTACCGAAGATTGCTGGGCGCAGGCAAGGTTTGCAGTGCACGCAAGGGCTACCGCATAAGAAAGGGATCGAATTGTCATAAAAGGCTCTTTTAACAGCACTCCCGCCGAGTGCCAAGATGGGTTAGAAGTGGCAACCAGCCCGTTGTGAGCAGTTGCCGACGCAGCACAGGCCGGTCTCCGGGCTTTCAGTCATGCCGGGGCATGAATTCCCGCCTTCCCGATAGTCGGTGGCATAGGGGAATCGTATTGAAAACAACAATACGTGATTACCGTTGCGGGGGCAGCGTAAGCTTTTCACTTACTTCCCGATTATCCTGATGAATCTTCAACAGGCACCTGAGCGGGCGGGATTATAACGGTACCAACACCGGATAAATACCCCTGAGGCTAAAAATGCCCGCTGATCCGCGCTGTGCCCCCATGTTTTTCAGGCCTTTACTGATTCTCCCAGCGTTTTAAGGGCAGCATGATTTGTGTGTCGTTATGCCAGTTAAGGCGCAATGGCTCACCGGCATCCGCACTGCTTTCGGTATTCACCGGTTTGCCTGAACCATGATTAACCTGAGCATCCTGATTTTTGTTCACGTTGAGCACTATTGCCAGCCGGCTGCCCGTTTCCAGCAACTTAGCTGTTACCCGCGCATTAACAATAGGCAGCGACGTTTTCTGGCCTGGGACAAGTAGCTGACGTTGCTGCATAGAGTGAGCGTAGCTGGCCCGGCTGCGATAAGTATTCAAATGAAACACTTTCCCCTCTGGCGATAGGGCATAAAAGTTATACCCAATATCAACGTCTTGTTTGTTGGTGCTGATCACAATATTACCGGTAATGGCCCCGGCCAGTTCCATAGGTGATGAAAAAGGGTCGGTGACATAAACTAATCCGTTTTCATCGCTAATTTTATCCTGAATCAGCGGCCAGGGGCTGACATTCCTTTGGGTGGTACGGTCGGCCATATCAACCGTCATTTCGATACTGGCTGGCAGATGCTCCTGACTGGTGAGTAAGCGGTATTGCCCGTTCGCCTCGGCAGTGGTACTCAGATAATACGGTGTGCCCTGAGTAGTTAGCGCGCTGAGCGATTGGGCATGCCGCCACTGATTGCTGCCCATCAACTGATAGTTCACCGGGTGGCTCACCAGTTTGGGCACATCCTTATCGAACAACAGGTGATCAAACCAGCCAAATACTACCTCTTCGGTGTCTTTGTCGAGCGCCACCGGATCGAGTGTGTAATTACTGAAGCTTTCCCACACCTTACCCTGTGCAGTGCCGTGGGAGTATGGGCCAATCAGTAATCGGTGATCGGCATCAGGGTTAAACTGCTGATGACGTTTCATGTAATCCAGTGCGGATATCTGACCGCCGTCAAAGTAGCCGGTAACAGTGAGTACCGGGATGGTGATACGGCGATATTCCTCGCCAACCGGGACCATAGACTGATAATAGCTGTCGAAGCTGGGGTGAGACATCCATTGTTGCCACCACGGGTTCGGCTTGCCGTCGATTTCCGGCAGTTTGGTTATCGGCAGTCCGCTTTCATAAAAACGGCTGAGCAGCTCATTGCGTTTGGCCCAGTCGGCATACACGGTGTCATCCATGGTGTTGT
Source organism: Alteromonas sp. 4NH20-0104 (assembly GCF_057547795.1). NCBI lineage: Bacteria > Pseudomonadati > Pseudomonadota > Gammaproteobacteria > Alteromonadales > Alteromonadaceae > Alteromonas > Alteromonas sp. 4NH20-0104. Next base: position 12,557 of record NZ_BAAJLP010000018.1, on the reverse strand, counting down.
TATTGGTTACATGAAAGGCCCACTCATAGTTGCCGGTTAGCACAATATTGTTTTCGTAAGGCAGACCGGTGATCAGGCTGGCCGCTGTATAGGGGGCGATGGCTTTTAATGCTGCGGGCATATGTTTAGCCGCAGCCCACTGAGTAAAGCCATTATAGCTGCCGCCATACATCACCACCTCACCGTTACTCCAGGGTTGGTTGCTAATCCACTCGATCACCGCTGCGGCGTCTTCACCTTCGTGCTCCCAGGGGATAATCGCGTTGCTACTGAGCCGTTTGCCCCGGGAGTTCGCCACCACGCCAATGTAACCGTGGGCCGCAGCGTGAATTGCCGTAGTAAGGTGTGAGCGCTCGTCGGCATAGATAGTAAATTGCATGGCGGTGGGTAAGGTAGCCGCAGATTGTTTGGGCTTAACAATGGTGAGCGTGAGCTCAACGCCATCGTCAAACGTGATCAGCCGAGCGGGTTCAATGTGATAACGCTGGCGGTTTTCAGCGGCAATTATCTCACTGCTTACCGGGATAACAGACTTTAGAACATGATAGAGGTGAACATTGGTCACCAGGGATATCACCTGTTCCTCATCCAGCGAGGGGAGCGTCTGATAGTGCTTTAACAGGTTGATGACATAGTCGAGTGCTCGTTGTACTGACCAGCCAAGTGCCCCTTGTAGCTGATATAAATCTTCGTTACTGAGTTCACTGACCCGCTGTTTCAGATGCGCAGTGAGCTTACCGGTCAAGGCCGTTTGCTCCGCAGTGGAAGGTAGGAGCAGGACTTCGTGATATAAGCGATAATGGCTGTACGATAAGCCATTTTTTTCCGTTTCCAGCAGCGTTAACAGTGCCTGATGCCGGTTTAATACTGAGAGCAGGGCAACACGGTTAAATAATGTCTGGGTATTGATGGTGTCATCAGACAAATTCACAGTAAACTTCACAAGCTGTTGCTGAAAAGCCTCATTATTCAGCAGGCTTAATGCCGCGCTTTGGCTGGTGAGCTGGCTTTCAGCTAACAGTAAAGGAACCGGCGTTTTTCCTTCATCTGCCACACACACCTGATGCAGACTCATCAGCAGTAAAAAGTAAAAACACGGTAGAATAGGCCACCGTTTGGTCAATTTATGGATACAGCAAGCTAATGTCATGACGCTTTTCTCCTTCGTGGTAATTGCCGTCAAATGATGGCTAACAGCCTAAAGAGAATGGGAAAAAAGACATGACCGGGCGATGATTTCTGATGATTTATGATGATCTCATGCAAACCAACATGGTATTTTTAGCGAAACCGCAGAGCAGGGCACATCCATGCGCTGGCAAATAGCCGACTTCCAATTTTGTGAACAACAACAGACCTTATCGTCGCCCACTGAGCAATTACAGCTTGAGCCGATGATGGTCGAGCTATTGGCGTATTTTTGTCGTCACCCTAATGAAATCGTCAGTGTTGATCAGTTGATTGCACAAGTCTGGCAGGGCCGGATTGTAACGGATAACGCTGTAAGCCGGTTGATTACCAAATTGCGCCGGGCTTTTGCTGATGATGCCAGACAGCCAAGGTTTATTGCCACGTTTCCTAAAAAAGGCTACAAATTTGTGGCACCGGTAGCGACGATTGATGAATATGATGCTCAATCTTTAATGCCTGATGGCGCGCAGGTGACGCGACCTGAGACCGACGAAAAGCCTGCTGAGTCCGGTTGGTCCTTTCTGAAATTCCCCTTCATTGCTGTGCTTCTTGTTTTAATAGTGGTATTGGTCTTCTGGCAAATGTGGCAAACGCCTCAACCCGCTGCCCGCTTCGCTCGCGCGCTCACCTCTATGGATGGCAACGAAGTATTCCCATCTTTCAGTGCAGATGGCAATCGCATGGCATTTATGTCGGTTAAAGAGCAGCGTTTACGCCTGGTGATCAAAGATTTGGCCAGCGGTAAAACCACAGAAATTGCCCATCCTGACGGGCTCAATACCGGGCCAGGCGACTGGAGCAAACAGAGTGATAAGCTGGTTTACCTGGCGGCTTCAGCGCAGCGCTGTGAATACTATATTATCGATATTAAAGGTTTAACTCCGGGCGAACCCCGCCTTATTCACCGTTGCCCGGCGGGCAGTTACGGTAAAGTATTGTTTACCCATAATGATCAGCGTGTGGTGTTCAGTGAGAATGCTGGTCCGGGAACGCCTTACTCTATCTATGAGCTGGATTTAATGACCCAGCGTAAACGTCGGCTAAATCAGCCGGACCTTTATTTATCTGGCAACAGCCAGTTTGATTTGCACCCCCATAAAGATAAATTGCTTATTTCCTCGCCAGATAAGCAACAATGGGAGGGCTTTTATGCGCTGGATTTAACAACCAACAAACTCGATCTGTTATTTAAACAGGATGCGTATATTTGTTGTGGAATTTGGGACCATACGGGAGAAAATGTCATCCTCATGGGTGAGCATCCTGCTTATCAATTACTTAGTTATGATTTAGCGGGAAAAAATAAGCAGGTTATCTTTTCAGGTAGTCGCCGCATAAGTTTACCCCGGCGTTTTAACAACCAAACTGACTACGTATTTTTGTCTGGCGATAAGCATACAGACATTCAAGTTCTTGACATAGAGAGTGGTGAAGTGGGCAGTATCGCTAACGATACAGTGGATGAGCTACTGGCCACTTTCGCTTCCAATCATCGGGCCATCGCCTACATCAGCATGGCCTCTGGTAAAGAGCAGGTCTGGAAATACGATCTGGCCTCGGGAGAACGCAGAAAAATCACCGCGTTTACCGAGAGTCGCCATTACCTGGATTTACACTGGTCTCCGGATGACCGTTATATAGCCGGGCTTACCTTTAACGAGTTGCACTTGATTGACTCTACTACCGGCGAGGTAACCATTGTTGATTTTCCGCAAACTGAAATTCGCGGTGTGTCGTTTAAATCTGCTTCTGAGCTGAGCTTCAGTGCTAAAGAAGGCGAGCGCTGGCGCGTTTACACCTATCACCTAAGTTCGCAGAGTGTGACAGCAGAATCTCCTGAGTGGGCGTTTATTCAGTTTACCCCTGACCGCGACAACACCTTGTGGTTATCTGCCGACCACACTCTTTACTATTCCGCGCAGCAAATAAAGGCCGATATTCCTGGTACTTCTTCAGCCATGTTGTTAAACGGCAGGCAATGGAATCTGCGCAAACAAGACAGTTTATGGTACTGGTATGACCGTGAAGGCCCTGGACATATCAAACGCTTCCATGCACAAAACGGTAGTATCGAGAGCCTTGCTGAATCCGGCGTGGGTCATTTTGATGTTCATGGCAGGTCACTGCTGTTTATTAACAGCAGTGAGTCACAATCAAACCTGTTCAGAACTATTAGTCAGAACTAAAGCCGTTGGCGTAAATGCCGTCATCTGAGAGTTCATTTGTTTATGTTCTCAGATGACTGGCAAGTAAGCGGCAGAATTACTTCACCGTTACCGGAGCGGAGTTTGAGTTATTCGCTGTAGTGGTTCGGGTAGCCTTGTTTTTGATATCAAACAGGCCATAACCGGCGACTAGCAGGAAGCATAGGGCTGGCACTACATAGGACACGATTACGCTCCATGAGTCGATGATTGCAGCCTGAAATAATGGCAGGATTGCGCCGCCCAGAATCGCCATCACCAGACCCGCCGCGCCCAGTTTGGTATCTTCTCCCAGACCTTCCAGCGCAATACCGTAGATAGTGGGGAACATCAGTGACAGGCAGGCAGAAATTGCTACCAGTGATACCACACCAACCATGTTTGGCGCCTGGGTCATAACAATACACAATCCGGCTGCTATCAGTGACATGATCATCAGCAGTTTTGCCGGATACAAATACTGCATTAACCAGGTCATCACAAAGCGTGAGATAAGAAACACAATCATGCTGTACTGCAACACCTGGCCGCCATCTACTTCATTACCGCCAATCGCCGTCATGGCGTACTGGATGGTAAAAGTCCATACACAGGTTTGCGCCCCAACGTTAAAAAACTGCGCAAGGACGCCAAAACGATAGTGGCGGTTAAGCATTAAACGCTTAAGTGAGGCCCCAAACTGAATATTCTCGGCGCGCTGTTCTGTGGACTCATTCACCGGGGTTTTAATACAGGCAATGGCAATCCATACCACAACCAGCACAAAGGCCATCCCCACATAAGGCACCATAACCGCATCCAGTTCGGCGCCGATTACAGACTTGAGCTCGGCCGCAGACATGCTGGCGCGCTGTTCGGCAGAGGCCTGATTAAGGTTAGGCAGAATAAGCGTTGCGGCCAGAAATACCCCAAGGTTGGTACCCACCGGGTTAAATGCCTGAGCCAGGTTCAACCGGCGGGTGGCACTTTGTTCACAGCCCATAGCCATCACATAGGGATTGGCTGAAGTTTCCAGGATAGAGAGTCCGCCGGCCAGTACAAATAGCGCCAGCAGGAAGAAGCCGTAAGTCATGGTCTGACTGGCCGGATAAAACAAGAATGCACCGGCTGCGGCGCAACCCAGCCCGGTTAGAACCCCGGTTTTGTATGAAAATCGTTTATTGATAAAGGCCGCGGGAATCGCCAGGCAAAAATAGGCACCGTAGTAAGCAAATTGAACCAAAGCCGATTGCAGCGATGACATTGTAAAGATTTTACTAAACACTTTAACCAGAGGGTCCGTCATATTGGCGGCAACACCCCAGGCAGCAAAACAGATGGTGAGCAGAATAAAAGGGAGCAGTGTTTCTCTGGAAACCAATGGCGCGCGTTTTTGCACGATAAGCCTCGTTATGTAAAAAATTAGTTAAGTGATTTAAGCAACAAAAATTTTTCGTGTCAATAAATCAACAAAATTTATTTAATTTGTTTTCTTTTGATTCAAGGGGGTTTTAAGCCTGATGTTCAGCAGGGCTTTGCACCGGGCTTCTGAAGGACTACTATACATTGTTGATTTAAGGAAAAATAAGAGAAGTGTTATGTCTGAAACCATTCAAGCAACATCGAATGAGCCTCTGCCGGTATGGCAAAGAAGTGCTGTACCCAAGGGCCAGTCAGGTTTGCGAGCGCTGAATGAAAGACGAATTCTGACTCTTATCCGCCAGCACCAACAACTCCCTAAAGCACAGATTGCCAAACAAACAGGGCTGTCAGCCCAGGCTGCCACGGTGATCATCAACCGGCTCGAACACGATGGCTTGTTGCAGCGCGGTGAACCCCATCGAGGCAAGCGTGGTCAGCCCAGCGTGCCGTTCTCGCTGCGAGCCAACGGCGCTTTCGGGCTGGGTATTAAAATTGGCCGTCGCAGTATGCAGATATCGCTGATTGATTTTCTGGGCAATGTGCGAGCTTCACTGTGTGAGCACTGGGATTTCCCGGCTATTGAAGCGATGCAGCGCTTTACCCAAAAAGGGTTACGAGCCATTTTGTCGGCCCTCGATGAAGAGGAAGTCAGCAGAGTCAGTGGTGTCGGGGTGGCCATGCCTTTTGAGATATGGCGCTGGAGTGAGCAGGCCGGCGCGCCGGAAGATGAACTTACGCGCTGGAAAGAGTTTGATGTATTGGCCGCGGTGCAGGAGTTTACCGAGCTGCCGGTGTATCTGTGCAACGATGATATTGCCGCCTGTGCTGCAGAGCTTTGGTTTGGGCAGCACCGCGAGCTTAGCGACTATTTGTATTGCTTTGTGGGCACCTTTATCGGTGGTGGAATGGTGCTTAACCGCAAGCTCCATGTTGGCCGAAGCGGCAATGCCGGCGCGGTGGGTTCTCTGCCGGTACTGGCTGGTTCAGGCAACGCTCAGTTACTCGATAGTGCTTCACTTCACCGACTGGAAAAAACGCTTAAACAAACGGGTGTTGATACCGCTTTTTTACACGGCCGGCATCCCATCTGGCCGGAGAATTTGCCCGAGGTGGCCGATTGGCTGGACGTGGCGGCCGAGGGAATTGTGCAGGCTGCCATCAGTGCTCATGCATTTCTTGACCTGGATGCAGTGGTGATTGAAGGCGCTGTCCCCGATGCTGTTAAGCAGGCGTTGTTACATAAATGTGAGCAATTACTGGCGAAAGCAGATTGCCGCGGATTATCGCCACTACGGCTATTGTCGGGCTCTGTGGGCGCCGATGCAAGGGCCCTTGGCTGTGCAAATCTCCCCTTACTGGCCCAATACAGTTTGTAAATTTAATAAATAAATAAAGTTGATTTAATATTTAAGCTGCATTAAATTGCGATCCCCTGACTTACTGTTAACAGGGTGTGATCGTGGTGTTTGTAAAATCTCACCCCCATGAGGGACATAAATGCGCTTAAAAAATATCGACTTATCCTGGTCCTTACCGCGCGGCGGGATCGCCAAATCGGTTTATGGTGCCATCACCAGTGGGCTCCTGGCATGGTGTATCTCTGTGCCAGCACAGGCCGCACAAAAGGATTATATCGACTGGCTGGCCAGTTATACCGGCGAAGCGGCGGCTAATGTGAAAGGCGGCAAGCAGCGCGGAAGCGCTTATGCCGGTCAAATATTTGTTGGCGCAGATATCGATATGGACAAAGCGGTCGGGTGGGACAACACCCGCATTCACGTTGCTTTTACTAACCGACATGGCCAGAACCTGGCGCAGAATTACATTGGTAACAGTACCTCCGTGCAGGAAATCTACGGTGGCCAGAATTCTCGCTTGGCCCGCTTTACCATTGAGACGTCTTTCTTTGACGGACAGTTGCAGGTAGAAGCCGGCAGAACGGTAGCCAACATCTCGTTTTTAGGCTCCGAGCTTTGCCAGTACTTCCAGACTAACTCCGCCTGTGGCAACCCCACTTTTGTGTTTCGTACCAGTAATTTTACCTGGTGGCCGGTGTCGAGCTGGGGCGGGCACGCCAAGTTCTGGTTCAATGATAAAGTGTATTTACATGCCGGCGTCTATGAAGAGAATACCGCTCATCAGCGTGATGGCGATCACGGCTTTGACTGGGGTATTGCAGACTCCACCGGCGTAGTGGTGCCCGTAACGCTGGGTTATAAAACCTCCTGGGATAATGACGACTATCCACGCCGATATGAAGTGGGTGGTTGGTACGATGGTGCTGACTACGCGGATCCGTCCCGTGATGCTGAGGGCAACCTCGCAGCCATTAGTGGCGAGAACTATGTCACTCAAAACGGCCGCTCTGGTGTATTTGCCCGGTTTGAGCAAACCGTCCTGCGCCCGGATTTAAATTCCCGTCGCCGCCTGACGCTATTTGGCGCGGTACTAACTGGTATTGAGGGCGAGCTAACTCAGGATTATTACCTGAAAGCCGGTTTTGTTAAACATGGTACCTTTGCCGGTCGCGATACCGATACCATTGGCTTTGTGATCACCCGTCAGGACTACAGTGATGAAGCACTAGAGGACCAGACACTGCTGAGACAGAGCAACGGCGGCAACGGTCTGCCAGCGGGGTATCAGCTTATGATGGAGCTGAGCTATGGTATGCAGTTTGGCGATCACATTCGCGTGCAGCCGAATATCCACTACATTGTAAATCCGGACCAGTTTAATGAAAGAGGGCGTGTTGAAGACTTAGACAATGCCTGGGTGGCTGGTTTACGCTTCGACGTGGATCTCGCCGGGTTACTTTTTGACTAATTTCATACTTCTCTGACATCCAACAGGAGAAAACAAATGCAGGTTTTATGTATGGGCGAAGCATTAATAGATATGCTTTCAACTAAAGAGCTGGATGCTACAGGCGCTACCGAGAGTTTTAAAAAATTCGCCGGTGGGGCACCTGCCAATGTAGCGGTTGCCGTCGCCAAGCTGGGGGGCAACAGCGGGTTATTCGGTAAGCTCGGCAAGGATCAATTTGGCGAATACCTGTATCGCACGCTGGCAGAGTTGGGTGTTAGTACCCGGTTTACCGGCTTTTCTGAACAGGGTAAAACGGCGCTGGCTTTTGTTGGGCTGGATGATAGCGGAGAACGTTCTTTCGATTTCTATATTGATAACGCTGCTCATACTGATTTATCCGAGGCCGACCTGGAGCCCTCGCTGTTTGCCGAGCCTCGTATTATCAGTTTTTGTTCAGGCTCGATAAGTACGCCGGGATTGCGTAAGGTAACCGAAAATGCGCTGAGCCAGTTTCGTGATGCCGGCAGTATTTTATGTCTGGATATCAATCTGCGCCCGGCTTTCTGGGACGATGCCGCCCTGGCGCCGGCACTCATTAGTGAGACGGCTGCCAAAGTAGATATGATTAAAGCCAGTCATGAAGAGCTGGTGGAGTTATATGGCGAAGCCAATGTAGAGGCGAGCATACAAAGCTGGCTGGATAATGGCGTATCGCTGATCCTGGTTACCGACGGTGCTAACCCGGTAGCGTTTTATACCCGGGACACTGATGGTACCTATCCCACACCGAAAACGCTGGTGGTCGATACTACTGCGGCAGGTGATGCTTTTGTGGGAGGCTTTTTATTTACTTTGGCCGGCGAACTACAAGATAAAGCATCGTTTACTCACTGGGTGGCAAACTTTGAGAATATTCTGGCGTCTTTGCGCTTTGCTACGCAGTGTGGTGCTATTGCGGTGTCTCGCTACGGCGCTTTCGATGCGCTGGCGGATAAACAGCAAATTGAAGCGCTCAGCAATAAAAAAGCCGGGGAATAATTCTCCGGCTTGTGTATTTCGAGCTTATTGATTGCGCCTTGTTGGTAGTGTGCTCAGTAAGGCACCAAGGACAATGGCGGTTCCTGCAACGTAGCAAACTGCTCTTTCAGAGCCAGGATCTGCTGCTCCCAGTAACGATGTTCCGCAAACCAGGGAAAAGCCCGGGGAAATGCCGGGTCCTGCCAGCGATCGGACAACCACGCCATATAATGCACCATTCGCATAGCGCGTAAGGGCTCCATGAGCGCCAGTTCTTTGTTGTCGAACTCACAAAACTCCTCATAGGATTCAATCAGTGTTTCTAGCTGCATCTGCTGCTGCGCACGATCGCCGTTTAACATCATCCACAAGTCCTGCACAGCCGGGCCCATGCGGCTGTCGTCCAGGTCGACGAACATCGGGCCATCGCGCCACAGAATATTCCCGGCATGGCAATCGCCGTGCAGCCGAATGAGCTTACCCGGCTTGTATTGCTCCTTGGTTAGCTCAATGACCCGGTCGAGTATGGTGAAAAATGCGGTGTGCAGTGATTCGGGTAACAGTGAACTGTTGGCCAGAGTTTGGCGGGGTTTGTCGAGAAAACTTTCAATATCCATGGTGGGACGATGCGTGAAGGGCGCACTACTGGCCACCTTGTGCATCCGGCCGATAAACCGGCCCATCCATTCCAGGTGGTCGAGGTTATCGAGTTCAAACTGGCGGCCGCCCACCGAATTGAACAGGGCAAAGCGATACTGTCCGGCAAAATGCAGGGTTTCGCCTTGCTGCGCAAGGGGGGCGACAACCGGGATTTCTGCATCGGCCAGCGCCTGACTGAATGCATGTTCTTCGAGGATTTGCTCGTTAGTCCATCGTTGCGGGCGATAGAACTTCACTACGTAACGCTTTTGTTCGTCACTTAAAAACTGGTAAACCCGGTTTTCGTAGCTATTTAAGGCAAGGAGTCCTGACTGAGGAAAAATGCCGCACTGTTCTAGTGCGGCAAGGATCATATCGGGTGACAGTTCGGCAAAGGTAAAGTCACTCACATTAAGGCCTGTTTATCGATAAAGGAATTTCGATGGCTCGCTAACCTCTACAACAGTGCCGTCTGCTTCGGTGGTGGAAACATTAAAGTATATTTCAGTGACCCGGCCAGACAGGTTGTAGGGATCAGTTGCGACAGATACAGGTAAGCTGTATACCTCGCCGCCACCCACGGTAACAACTTGTTCGCCAATGTACTCGTATTCAGGCAAACCTTCTACCTTAATTGTATAAGTGTGCTCACTTTGTGACTTATTGAGTACCTTGAGGGTATAGACATTTTCAATATCGCCGTTCATATTTTCGCGATACAGCGAGTTACGGTCGCGAATAATATCCACTTCCAGGGGCACCCGGGTCACGATATCGGCTACCAACAGACCGCACATTACCAGCAGTACCACCAGGTAGCCTACCAGTTTGGGACGCACGATATGGGTGGTACCGCCGGCCAGTTCATGCTCTGAGGTAAAGCTGATAAGGCCTTTGGGGTAATCCATTTTTTCCATCACGCCGTTGCAGGCATCGACACAGGCACCACAGTTGATGCACTCGTACTGTAAACCATTGCGGATGTCGATACCGGTAGGGCATACCTGTACACACAGGTTACAGTCGATACACTCACCCAGGCCTTTGTCAGCCAGATTTTCATGGGCCAGTTTACGAGAACGTGGCCCGCGCTGCTCGCCGCGGCTGGCATCGTAGGATACGGTGAAAGTATCTTTGTCGAACATGGCCGACTGAAAGCGGGCGTAAGGGCACATGTGAGTACACATGATTTCGCGCATCCACCCGGCGTTACCATAAGTACATACAGTGAAGAAAATAATGGTGAAGCCAGCCCAGAAACTGGTATTCAGGGTGAAAACGTCAATGTAAAGCTGCGCAACCGGCGTAAAGTAACCAACAAAGGTCATTGCGGTGAGTAATGCAACCAGTACCCAGGCCGTATGTTTAGCAGTTTTGCGCCAGAACTTGTCGAAGTCCATCGGGCGCTCGTCCAGTTTGATGCGCTTGTTGCGGTTGCCTTCGAAAAACTCTTCAAACCACACATATATGTAGGTCCAGGTGGTTTGCGGACACATAAACCCACACCACACACGGCCGGCAAAGGTGGTGATAAAAAACAGCGCAAAGGCAGAAACAATAAAAATGTACGCCAGCAGGGTTAAATCCTGGGGCCACAGGGTCAGTGAGAAAATGGTAAAGCGCTGATCGACGATATTCAGTAGTACAGCCTGATGACCGTCATACTGGATCCACGGAATGGCGACGAACAAGGCAATAAAAAAGAATCCGAAAAAACGGCGGAAATTTTCCAGCGGGCCTTTTACCGAACGCACATAAATTCGGTCCCGTGCCGTGTAGCGTTTCGACTCATCGAGTTTTTCGGGTTTGTGAACTTTGACCGGAGTAACATTTTTCACCGGGATCTGATCGTTCATGGGACTACCTTCATTGAAGCTAAACATGATTACGGCAGCAGTATACCTGTCATATATTAATTTTACTTAATATAGATCAATCGCAGTCTGATTCGCCGCGGCGACAGTGTAACGCATTTTTTCGGTGTACACACTTGGTGCCATGGAAGCGATAACGGGTTTAGATTAAAAATTGAACTACTTTGTACAGCTATAACTCTTAATAACCAGGTATAAAACACATACCTTATTAACCGGTTAGACGTGGGGTAAACTTAGCTCAATAGTTTGGGAGAAGTATAAAGCATGTTTCGTTCAATCGCTGTTATCATTGAAATCGCTATTTTGGTAGTGGTATTACAGCTACCTTTTGTTCAGTATTTGCTATCTGACGTTCAGGTTACCCTGAGCGACTGGATGGAAGAGATAGCTACGCGTGAAGAGCGCCAGCAGCTGGCTGAAATTAAAGACAGCCTGGCAGTTCAGTACTCGGCAATGCGTCCGTACCAGAAAGAGTACCTCGATACGGTATTGTCTTCGCGGGTTCGCACGTTGCAATTTTACGATGCTTATTGTGAAAACTCAGACCGAAATCCGTACATCCATGGTGTAACGTTACACTCGTTTTGCTCTGAAATTCGCCGCTCACCGGTTTTGTATTCAGACACGCAAAATAGTTGATACCCCTGTTCACCCCCGGTTCAGGTAAAGATTGCTAGGTTGTTACACAGGACATACGGTTAAACTTTTTGCGGTTTAGTTGTTCTAATCAGTCTAACAGTACGTATATACTTTGATTTCGAACTAAATCCTCGGGGGATTCTGTAATGCGAAATAAATCAGTGTCGTGGTTGCTTGTACCTGCGCTAATGGCGTTTTCTGGCGTCAGCATGGCACAGAAAAGCACCGTCGAGTCGGCTGAAGCGCCGGCGAAAGTCGAAATTACCTGGCAAGATCCCAAGTCGTATACCGATGTCAGACCCAGTAACGAATCACGCAAAGGTTTTCGTAATCGTGTCTTTAACTCGCTGGACAAATACTTCAACAAATTGGCTGAAGCGCTGCCGGAAGGGCAAACTCTACAAGTAACCGTTACCGATCTGGATTTGGCCGGAGAAGTGTGGCCGACCATGCGCGCGGGGGCTTTTGATATTCGTATTATTGATACGGTGTATATCCCGCGGATGGAATTTAGTTATCAGCTGAAAGAAGGTAACAAAGTGGTGAAGTCTGCCGAGGTTAACATTAAGGAAATGGCTTTTATGAACCGTATCAGCCGCGCACGCAGCAGCGATCCTTTCCGTTATGAGAAAGACATGATCAAGCGCTGGTTTGATGACGAGTTTGAAGACTCTATTGCCAGAAATTAATCGCTGAAGGCCGCATAAAGCGGCCTTTTTTGTGGTGTGGTGCGCCGGGCATGGCGCGTGGTGTTTCGACACCGTTTAACTCACTGTGGTGG